>JAEUML010000253.1 GCA_016792785.1 Alphaproteobacteria bacterium
TGCCCGATCTTGCCCTCGTTGCCGCGCGCCCGGGCACCGTCGAAGATCGGTTTCGTCATCCCCGTTTCGATAAGGCCGGGGCAGATCGCATTCACGCGCACACCCGTGCCGTAGAGTTCGTTCGCCGTCACCTGCACAAGTGAGATAACGCCCGCCTTCGACGCCGAGTACGGCGTCGGCCCCGCATTCGCGCGAATGCCCGCGACCGAGGCCGTGCAGATGATCGCCCCCTTCTTCTGCGCCACCATCAGCGGCACGACATGCTTGATCGCGAGGAACGGCCCGATCAAATTGACACGAAGGATTTCCTGCCACTGCTCGACCGTCTGCTCGACGATCGGCACGTAACCTCCCGAGATGCCGGCATTGGCGTAGATCACGTCGAGCCCGCCGAACTCCTTCACCGCGCGCGCAACGTATGCTTTCACATCAGCTTCCGACCCGGCGTCCGCCGTCACCGCGATCGCCTGGCCTCCCGCCTTGGTGATCGCTTCGACCGTCTCGTGCACCGCCTCCGTCTTGTCCACGCAGAGAACCGCGGCACCCTCGCGCGCGAACAGCTTCGCCGAGGCCCGGCCGATACCCGACCCGGCACCAGTTACAATTGCGCGCTTACCCTGCAACCTGCTCATCAGCGATACTCGTCGTTGATCGTCTCGAGCACCTTCGATCCCGGACACAGCTCCTTCGCGTTCAGCCGATTCAGGGGCACGTCCACCGTGCGAAGGAACTGGTGCATGTCCTTCGGGTTCGGGTCCAGATAGAGCAGCCCCGTCACCACCTCGCCCTTCTCGTGGTGCGTCGCGAGATAATTCATCGCCGCGACCTTGTTCGTCGGGTCATAGCCGTCGGCGATCTTGTGCAACCTGATGATCGAACCGTCGTGCTGCTCCACGTCCTGCACCGTGCCCGGCTTGTAGTCGGTCACGATCTCCGCGCGCCCTTCGAAAAAGTCGAGCCGATTGACCGCATCGTTGTGGTCGCGCACGAAGTCGAAGCTCTTCGTCGACCCCGCATGATTGTTGAAGGCCACACAAGGGCTGATCACGTCGATGAACGCAGGCCCGTTGTGCGACAGCGCCGCTTTGATCAGCGGCACCAGCTGCTGCTTGTCGCCGGAGAAAGAGCGCGCGACGAACGTCGCGCCCGCAAGCATCGCCATGCTCACAAGGTCGATCGGCGCGTCGCTGTTCGTGCCGCCCGCTTTCGACTTCGATCCGCGATCCGCCGTCGCCGAAAACTGCCCCTTGGTCAAACCGTACACGCCGTTGTTCTCGGTGATGTAGGTCATGTTCACGCCGCGTCTGACGCAGTGCACGAACTGCCCGAGCCCGATCGACGCCGAGTCGCCGTCGCCGGACACGCCCAGATAGATCAGGTTCTTGTTCGCCAAATTGGCGCCTGTCAGAACCGATGGCATGCGTCCGTGCACGGCGTTGAAGCCGTGGCTTTGGCCTAGGAAATAGTCGGGCGTCTTCGACGAACAGCCGATGCCCGACATTTTCGCGACGCGATGCGGCTCGATATTGAGTTCGAAGAACGCCTGAATCAGCGCCGCCGAGATCGAGTCGTGCCCGCACCCCGCACACAAGGTCGAGATCGAGCCTTCATAATCGCGCCGCGTAAACCCGCGCTCGTTCTTTTCCAGCGACGGATGGCGGAACTTCGGTTTGGCGAGATAGGTCATGACGCAACCTTTGTGCGGGACGCGGGCTTGCCGAAAGCCTTGAGCCGCTCCCCGATTTCCTTGGCGATGAAGCGCGCCGTGATCGGCGTGCCGTCGTAGTGCAGGATCGAGATGAAGCGCGCCGGATCGATCGCGCCCTCATTCACGAGCAACGCGCGCATCTGCGCGTCGCGATTCTGCTCCACGACAAACACCTGATCATGCGCATTGACGAAATCGATGACGCTGTCGGCGAACGGAAATGCGCGGATACGCAACGTGTCGAGATGGATACCCTGGCCTTCGAGCGAGGCAAGCGCCTCGTCCATCGCGGCCGAAGTAGAGCCGAAATAGATCACGCCGTAGCGCGACGCCTGCTTGGCCTGGCCGATCACAGGCCCCGGCACGTACTTCTTCGCCGTCTCGAACTTCCTGAGCAGCCGGGTCATGTTCTCGACGTAGTCGGATCCTTCCTCCGAGTACTTCGCGTACTTGTTCCGCGAAGAACCGCGCGTGAAATAAGCGCCCTTCGTGGGATGCACGCCGGGGATCGTGCGATAGCAGATCGCATCGCCGTCGACGTCCATATAGCGCCAGAACTCCTTGCCTGCTTCGAGCTCTTCATAGGACACAAGCTTGCCGCGATCGTATTGGCGCGCATCGTCCCACTTGAACGGCTTCACCAGCCAATCGTTCATGCCGATATCGAGATCCAGCATCACGAAAACCGGCGTCTGCAGCCGCTCGGCCAAATCGAACGACAACGCGCCGAACTCGAACGCCTCGTGCGGGTCTTCGGGGAAGATCATCACGTGCTTGGTGTCGCCGTGGCTGGAGTAGGCGCAAAGCGTCAAATCCGACTGCTGCGTACGCGTGGGCATGCCGGTCGAAGGTCCGCCGCGTTGAATGTCGAAGATGACCGCCGGAATCTCCGCCGAATAGGCGAGCCCCAAGAACTCCTGCATCAGAGAGATGCCGGGCCCCGACGTCGCTGTGAACGCGCGCGCGCCGTTCCAGCTCGCGCCGATCACGGAACCGATCGCCGACAACTCGTCCTCCGACTGGATGATGGCGTATTGATTCTTCTTCGTCTCCGGGTCGACGCGCAGCCGCTTGCAATGGGCCGCAAACGCCTCCGCCACCGACGTCGACGGCGTGATCGGATACCACGCCGCAACCGTCGCCCCGCCATAGACCGCGCCGAGCGCTGCTGCATCGTTCCCGGCCACGAAAATCCGGTCGCCGACCTTGTCCGATCGCTTTACGGACAGCCCGCACTTGCCCTTCAAATGCTCGCGCGCGTAGTCGCGGCCCAAGCCAAGCGCCTCGACGTTCGGTTTGATCAGGCGGTCCTTGCCCGCATACTGCTCGGAGACCAGTTTCACCAGCTCGTCATGATCCATGTCGAGCAGCGCGCCGAGCGCACCGACATAGATGACGTTCTTCAAGAGCTGCCGGTCGCGCGGAATGTCGTAGCGGCTGTTCGCCATCTCGGTCAGTGGCATGCCGATGATGTTGATGTCGGGACGGAACTTCGACGGCGGCATCGGCTTCGTCGAATCGTAGAACAGATACCCGCCCGGCTCGACCTCCTTCACGTCTTTGTCCCAGGTCTGCCCGTTCATCGGCACCATGAGATCGACGCCGCCGCGCCGCCCGATCCACCCCTCGCCCGAGACCCGCACCTCGTACCACGTGGGCAGGCCTTGGATGTTCGATGGAAAGATGTTGCGCACCGCGATCGGCACGCCCATACGCAGGATCGCCCTGGCGAACAGCTCGTTCGCGCTCGCCGAGCCCGAACCGTTCGTGTTCGCGAATTTGACGACGAAGTCGTTCGTCGCCTCTATCGGCTTTGGCATTTCTCGCCTGCCTGTGCAGTTTCAAGAAGGAATTTTTGCATGTCCCACGCGCCGGTGGGACAACGCTCGGCGCAGAAGCCGCAATGCAGGCAAAGGTCTTCGTCCTTCACCATCACGCGTCCCGTCTTCAGCCCGTCGCCGATATAGAGATCCTGCGTGGTGTTCTTCGCGGGCGCCGTCAGCCGCGTGCGCAACTCGCCTTCTTCGCCGTTCTCCGTGAACGTGATGCAGTCGAGCGGGCAGATGTCGACGCACGCATCGCATTCGATGCAGAGCTTGGCCGCAAACACCGTCTGCACGTCGCAGTTCAGACAGCGTTGCGTCTCCTTGTAGGCCATCTCGCGGTCGTAGCCGAGTTCGACCTCCGCCTTGATGTCGCGTAGCGCCACTTCGTTCGGCAGATGCGGCACCTTGTAGCGAAGATCGAGCGCCACGTCGTTGTCGTACGACCACTCGTGGATGCCCATCTTTTGGCTCATCAGATTGACGAGCGGCGGCGGCCGGTCCTTCACGTCGCGGCCATGCACGAATTGGTCGATCGAAACCGCGGCGCCGTGCCCGTGCGCGACCGCCCAGATGATATTCTTCGGCCCGAACGCCGCGTCACCACCGAAGAACACGCGCGCGTTCGTCGACTGATAGGTCACCTCGTCGACTTTCGGCATACCCCATTTGTCGAACTCGATGCCCGCATCGCGCTCGATCCACGGAAACGCGTTCTCCTGACCGACAGCGACCAAGACGTCGTCGCATTCGAAATGCACGTCCGGCTCTCCCGAGGGCACCAGACTGCGCTTGCCCTTGGCGTCGAACTCAGCCTTCACCTTCTCGAACAAGACGCCGGTCAGCTTGCCCGCTTTGTGCGTGAACTCCTTTGGGACAAGGAAATTGTGGATCGGGATCCCCTCCCGCATCGAATCTTCCTTCTCCCAAGGCGAGGCCTTCATCTCCTCAAACCCGGAGCGCACGACGACCTTCACATCCTCGCCGCCAAGCCGCCGCGAAGTCCGGCAGCAATCCATCGCCGTGTTGCCGCCGCCAAGCACGATCACGCGCTTGCCGATCTTGGTCGTATGACCGAACGACACCGACGACAGCCAATCGATGCCGATGTGGATGTTTGCCTTCGCCTCTTCGCGCCCCGGAATTTCGAGGTTTCGTCCCCGCGGCGCACCGCAACCGACGAAGATCGCATCGAACCCTTCGGCGAGCACCGCCTTCATGCTGTCGACGCGCTTGCCCAAACGAAGCTCGGGCTGCAGATCGGTGATGTATCCGACCTCTTCGTCGAGCACCTTCTCCGGCAGGCGGAACTTCGGAATCTGCGTCCGCATCATTCCGCCCGCGGCCGGGTCTTGGTCATAGATCACGACGTGATAGCCAAGCGGCAGCAGATCGCGCGCGACGGTCAGTGACGCCGGCCCCGCACCGATCAGCGCAATCCGCTTCCCGTTCTTCGTGGTCGCGGGTTTCGGCAAGCGATCGAGGATCTCGCCCTTGTTGTCGGCCGCGACGCGCTTCAAGCGGCAGATCGCAACCGGCTCCGCCTCGACGCGGCCACGCCGGCACGCCGGCTCGCACGGCCTGTCGCAAGTGCGCCCGAGAATTCCGGGGAACACGTTCGACTTCCAGTTGACCATGTAAGCGTCGGCATAACGCCCCGCCGCGATCAGCCGGATGTACTCCGGCACCGGCGTATGCGCCGGACAAGCCCACTGGCAGTCGACGACCTTGTGGAAATAGTCGGGGTTCGAAATGTCCGTCGGCTTCATTCCCGGCCGCGAGCGTTTGGCCGGCGCGTCAAGGGCGTCGATACTCATCGCGCGAAACTTCTCCTCCGCCGAGGCCGCCGTCGATTTTGTGTCTGGC
>JAEUML010000260.1 GCA_016792785.1 Alphaproteobacteria bacterium
GCAATAGAATGTCGAACGCCCCGCTTGCACGATGCGTTTCACGACGCCTTTGCATCCCGTTTTGGTGCAAGCTTGCCCTTCACGGTCGTACACAGAAAAAGTGTGCTGAAAATAGCCGAGCTCGCCGTCCGTGCGTTTGTAGTCGCGCAAGCTCGAACCGCCGGCCTTGATCGCATCCTTGAGCACCGCTTTCGACGCCGCCACGATCCGCGCCGCACGCTCCCGCGAAATAGTCGCCCCAAGGCGCTTTGGCGAAACGCCCGCGCGGAACAATGCCTCGCACACATAGATGTTGCCGAGGCCCGCAACCACGCGCTGATCGAGCAACGCCGCCTTGATCGGTGTGCGTTTGCCCCTAAGTGCCGCCGCCAACGCCGGACCCGAGAACGCCTCCGACAGCGGCTCGGGCCCAAGCCCCTTGAGCAATTTGTGCGTCGCCTGCTCGTTCTCGTGCAGAAGCGTCATCAATCCGAAACGCCGGTGATCGGTATAGACGACGCGCGCCCCGGCGTCGGTCTCGAACACGATATGGTCGTGCGGCCCAAGCCCGCCTTGCGCCTCCGCCGCCGCATGCACGAACCGCCCAAGCTTCGCACCGTGCACCGTGAAGCGGCCCGACATGCCCAGATGAATGAGCAGGATCTCAGCCCCATCGAGATGCGCGAGAATGTACTTCGCCCGCCGCGCCAGCTTGACCACGCGACGCCCCGTTAACCGTTCGGCAAACTTCGCGGGCAGCGGAATGCGCAGATCGGGCCGCCGCGCCACGACTTTCGCAAGGCGCCGCCCCGCAAGCACGGGTTCGAGGCCCAGCCTGACGGTTTCGACTTCGGGCAATTCGGGCATGGGACGCTGTGTAACGTAGCTCGAAGAATTTGCGAGCACTATGTTCTCCGTGATCCTCATGGCTGACGAAAAACCAACCGTCTCCTTCGGTTTCCGCAACGTCGCGGAAGACGAGAAGCCGCGCCTCGTGGGCCAAGTATTCTCAAGCGTCGCCCGCCGCTACGACGTCATGAACGATCTGATGTCGATGGGCGTGCACCGCGTCTGGAAGCAGGCCCTGATCGACTGGCTCTCGCCCGCGCCGGACACGAGGCTGCTCGATGTCGCCGGCGGCACCGGCGACATCGCCTTTCGCTTTCTCGATCGTCTTGGCGCCAAAGCGGAAACCGCGAGCGCGCTCGTTTGCGACATCAACCGAGAAATGCTGGCCGTCGGACGCGAACGTGCGCGCGAGCGCCGCCTCCACGACCGCGTCGCCTTCGCTTGCGGCGATGCCGAGCGTCTGCCGCTTCCCGATGCCGCATTCGACGCCTACACGATCGCCTTCGGCATCAGAAACGTGACACACATCGACCGCGCGCTCAGCGAAGCCTATCGCGTGCTCAAGCCCGGCGGCCGCTTTCTCTGCCTCGAGTTCTCGAAGGTCGACAACGCCGTGCTCTCCGCGTTCTACGACATGTGGTCATTCAACGTGATCCCGGCGATCGGTGAAGCCGTGACGAACGACCGCGCCTCGTACCAATATCTCGTCGAGAGCATCCGCCGCTTCCCGCCGCAAAAGCAGTTCGCGGCAATGATCGAGACGGCCGGGTTCAAACAAGTGAAGTGGCGCGACCTCTCCGGCGGCATATGCGCCATGCACTCCGGCTGGAAGTTCTAGCGGCCATGCTCGGCACGTTCGCCAAGATCCAAAGGCTTCTCAGGGCGGCGCGCGTTCTGGGCGCGCACGGCGTGTTACCGCCACCCGAATGGACAGCAATCGCTCCGCCCGAAGCGCGCTTGGCGGGATTCGTCTTCCGCAAGAAGAAGGCAAAGAGCCAAGGCCGCACCGGCGAACGCCTCGCCCGCGCGCTCACCGAACTCGGCCCCGCTTACATCAAGGCGGGCCAATTCCTCGCCACCCGCCCCGACATCATCGGCGCCGACATCGCGCGCGACCTCTCCGAGCTGCAGGATCGCATGCCGCCGTTCCCGAAGGCGGAGGCCCAGCGCGCGCTCGCCGAAGAACTCGATCCCACCCGCATCGCCGAACTCGGCGACATCGGGGAGGCCGTCGCCGCAGCTTCGATCGCACAGGTTCACAAGGTTGCGCTCAAGCCGAAAAAGGAAGGCGAACCGCCGCGCTACCGTGCGCTGAAGATCTTGCGTCCCGGCGTCGAGCTCGAATTCGGCCGCGAACTTGAAGCGCACGCCTGGGCCGCCCGCATGGCCGAGCGCACCGGCGGCGAGATGCGCCGCATGAAACCGACCGCGCTCGTCGACACGCTCGCCCGCTCCGTCGTGATCGAGATGGATTTGCGCCTCGAAGCGGCCGCCGCCGCCGAAATGGCGGCGAACACGGCGCGCGATCCCGATTTCCGCGTGCCCGAAGTCGATTGGGATTTCACGACGCGCCGCATTCTCGCGACCGAATGGATTGACGCGACGCCGCTCAAAGACATCGACGCGCTGCGCGCCCGCGGCCACGATTTGAAGAAACTGGCAACGAGCATCATTCAGAACTTCCTAAAGCACGCGCTGCGCGACGGCTTCTTCCACGCCGACATGCATCCGGGAAACCTGTTCGTCGACGCGCAAGGCCGCCTCGTCGCCGTCGACTTCGGCATCATGGGCCGGCTCGATGCGATCTCGCGCCGCTTCATGGCCGAGACGCTGGCTGGCTTCCTCGCGCGCGACTACCGCCGCGTCGCCGAAATCCATCTGCAAGTCGGCTTCGTTCCGCCGCGCCACAACGTCCAGGACTTCGCGCAAGCCCTGCGCGCGATCGGCGAGCCGATCTTCGGCCGCCCGGCGAGCAACATGTCGATGGCGCGCCTCTTGACGCAGCTCTTCGAAGTCACCCGCCTCTTCGACATGGAAATGCAGCCGCAACTCGTGATGCTGCAAAAGACGATGGTCGTCGTCGAAGGCGTCGCCCGCCAGCTTGATCCCGAGCACTCGATTTGGGAATCGGCAAAACCCGTC
>JAEUML010000108.1 GCA_016792785.1 Alphaproteobacteria bacterium
CGCAACGAAAACCGGCGGCGTACGTTACCGGCTCTCGCGCACGCGTTCCTCGGCAAGCGCCTCGACAGTATCGATGCGCCGCATGATGTCGCGAAGTTCGGCGGCAAAGCCGCGCCGGCGCGCCGCGACGTTGTCGGTCGCCTCCAGAAGCTTTTGGTTCTTCGCAAGCTGCAAGCCCGTTTGGAACAGATGCTTCGACATCGACTCTTCGCTCTGAATGCGCTTCTGCAGCAGATATTGCCGCCCGACCGCGCCGCAATCGGCGAGCAGCTTCTTCTCGTCGACGAAGCTGGGGTCGTGCGCGGCGAGTGTGTCGGCGACCACGGTATAGGCCTCGACGAACGAGCGCAGCACGCCGTGCGCGGTCAACGGGCGCGCGCCCTTGAGCAGCGCAACGACGGCATCGCGCCCGGCGCCCAGCGCTTCGCGCCATCCGGGCGCCAGCACGTCGAGCTCGGCCGCGAAGCTCCGGCGAAACTCACCCTTCTCCTTGAAGAAGAACTCGAACTTCAAAATATCGCGCAGCCTAAACGTTTCGTCCCAAAACGCCGCGTCGCGATCGCCCGCAAGTTCGCTCGCCTTCAACAACGCTAGTTCCGAAATCGCATCGTTGATGAAGAAGTGCAGGATCGTGTTGCGATAGAACGCGGCTGCCAGATGCTGATCCGGCCCGATGCTGTAAACGGTGGCGAGACCTCCCTTGTGCTCGCGCACGACGTTGTGCTGCGCGAGCGCGTCCAGCGTGCGCCGCGTCGCGTCGATGTCGCCGATCTTGGCGCTGGGCGCAAGCGGCAGCCGCCGGCGCGACGCCGACGAAACGTATTCGCCCAGCTCCACGTTCATCTGCTCGAGCGTCAACGCTCGCCCGCGGTGCGACAGCAGGATCAGCGAAACGAGCGACGATCCGGTGATCGGGGTCACGTCGTTGATGCGCCACGACACCTCGAACGCGACTTTCTGCGTCGCAAGTGTTTCCTCGTCGCCCTCCGACTTGCCGCCGTCGGGCGGCCCCAGCATCTCGCGCATCGACACAGGCTCGGCGACGCGGAAATAAATGCGCCCGAACGGCTTTTGCTGCGCCCTAAAGAAGCGCACGAACCAGGCAAGGCTCTCGGCCTTCTTCTTGCCGCCCTTGGCTTCGGCTGCGAACTCGCTCACCTCGTGCAACTGGTCGTAAGCGATCGAGATCGGCATCAGCATCAAATCGTCGACCCGCCCCTCGCGATAGGCCGAGACGAGATAGGTGAGAAGCCCAAGCTTCGGCGGCAGCAACTTGCCGGTGCGCGAGCGCCCGCCTTCGATGTACCACTCCAAACTGAAGCGCTTCTCGACGAGATAGCCCAGATACTCGCGCAGCACGAATTTGTAGACGGGGTTGTTCTTCACGTCGCGCCGGATGAACACCCGCCCCGCTTTGCGCGCGATCGTGCCCATCGGCCAAAAGGCCATGTTGATGCCGCCGAACGTCGTCGGCGTCGCCAGCCTGTTGTCGGCGAAAGCAACGGACGTGACGGCGGAGTCGAGGTTCGACTTGTGGCTCGGCAGAATGATGCCCGGCGCCTTCTCCAGCGCCGCGCGCGTCCGCTCGATCTGCGCCTGGTCGTAGTCGACCTGCGCGCCATAGCCGCGCGAGAACAACCCGCGCGCGATCTGCATCATCAAATCGATGAAATAGGGGCTGTGCGCCGTGCGCAGCTCGTGCAGATAACCGAGCGCCTCTTTCATCACCGAGTCGTTGCTACGCTTGAGCTTGGCCGCGACCTCTTCCACGCCTTCGCGAAAGCGCCGCGACGCGGCGATCTGCTCGCGCACCAGCTTCGGAAGTTTGTATCGCCGCCCGATCAAGCGGTACTCGGCGCGCTCCAGCGCAAGCTTCGCTTGCCGCGTGACGAACTCGGCGAACGCGTCGACATCGCTCGCATCCGCATCGGCGGACGCCTTCGCGCGCGTGTTCAAATCGCCGATGCTGGCGGGAAGTCCCGCGACGAGGCGGCAACGCTCGGGCTCAACCTGCACGATCCGCTTCTGCTGCGCTTCCTTCGGCTTGCGCGGATCGCGCAGAAGCACGAGGTCGGTCAGCCGCGCCGAACGCTCGCCCGCATGCTCCCGCGGCAACCAAGCGACGCGTACGGGCGCCAGCATCGTCGCGGGATCATCCAGATAGGCTTTGAGCTGCGTTGCAAACGGCCGCGCGTCGTCGGCCTTGATGGGCAGGCCTAGGAACGAGACTTGATCCTCGCGTGTGCCCGCGGGCCGGGTCTGCGCGATCCAGCGTTCGACGACCTGCCGCTCCGTCGCCGTACGGCAATCGGTCAGGAACACGACGCGCGCGCCTTCGGCCACCGGCCATTGCGGCAGCGGCACACCGACGGTTTGAGATGAAACGCTCTCGTTCATCCGGGATCCGCTTCCGCCCCCGCCGCACGCTTCAACAGACCGCGGAACGCGTCTTGCACCGTGCGCCCGTCGTTGACGACGCCGTTGACCTCGGTCGCGATCGGCATCTCGCATTCGTATTCTTCGCCGAGCTGCAGCACCGTCTTGGCCGACTTCACGCCCTCCGCCACCTGGCGCATGCCGGCCAGAATGTCGGCGATCTGACGCCCCTTGCCGAGCTCGAACCCGACGGTGCGATTGCGGCTCTGCGGGCTGGTGCAGGTGGCGATCAGATCGCCGATGCCGGCAAGCCCCGCAAACGTCTCGGGCCGCCCGCCCATCCTGACGCCGAGCCGCGTGATCTCGTTCAAGGCGCGCGAGATGACGGCCGAGCGTGTGTTTTCGCCCGCACCGGCCCCGTCGCCCATACCGGTCGCGATCGCCATCACGTTCTTCAGCGCGCCGCCCAGTTCGCAGCCCACGACGTCCGTGTTCGTATAGACGCGGAACATACCCGTCTTGAAGATCGCCTGCAGCTCCTGGACGATGACCTCGTCCTCCATCGCGATCACGCTCGCCGCCGCAAAACCGGACATCACCTCGCGCGCGAGATTGGGACCGGAAAGCACGCCGGCCGGATGCCCCGGCAACTCCTGCTCGATCACCTGCGTCATGCGCAGCCGCGTGCCGAGCTCAAGCCCCTTCGATAGGCTGATCACGGGGACCCAAGCGCGGATGTGCTTGCCGACTTCGCGCGCCGTGTCGCGCATCGCCTGAGACGGCACGCCCATAACGACGACATCCGCCCCACGCACCGCTTCCTCGATCGAGGTCGTCGCACGCAGCGCCGGCGTCAAACGCGCACCGGGCAGATAGCGTTCGTTCGTGTGCTTGGCGTTGATCTCATCGACCGTTTCGGCCGAGCGCGCCCAAATCGTCGCCGGCACATTGCGCGCCACCAGCGAGGCGACCGTGCTACCCCAGGACCCACCACCCAAAATCGCCGCCCGAATGCGCATTCTTTTTTCCTGTCATGGTCCGCGAAGGCGGACCACCCACGACTTTGTAGCGGGTCCAAGGCCGCAAGTCGTGGGTGGTCCGCCTACGCCGACCATGACAATGAAAGGGAAACCGACCCGGCCGCAAGCCGATATGAGTTAATCCGTCAGCGCCTTCGCCAGAATGGGCAGGCTCACGTCCATGCGGTAGTCGACGGAGGAGTGGTCGTCGGGGAACTCTTCGTACACGTGCGGCACGTCGAGCCGGGTCAACAGCCGGTGCATCCGGCGCGCCCCGTACACCAGGTTGTA
>JAEUML010000110.1 GCA_016792785.1 Alphaproteobacteria bacterium
GGCCGAAAACAAGCAACATCGCCCTCGTTTGGCCACGAAGGCGTTCGATGGTCGTATCCCTGGCGGAAGTGGCGGAGATTCGCGTGAGGCGCATCGGATGTGTGCTCACCCTGTTGCTCGGTCTGGCGGCGTGCGAGGCGCGTCCGCCCGCGGTCGCGCCGTCACCCTTGCCTCCGGCCGTGCAGGGCGATCCGCCTGCCGCGCAGCTGTTTGCCGCCGTCCGCGGGCCAAGTTCGGGACCCGCGCGCGTGTTCGGCTCGTACACACGCGGATGCATTGCGGGCGCGGAGCAACTCGCCACGGACGCGCCCCGCTGGCAGGTGCTGAACCCGTCGCGCAATCGGGCGTGGGGGCATCCGTCGTTGATCCGCTTCATCGATCGACTGGCGACGGATGTCGCCGCCGACGGGGTGCGCGGACTGCTGCTCGGCGATTTGGGACAGCCGCGTGGCGGGCCTTCGCCCTCGGACCACAATTCGCATCAGAGCGGCCTTGACGCCGACATATGGCTGACACCGCTGCCGGCGCGGCGGCTGGACGCGAACGAGGTGGAGACGTTCGAGCCGCCATCGATGGTCGATTTCGACACGCTGACCGTTAGCCACTATTTCGGTGCGGCGCAGGTCGCGATGCTGACGCGCGCGGCGAAGGCGGACGAGGTCGAGCGCATCTTCGTTTCGCCGCCGATCAAGCGCGCGCTGTGTTTGCGCACGAAGGGCGAGCGCGCATGGCTGCGCAAGGTGCGCCCGTGGCCGGGGCACTATTCGCATATGCATGTGCGTCTTGCCTGCCCCGCCGACAGCGCCGGATGCAATGCGCAAGAGCCGCCGCCCGAGGGTGACGGCTGCGGTGCGGAGCTTCAGTCGTGGTTCGACAAGCCGGATTGGGCACGCCCCTCGGTCGGTCGCTATGAACCGGACAAGGCGATCCGCCTCGATGCGTTGCCCGAGGCTTGCCGAACGGTGCTGACGGAGCGTGGGTAGCTACGGTGCTTCGGCTTCTTCGCCCCGAAGACGCGCGGCGATTTCGGCGGCGACGACGGCGGCATCGGGGACAGGTTCGCCCTTGATCCACAGATACTCGACGTTGAGCGTGCCTTCACTGATGTAGACGATCGGGTCGGCGGCGCCGTAGGCCTGGGTCAGCGCGATCTTGCGGATTTGCTTGGCGACCTCGCCTTTGAGGGTCGCGTCGGCGCACACGGTCTTGAACGCCGTTGTCAGGAATGAGAGGCCATCGCCGATCAGCGTTTGAGCGGCAGAATCGTCGTCGCCGAACGCGTCCCAACGGACGATGAGCGCGGGTCTGGCGCCGCAGGCTGCGGTGATTTCGGATTGCGCCTTCGGGATCGTGTCGGCGTCGAAGGCGGCGGTGCCGGTCAGGCCCGCGGCAAGCAAAAGCGTCGCAAACATTATTCTGTCCCCATGATCATGCGGTGCTCCTTCGCGTCGTAGGCGTCGCGCGCGGTCGCTTCGGGTTTCAGCAGGCTGACGAGGATTCCGATCGCGAAGCCGAGCGGGATGGTGACGATCGCCGGGTTCTTGAGCGGGAACCACGCGCTTTCTGCACCGCCAAGGTCGACCATGATCGTGGGCGAGACCGCGATCAAGATCAAACTCGTGCCCGTTCCCGTCACGATCGAGGCGACGGCGCCCATGGTCGTGAAGCCGCGCCAGAAGATCGAGAGCACGAGCGCCGGGAAGTTCCCGGACGCGGCTACCGCAAAGGCAAGGCCGACCATGAAGGCGACGTTCTGCCCCTTGAAGACGATGCCGAGGATGATCGCAACGACACCAAGCACGACGGTTGCGATGCGCGCGACCATGAGCTGTTCCTCGCGCGGCGCGTCGCCCTTGCGGTGGACGGAGACCCAGAGATCGTGGCTGAGCGCAGCGGCGCCTGAGAGCGTGAGACCAGCGACGACGGCAAGGATGGTCGCGAACGCCACCGCTGCGATGAAACCGAGCAAACCGGTTCCACCCAAGACCTCCGCGAGCAACGGCGCGGCCATGTTGCCGCCCTTGTCGACGGCCATGATCGCCTCGCGGCCGACAAGCACCATCGCGCCAAAGCCTAGGATGAACGTCATCAAATAGAACGCGCCGATCAGACCCGCCGCCCAAAACACGGACTGCCGCGCGGCCTTGGCGTCGGGGACAGTGTAGAAGCGCATGAGAATGTGCGGCAGGCCCGCGGTACCAAACATGAGCGCCAAGCCCAGCGAGATCGCGTCCCAGGGATTGGCGACCTGCTTGCCGGGGGCCAACACTTCGGCGCCGTAGAGCTGCGATGCTTCGGCGAAGAGTTGCGCCGGATTGAAATTGAACTGCGCGAGCGTGAGCACGCAGAGCAAGGCCGCGCCGCCCAGAAGCAGAACGGCCTTCACGATCTGAACCCAGGTCGTTGCGATCATGCCGCCGAAGAGGACGTAGGCCAGCATGACGACGCCGACGACGATCACGGACAGCTCGTACGAGATACCGAACATCAGCTTGATCAAATTTCCGGCGCCGACCATCTGTGCGATCAAGTAGAACGCGACAACGGCGAGCGTGCCGATCGCGGCGGCCACCCGCACGGGCGTTTGGCGCAGGCGGAAGCTGACGACGTCGGCAAACGTGTATTTGCCGAGATTGCGCAGCGGCTCGGCGATCAGGAACAACACGACCGGCCAACCGACAAGCCAGCCCGTCGAGTAGATCAGGCCGTCGAAGCCCGAGAGTGAGACGAGGCCCGCGATGCCGAGGAAGCTTGCGGCGCTCATGTAGTCACCGGCGAGCGCGAAGCCGTTCTGGCGCCCGCTGATCGAGCGGCCGGCGGCGAAGTACTCCTCCGTCGTCTTGGTGCGGCGGGCGGCCCAATAGGTGATCGCCAGCGTCGCGGCGATGAAGACGAAGAAGAACGCAATCGCCGTGACATTCGGTTCGCCGAGCGACGTTTGGCCGGTCATTGTTTGCCGCCCTTGCCGTTCAAGGCCTCTAGGCGCGCGTCGAAGTGGCGGTTCGCCCAGGTGACGTAGATCCAGGTCGTGATCCAGGCGCCCACGATGACGAGCGCACCGAGCAAGATGCCGAGGCTCAATCCCGGGACGATCTCGGCGGCCATCGCTTCTTTCGCGAAGGCGACTGCCAGGATGAATCCGAAATAGAGGACGAACACAACGGCACTAAGGGCGATGGCGACGCGCCAGCGGGTTCTTGCAAGGGCGCGTACCGGCTCGCTCATGCGTTGGTCTCCTCCACAGCGCGAGATTGGCCGAGTTCTGCGATTCTGGCCATCACACCGCCGCAACCAGGGCTGAATTTCTTTCCGGCGCGCGGCAACCTATTGGTTTTGTTCGGACATTGTACATGCCGGGCGCACCGAACGGGGCGCAATGCACTGTGTCACCGGTTTTGACCGGGCGCTTCGGATCGACATGCCCTGGCTTCCGGCAGGGGCTTGGGGTAGTCTGACGGCAACATTGGAGCGGGGCCCACAGGCCCGCAGTCATCTCGAAAACTTGCGCATGACACGCGTGTTCGACCCGCAACCGGGACGGCGCGCACGTTGTGCTTCGTGCCTGACACAACAAGCCAACAATACGCCGGAGGAAACGCCATGGAACCTGCCAAGCCGGAAATCGCCGCCTCGATGCCGCGCCGCTTCACCATTATCGCCGCGATTTTGCTGGGCGTCTTTGCCGCAGCGCAAGCCGCGCGTGCTTTCTATGGACTCGACATGGCTATCGGCGGTTATCATGTGCCCGTCGCGGTCAGCTGGGCGGTCGCCGCCGTGACGGCCCTCGTCGCCGTGCTGGCGTTCCGGGAAGCCGATACCTAGGAACGACGCGCGGCCCCCAAGACGCCCTGGTTCATGTCCGCGCCGCAAAGCGCACGTAGCAACGTGTACAAGGCCTATTCCCAGGGCGAAATGTGGGCCGACATTTCCGCACACGCGGTGGGCATTACGAGCGGCCTCGTGGGCACGCTCGTGCTCATGTTCACGGCGGGCGCCAGCGGTTCGTTCCTTCTGATTCTCGGCGCGTCGCTTTACGCGGTCGGGTTGCTTTCAATGCTGGGGTTCTCGGCCGCCTACAATCTGTGGCCGCCGTCGCCCGTCAAGGAGATGCTTCGCCGCTTCGATCACGCAGCAATTTTTGTGATGATTGCGGGCACGCTCACGCCGTTCGTTATGAACCGGGTGGGCGGTGCGTGGGGCTTTGGTCTGCTCGCGTTTGCCTGGTGCGTCGCCGTCGCCGGCGTCGCGATGAAGCTCGTGTTTCCGCGTCGGTGGGAGCGCATGACGATCGCGCTCTATATCGGGCTTGGCTTGTCGATCCTGGTTGTGGCGGGTCCGCTTACGGAGGTGATCTCGCCGACGAGCGCGTGGCTGCTGTTCGCGGGCGGCGCGACCTACATCCTGGGCGTCGTGTTCCACTTGTGGGAGCGGCTGCCCTATCAGAACGCGATTTGGCACTGGATGGTGCTTACGGCGGCGGTGCTGCACTACACGGCCGTGCTTAACGAGGTGTCGGCGGCAGCGCTTTAGTCGCGGGCCGCCGCCCGGTTTGCGGCGTTGCAAAACGAACCGCGAACGTCTATATGTTCGCACAGTGACGGCTGCACATTTGTGAAGTGCGGACCAAGAATTCGCTTCCGCGGCCAAAGCCCGGGCGCGTGCAACGGTTCCCCACCCTCAACGATCGCCAAGCTTTTCACGACGTCGTGGCATGTCGCCAAGGCGGAACCTCGTTGCATTAAGGAAAATACCATGTCGATGACCGGAACGGTCAAGTTCTTCAACGCCGTCAAAGGCTTCGGTTTCATCTCGCCTGAGGGCGGCGGCAAGGACGTGTTCGTCCACGTGTCCGCGGTGGAACGTGCAGGCCTGCGTACGCTGTCTGAAGGACAACGCGTTGCTTTCGATACCGAGCAGGATCAGCGCGGGGCGAAGGCCGTGAATCTGCGCGCGGCGTAATGGCCACGCGGACGCGCGGGCTAACCCCTCGCGCGTGACGTTCGAAGCGGCGGCGCGGCGGTGACGCTTCGCCGCCGTTTCGCATTTCAAAGCCTTTTGGCGACGAGGAGTGAGACATGAACCGAGAGACCGAAAAACAGGCACGTACCGATGCGGGCGCAGGCCCCGTCGTCGTCGACCTGCGCGATCGGGTTCCGCAACTCGACGACAAGGCGCTGGCATCGCTGCATGCCAATGCGCTGCGCCTAAAGGATACGGGCAGCACGCGCCAACGCGCGTCGGCCGCCGACCTTATTCCGGTGATCGAGACCGAGCTTGCTGCGCGTCAGGCGGTGAAGCGCGCGGCCGTCGCGGCGCGGGCGCCCAAAGCGGGTGCCAAGAAGGCGAAGGCGCAAGCCGCCCGGGTGGCCGAGGCTTAGTCAAGCCTTGGTACAGATTGGTTACCCTGCCGGCGCGGTACAAAGAACACAGTGACCGACTGAACCCCCATTGCTAAGTTCAACCTCGAAGGTTGGGGGGCTTTCGGCATGGTTTGGTTGCGCATTGTCATTGCGGCCGCTGCGGTGTGTGCGGTGTCCGGCCTCTCGTCCGCGCAAGAGCGCATGCCCACAATTCCCGAATTCGGCGAAGCATCCACGGCCAAAGCGCCGGCGGTCGGCGGCTTGAAAAACGCAGGCCGGTCGGTCAACGGCGTTCCCGCCGCGAAGCTCGAGCGGTCGCTGCGCGCGGTTCAGTCGGCGACCGAAGCGCCGCCTCTGCGTGGGCAGCTCGAGCAGGCCCTGTTTGCGAAGTACAGCCGCTCGGTCGTGCTCATCGTAACGCCGACGTCGCTGGGTTCCGGCACGATCATCGATAGGGACGGCACGATCCTGACGAATTGGCATGTGGTCGAGGGGCAGAAGACGGTCGGCGTGATCTTCAAGCCGGTCTTTTCGACCGACCGGGTGCGCGAGCGCGACGCCATTCAAGCGCGCGTGTTGCGCGTCGACCAGATCGCCGACCTGGCGTTGATCAAGGTCCCCTCGGTGCCAGCGGACGTGACCATCCCCAAGCTCGGCGATCCGGCGCAGCTC
Source organism: Alphaproteobacteria bacterium (assembly GCA_016792785.1). GTDB lineage: Bacteria > Pseudomonadota > Alphaproteobacteria > Micropepsales > Micropepsaceae > SZUA-430. The sequence goes on from JAEUML010000110.1 coordinate 6,033, forward strand.
GCGGTCGGTGCCGATGTGCATGCGATCGGGCATCCGTTCGGCGAGACGTGGTCCTACACCAAAGGCATCGTGAGCCAGATCCGCGCCGGCTATGAGTGGAAGACCGAGAGCGGCGGTATTCAGCACCGCGCCG
>JAEUML010000282.1 GCA_016792785.1 Alphaproteobacteria bacterium
ACCTTGGCCAGCGCGTGTTCGCGGACCTTGTAGTTGATCTTCTCGTTCCTAAGGTCGGTTTCAACCCGTAGCCCCGCGAGCTTCAACGCTGCCGCGGCTTCTTTCGCGTAGGCGTCGGCGTCGGAGACGATCGTGGCAACAACCGCTTGAACCGGCGCCATCCAGAGCGGGAATTTGCCGGCGTAGTGCTCGATCGTGACGCCGACGAAGCGCTCGAGCGAACCCAGTATCGCGCGGTGCAGCATCACCGGACGCTTCTTGGTGCCGTCTTCGGCAACGTATTCGGCGTCGAGGCGCTCAGGCAGGACGTAGTCGATTTGCAGCGTGCCGCATTGCCAGTCGCGGCCAATGGCGTCACGCAGGGTGAATTCGAGCTTCGGTCCGTAGAACGCGCCCTCGCCCGGATTGATCATGTAGGGCAGATCGATCTTGCGGCACGCGAGTTCGAGCGCCGATTCCGCGCGATCCCAGTCGGCGTCGGAACCGGCGCGCAATTCGGGTCTGGTCGAGAGTTTCGTCGAGAAGCTGTCGAAGCCCAAGTCCTTGTAGACGCGCGCGAGTAGGTCGACGAAGCGATGCGTTTCGGGGATGATCTGTTCTTCGGTGCAAAAGATATGCGCGTCGTCCTGCACGAACGCGCGTACGCGCATGATACCGTGCAGCGCGCCCGAAGGTTCGTAGCGATGGCACGAGCCAAACTCGGCCATGCGCAACGGCAGGTCGCGATAGCTCTTCAAGCCTTGCTTGAAGATCTGAACGTGACCCGGGCAGTTCATGGGCTTCACGGCCAGCACGCGCTTTTCTTTATCGCCTTCGTCGACTTCGGCGATGAACATGTGCGGGCGGTAGTTCTCCCAATGGCCGGACGCCTCCCACAGCTTGCGGTCCATGAGTTGGGGCGTCTTCACCTCGCGGTAGTCGGCCCGCTCGACTTGGCGGCGCACGTAGTTCTCGAGCGTGCGGTAGAGCGTCCAGCCCTTTGGGTGCCAGAATATCTGACCGGTCGCCTCTTCCTGGATGTGGAAGAGGTCCATCTCTTTGCCGATCTTGCGGTGGTCGCGCTTCTCGGCCTCCTCGATGCGGTTCAGATAGGCGTCGAGTTCCTTCTCGTCGCGCCAAGCGGTGCCGTAGATGCGTTGAAGCTGCGCGTTCTTTGCATCGCCGCGCCAATAGGCGCCGGAGATCTTCGTGAGCTTGAACGCAGTGCCGATCTTGCCCGTCGACATGAGGTGAGGGCCGCGGCAGAGGTCATGCCAGTCGCCGTGGTAATAGACGCGCACTTCTTCGTCCGCGGGCAGATCGCGGATGATTTCGGCCTTGTATTGCTCGCCGATCGACAAGAAGTGCTGAACCGCCTTGTCGCGCTGCCACACGGTGCGCTTCGTGGCTAAGTCGGCCTTCACCAACTCTTTCATCTTCGCTTCGATCTTGGGCAGGTCCTCCGGCTTGAACGGTTCGTTGCGTGCGAAGTCGTAGAAGAAACCGTCCTCGATGTTCGGACCGATCGTGACTTGTGTGCCGGGAAACAACGCCTGAACCGCCTGCGCCAGCAAGTGCGCGGTGTCGTGGCGGATGAGGTCGAGCGCCTCTTCGCTTTTGCGGGTGACAATTTCGACTTTCGCGTCCTTTTCGATCGGCCAGTCGAGGTCCTTCATCTCGCCGTCGACTTTGACGGCGAGTGCTGCCTTCGCGAGGCCCGCCCCGATGGACGCGGCGATGTCGGCGCCCGTGCTCCCACGCGTCGTCGTCCGCACCGAGCCGTCAGGCAGGGTGATGCGGATTTCGTTGGCGGGCGACGACACGATACGTGCTCCTTTGGTTAAGCGGGGCGTCCGCCCCTTGAGAAGCGCGGCAGATTGGTGATGCCGCCCCCCTTAGTCAAGGAAGCGGGCTTGCGGCCTTTCCGACCTTATGTCACTGCCGAACGCGAACCCAAACCAACCGCTTCGACACGCCCCCCGTGCAACGACTGCCGCTCTCTTGCTTCATCATCGCCCGGAACGAGGCGGACCGCATCGTGCGCACGATTCGGGCGGTGAAGGATTGGGTGGATGAAGTCGTCGTCATCGATTCGGGAAGTAGCGACGGCACGCAGAAGCTGGCCGAGGCGGAAGGCGCGCGCGTCATCTTTCACGAGTGGCCGGGGTTCGGGCCGCAGAAGCGGTTCGGCGAGACGCAGTGCCGGAAC
>JAEUML010000315.1 GCA_016792785.1 Alphaproteobacteria bacterium
CAACTGCGCCGCGATGAACGCCTCGGTATCCTTCAGCACGCTCGCGCGCCAGCGCCAGCCCCACAGATAGGCCGCGAAAATCTCGAAGTGCCCGATGCGCGGATAGACTTTCGCTTCCGCCTTCGATCCGGCGCCGTCGAGCGCGCCCGCGAGATTGACGCTCGCATGCGAACCCACGATCCGGTCGCGCTCGCCGTGCAGCAGCAGCATCGGCGGTGCGCCCGCGCGCGCCAGCTTGATCGGCCGCGCCGCATGCGGTTCCGCGACCGACAGCGCGAAGATGTCTTTCAAGCCCTTCCACTTCATAGGATCGAGCGTATAAGGCCCGGCCAAGCCCACGACCCCGCGAATATGCGACGGCTTCAACCCGTGCCGCGCGAGATGCCGCGGATCGAGCGCGAGCAGGGCAGAAATATGCGCGCCCGCCGAATGTCCCATCACGAAGAGCCGCGCCGAACTGCCGCCGAGCTGCGCCGCGTGATCGTGCGTCCACTTGAACGCCAGCGCCGCGTCTTCGACGAACGCCGGATACCGCGCGTTCGGATAGAGGTGATAGTCCGGCACGACGACCGCGTAGCCGCGCGCCGCCATCATCCGCCCGAACAGCCGGTAGTACCAACGCGCGCCCGACACCCATCCCCCGCCGTAGAGATAGAGAATGACGGCCTTCGCGTGACCGCCCTTCGGCCGATAGATGTCGAGCCTCTGCCGTGGCAGCGGTCCGTAAGGCACATGCCGAGTGCCGAACCCCGTGCGAAACGAGGATCCGGCTGCTGTCTCGCGAACGCCGGAATGCTCAGCCCGATATGCGCCCATGGCGTTACCGACGTTTTCCATGGGGAATAGATGGTTTGTGCCGACCGGCAACGTCAAGAGCGGCCCGCCCGGAGATTGGCGAGATATCGTGCCGCACGCGCAACCTGCAGCTGCGCGTCCCGCGCGCCCTACTTCGCGCCCGACGCCACTAAAGCCGCCTCGATATCGGCGTAGAGCTTCACCTCGCTCTCGCCCATGCCGAGCACTTGTCCCGCCTTCGCCATTTTCAGCGCCGTCACCCCGTCCTTGCGCGCCAGGTTCGGATTGGCGCCCGCCTTGAGCAGATGCGTCACCGTCTCGAGCTTCTTGCCGTAGACCGCATGCATCAACGCGGTCCAGCCGTCCGAGAACTGGCAATTCACGCTCGCGCCCTGAGCGACCAAGGTATCGATCTCGGCATTCTTTCCTTCGAGAGCCGCCGTCTCGATCTTCATGCACAAATCGTCGGCGAGCACCATCGATGTGGCGGCAGCGAAGGCGAGCGCGGCGAACAGGGTACGACGGATCATGGCACCATTCCTTGTCTTTGTTCTTGGGTGACTCGAAGGACGGAAGACTACCAGCAGGCATTGCGGTCCGCCAAACGCGCCTATGCGGGCTGAAACAGCTCGACGCAATTGCCGGAAGGATCGTTGCAGAGAATTTGCTTCCCGCCGGGCCCGCTCGCGAGGTCGTTGCGAAACGTCACGCCACGCGCCCTCAAGGCAGCCAACGTCGCCGCCACATCGTCGTCAACGTCATGCACAATGTAGCCTGAGATAGCCGTGCAGGCGCGACCCTAGTGCCCCGCGGTGTTCGGAAAAGCTCAGTTCAGCGGCGTCGAGAACGTCACCAGCAGGGCGTGTCCTCCGCCGCGTTCACGCCCGTTCGCGTCGCGTTCCGCGCCGTTCAGGTCATAGCGATACTCAAGCTTCAACTTCGCGTCGTCGCGGTTGAGTTCTTCCTGCACGAAGTTCGACAAGTCGACGCTGAGCTGCAGCTGCCGCGTCTTCGACCGCGCCGCAAGATTGTCGTCGATGATCTGAGAAGCGGCATCCGCCGCGCCCAACCTAAGTTCGACCTTCGGCCCGCCTTCCGGTGCGTAAGCGACGGAGACGTGCGGCGCGATCTCGCTTTCCGCCCGGCGCACGTCGAGGGTCGTGTCGTCGGTCTCGATCATCGAAAGACCGGCGCCGAACTGCCAATTGCCGCGGCGAATCTTGTGCGAGATGTCGATGAAGCGATCGCGGGAGCGTGATAGCGCCAAGCCCTCTTCGCCGTCCGGCGTGTAGATGTCGGTCTTGATGCGGCGTTCCCACACGCTCGCGGTCGTTTCGCCGTAGTTCGTTTCCCATGTCAGCGCAATGTGCCCGGTGTCCACGCGGTCGCGCGGTCCCGGCAGAAGTTCGGCGCGTACGATGTCGCCGCGTTCGAACGCCGCGAACACTTGCGTCGGCAAGAATGGACGGATCGGATCGATCGCATCGGCGACGGCCGGCGGAATGACATCGACGACGAGGATGTCGGCGGTCACGCCCGCGTATTGGCTGCGCTTCAACCACTGACCGCCTTGAGTGAGATTGAACTCCATACCTTCCTTGCGATAGACGGACAACTCCGACGAATGGAAGCCCAGCGTCACGCCCTGGCGCCTCAACGACTCTTCGCGCGTGACGAAATCCTGATAATCGACCTTGACGCGAGCGTCGCCGAATTCGAGGCGCGACGACAGCATCGACCACGATCCCGGCAGCACCAGCTGACCCGTCGGCAGCTCGCGCAGGCTGGTCGCGAATCCTTCGGAGGTCTCGCCGAACTCGCCGTCGACCATGAGGCGCAGGTTTTCTGTGTCGATCACCTTGGCGCCGAAGCGCGTGCGCCGCGCCGTGTCGGCGAGCTTCAGGGGACGGTCGCGCTCGCGCAGTTGCGGGTCGCGGAAGTCGCGCGTGTCGGTGTCGTCGATTGTCTTTGCGAAGTCCGAACTAACGGATAAACGCCCGTCGAATGCGACCGCGTCGAAGCCGACGCTTTCGGTCGCAACCGCCCCGGTCGCGAAATTGGTTCCGCCGGCCAAGCGGTCGACCTTGACGCCCACGGACGGTTCCAGATCGAACGAGCCGCTGCGCAGCTTCAGCGTCACCGGCGCATCGCTGTCGGCGCCTTCGCTGAAGGGCAGGGGAACGTCGAGCCCGTCGCCTTCATCGGCGGTATCGAGGTTCAAGAGGTTCACGGTCTGCGTCGCGAACACCCGGCTCTTGAACGTCTTCACCTGCTCGCTCGCCGCCGCCTTCTCGATCCCAAGGGATGTCGCGACGGTAGTCGGCATGAGCCAAAAGGGTTGTATCGGTTCGGCACTGGCCGCCGTGGCCGAAGCCGCAGCGGTTCCTGCCAAAAGCAAGGTCCGAAGACCCTGCGGCGCTTTCTTGAATGGCGAACGGTGTTCCATGGCGATCCCTTGCCCCGCAAGTTCCGCGCCAGACCGGTTAACCGTTCATCGGCGCGAGAAAGAAACCACGCCGCAGCTGATTTGCCGCGTCGCTCAGGCCTTTCCGTCGTTGCAGACAGCAATGGATCGTTTGGGCCACCGCCCTTTGGCGCAATTCAAACGCCAACGCCCCGTACGCATACTCGCCCTCCCTAGGCGACAGCCGCGCGACCCCTGGACGCTCTTGTCAATCAGAGAATCACGCGACTGTGATTCTGTCCACAACCCTATGCTCACTTTCGAGTTAGTCTAGAGGGCGTTGAAAATAATTCCGCATGCGGATCAATTTTCATCGCGACATGGTTTGCGCGTGATCGCGAGCTGTTACGAGTTGTTTCAAAGCGCAGTGTTTTCGCGATGGTTACGCTGCTCCGTCTACGGAGCGATGAGATGCCGGACTCATCATCGCGTGAGTTAACGCCGTCTGCGAAGTGAGAGTCGTAGAGCCTGATCGCAAAACGCGTTTCCGCACTGCAAAACAAGTTTCCCGCGCAGTTGGTTCGACACGTTGATCCGCCCCAGGCGCCAAAGCGTAAACGACGAGAAGGTCGGGACCCCGCTTGATCTCGAGTGCGGCGTAGACCGCCCCTTGATCCGTTGAAATCCCGAGCGGGATGTGCCTCTCCTGCCGTGGGTGCCAGTCCCAAATTCCGGCGTCGTGTCATATTGCGGCGCAGAAGAGCGATCGCGCGAAGGACGGTGAATGCAGAAATACGCTCAGCTCGGCGAGACATTGGCCCGGATCACCGCGGCCGCCTCGTCGGCCTCCTTGTGGGCGATCGTTAAGGACTATGTCGCCCAATTCGGCTTCACCCACGTGGTGGCCATCGATGCAGCACGAATCGTCGGCGGCGTGCGCGACGCCGTCTTGTTCAGCGATGCGCTCCCGGAACTCTTGCGCGCGATCGACGCCGAAGGCGCCTACGAGGACTATCCGCTGGTGAAGCGCGGTTTGGAGACCGAGTTCCCTTTCCTCGTCTCCGAGTTGACGGGCGCCCCCGAGCACAAGGGTGCCCCTTGGACCGAAAAACTACTCGCTGAGGTGGTCAAGCGCGGTGAGGGGCTCGTGATCCCCGTGTGGCGCAACCGGGAGCCGCTGGGTGGCTTTAACCTCGGCGGCGACAATCCCGATCTCTCGGGCCTCGCACGTGCCTTGCTCCAGGTGGTTTGCCATGCGGCCTTAGAGCGAGCGCTGGAACTGCGCCAAGGCAAGGGCAGTTCCGCGGGAACGGCCCTATCGGTCCGCGAAACCCAATGCCTGCGTCATGTGGCGATCGGCCAATCCGACGCCGACATCGGCAAGCTCCTCGGGATTAGCCCCCGGACGGTGCGCTTCCACGTCGACAGCGCCAAGGCGAAGCTCGGCGTTTCGACCCGCGTTCAAGCCATCGCCAAAGCCCTTCGCGAGCGCATCATCGCTGTCTGACGCCCCGAACTGAGGCTCGGCCGCATCAGACCGGGGCCCGAGACCCATGCTAAACAACCCTCCGGGTGGAGGGGAAACGTGCGCCGCTGGTTGTGGCCCTACGCGATCTTGGCTGTCGTCTTGTCCTTGCTTGGGCTGGCGGCACTGCTGTTCTTCGTGCTGGGCGGTGGCGCCGAGCGAGCCGGGGCGCAATTCGCCATCGCCGATGCGACGGTCATCGCTCCCCTGAAGGGCTTCCTGATCACCATGCTCGACATGATCGCGCCGGTCGAGCTGCCGCCATGGCTTAAGGAAGTGTACGCCTTGCTCGTTGTCGTGGCGCTCGCCGGCTTCGTTCTGTCGCTTGTCGTGGGGTTGGTGCTTCTGCCCGTCTTCTATGCCCTCTATCGCGGGGCAGGTTCGGATTAACCAAGCGTGTGGCCGATCCAAACGATCCGCCCCAAAGCCTCCAGCGCCTCCGGGTCCAAATCCTCGTATGGCTTATAGCGCGCATTGTCCGAAGCGACCGTGACCTTGCGCGTCGCGGGGTGCATCGTCACGCGGCGGACCAGCAGCGTGTCGTCGAGGCGCAACACATAGATCCCCTCGCGCCGAAGATTGGCCTGCGCCGTATCGACCAGGACCTGGTCGCCGTTCGCGATCGTGGGCTCCATCGCGTCACCCGACATCTGAACCACGGCGAGCTGCGACACCGGCGTCGCCGTCAGAGCCTTCAGCCACAGTGTCCGGAACATGCTGAAGCTGACCGCATTGTCGATGTCGCCCAAGGGATCGCGCCCGCGCCCGGCTTTAAGATCGAACACCGGAATGCGTTCGAAATTGGCGACCTCGACGACCGCCTCCATCGCATCGGTGCGCACCTGACGCCGCGCCTTCGCCGCCTCGCGCAGGCGTCCCTCGCCGGTCTCGAGCCAAAGAGGGTCTTGCCCCAGCGCGCGGGCGAATTTTGCCGTGTGTTTCGTGCCCTTGGCGCGGCCGGACTCCAGTTCCATCACCGCCTGCTGGCTGATGCCGACGGCGTGCGCGAGCGTCACCTGGGTCATGCCCAGCGCCTCGCGCGCCTTCTTGATCCGCGTGCCGACGCCCGACATCGAACGCTCCTCTCGGAATCCGCTCGGAAGTCTACACCGCTCTGGCCGCACCCGCGGCCTTTCGATTTGACGCCGCATTTTGGTCGATTTCCCGCCATCGCAGGAGGCGATGGTCAGGGAACGCCCTTGCGCGGGGCTGTTGGATGGGGCTTTTCTGGCCCCCGCATCAACGGTGGGGCTTGGTGCCAGTGACGTGTGACTCCGGGAGTATTCTGGGCTGCACCGTCGCGAGCTTTCCCTGGATCATCGGGGGGCTGGCGGCGATCGTCCTGCTGTTGCTGGCGCTTCGCCTGGCGCTGACTTGGCGCGAAGGCTGGCGCCGCCCGCCTGAACCCGTCGAAACGCTGCCGCCCCCGCGCGACGTGCCGCCGGGAAGCCCGCTGCAGCCGACCCCCACCGCCAAGCAACCGCAGCGCCCGCAAGAACCTCGCGCTCCGGCGAAGCCGGCGCCGCTTCAGCTACGCGTCGCGGACCCGCCGGACCTGACGCTCGCCGACTTCAACGGCGACACGAACGTCCAAGGCGATTTCGGCGAGGTCATGACCGCGGTGGCGCTCGCCGGACAAGGCTGGAAGCTTCTGCCGTCGAAGCTCCAGGGCCGCCGCGGCATCGACGGCCTGTTCGTGCGCGAGGTCAAAGGCGGCGGCGGCTATGAATGCCTTGCGACCGAAACGAAGACGAACGGCGCGGCCTACGACGGCGCCGCGATGAGCGACGAGCGGCTTGCCACCGACATCGCCGACCTCTACGAACTCGGCGCGTTCCCCAAGTCGACGGCCGACGAGCTGCTGCGCGGCCTCGCGCAAGGCGCCTCATTCTTCCGCAAGGAACTCTGGCGCCACGATCTGTCCAGCGGTTTGACCACGATCACAGAACTTGGCCGCAAGGGTGAGAAGGGTCGCTCCGTCACCCGATCGAACGCACGCCTGATGGCGGCCCTTCACGCCTCGCTCGAACGCTTCGACCGCCGCTCGCTCTATCTCGGCCGCCCGCCTGTCGACGATGAATCCTAACGCGCCGCGATTGCGCCGATGACGTCGAAGTCGCCGGCAAGCACGGCGTCGAGTTTGCCCGAACGCCACGCCTTCTTGCCGTCGCGCACGAGAGGCGCGGTCCCGCCGCGATAGCGCCGCACGACGCTGTTCGCGGCACCCGCCTTGTCCAACGCAGCACGCAGCACCTTTGCCGCGCTGGCCGCGGGCAGATCGCCGAGCGGCGCCGCAGCCACGCGCACCCGGGCGGTAACGCGCGATCCTTCGTCGTCATCGGACACTTCCAAAACGTGCAAGCCCGCCTCTTCGGCGAGGAGCCGGTAGGCGCCGAACCCGGACACGGCGATGACGGCGTCTTTGCCCGTGCCATGATCTTCGACCTGCATGCCGCGTTTGGCCGCCCACCCGCGGTACATCTTCGACAATCTCTCGCACCAGGCGCGCGCCTCTTCCGCATCGCCGCCGTCGAGTGCGGGTTCCACGCACAGCACCGCTTCGATCGGCGCGTTGGAGAGCGCATCCTCGACGCCGAGCCCGGTGACCAGGATCTGCCGCGCGAGCCGCCCCATAACTTCGCTTGAAGACCCACGCGCGTCGCGCGACTTGTCGAGCCTCTCGCGGAGCGACTCGACCGTCTTCATCGCGGCTTTCACCCGGTCCATCAGCGCGTAGCGCGCGAGCACGCCGTGGCGGTCGGACCGCGACCAGATGCCGGGATCGCCGAGTTGTCCCGCAAGCTGCTCCGACAACGCCTTCCAATCGTCGCCTTCAAGCCGCGCCGCAAGCGCGCGGTACTCCGCCTCGAGCACGCCACGCTCGCCCTCCGACCCACGCGGATGAAGCACGATGTCGGCCAGCGACAGACCGCTCGGCGCGGCGGCCGCTACGGCGGGTTGCGCCGTCTCGGCATCCGGATCGACGAATTCGACCTGGATCGCCTTGCCGTCGCTGCGCACGAAGAGGAACTGATCGCCCTCCGGGAAGCGGTGCTCGACGATCGTGGCGGCAAGCGGCGCCAGCAGATATTGGTCGATCGCGCGCTTCAGCGGTCGCGCGCCGAGTTCGGGCGAAAACCCGCGATCGAGCAGGAACTCGAGCGCCGAGTTTTCCCACTCGACCGCCCACTCGCGGTTGCGCAAGCCGCGCCGCTCCAAGACGTTGCGCAACTCCTTCTGCAGAATGCGCCGCATCAGATCGCGCCGGAGTGGCTGGAACACGATCACCTTGTCGAGCCGGTTGACGAACTCCGGCCGGAACGCCTGACCGATCGCACGCATGATTTGATCGGCCGAGAACGTCTCGGCCTTCGCTCCGAAGCCGAGTGCCGGCCCCTGATGCGAAGTCGCGCCCAGGTTCGACGTCAGAATGATGATGCAGTGGCGGAAGTCGGCGACGTTGCCGATCGCGTCGCTCAGCCGCCCATCGTCGAACACTTGCAGGAACAGGTCCCACACATTGCCGTGCGCCTTCTCGAACTCGTCGAGCAGCACGACGGAGAACGGCTGCTTGCGCACGCGGTTGATGAGCGACTCCGTCTGCCCGCCGCCGGGATCACCGATGATTTTGTTCAAGGACTCTGGCGTCTTGAACTCGCTCATGTCGAGCCGGATCAAGCGTTCGTCGGAGCCGAACAGAAATTCGGCGAGCGTCTTGGCGAGCTCGGTCTTGCCGGTGCCTGTCGGCCCCGCGAACAAGAACACGCCAATCGGCTTCGTCGGATCGGTAAGACCCGCTTTCAGCATCGCTATGCGGTCGACAACGGCTTGCGCCGCCTCACTCTGACCCATCACGCGCTCGTCAAAGAAATGCCGAACGCTTTCGAGATCGACCCGCTCGTTGCCGTCGAGGATCGCGACCGGCAGGCCCGTGACTTGCGACAAGGTAACAAGAATGTCGTGCGGCGCGATCGCGGTCGCGCCCTCGCCGACGCGCCGGTTGAACGTCAATTTCACGAGATCGAGCACAATGCCCGGCAACTGAGATGTGCCGAGATATTGCCGCGCCAGCTGCAAGGCTTGCGGTCCGCTCGCCGGATCGAACGTGACTTTCGATTCTCTTGTCAGCTGCTGCATGTAACGTTCGACGAACTTCGCAGCGCGGTCTTCCGGCATCGGCGCGATCGGCGCTGCTTCGAACACACCCTTAAGATTGGGCCTGAGCTGCAAGAGCTGCGTCAGCTTTGTCGGCGTCGCCTCGCTGATGATGAGGAGCCGCCCGGCGCTCACCGCCGGCAGAACTTGATCGAGGATACTCGCCGTTTGTCCGTGATGTGTGCCGCTGACCGCGATCTGAAGAATGTCGGGCACGTACCAGATCGCGCGCTTGTCGGCACTGATCTCCGCCGCCATCCGTCGCACGCGCTCCTCAAGCTGGCCGATATAGGATTGCCCGGCCTGAAGCTCGGGACCGCCCGCCTCAAAGATTGTCCAGCCCTTCTTGATCAACCGGTCGCCAAGCAACCGCAGGAACGCGCTTTTGCCGACCTTCGCCTCGCCGCGCACGATGAGCGAGCGCGCCGGACTTCGCACGAGCGAGCTCTCGGCTGCGCCCAACAGGTCCGTCCACTCCTCCGGCTCGATCAACAAATCGTCGGACTTCGACCAGAACCGGCCAAAGCTCTCCAGGAACCCACGGTCGAGCTTCGCGGAGCGCGAGGTGCGAAGGTCCGCGATCAACGCGGTCGCGAACGGATGATCGAGGCTACGCAGAAACGCTTCGACCTGCGCCGGGTCCGACGCATAAGACGCCGACGCCGACGGTCCGAACTTTGCCTTGTCGCCGAGCTTTTCGACTTTCGTGAAGTACGAGCGGAACAAGCCCGGAATGATCAGGTTCTCCTGCCACCAATTATCGGCCGAAGCTGCGGGCGCACCAGCGGGCGGTCTGTTCTTCAACGAGGCCAAATACTCGAGCGCGTAGTGCATTGCCCATGGTCTTAGCCGCCCGAAGAAGGCGACGACGTCGCGCGACGCGGCCTCGCCGTCGGCGCGCTGCCCGAGCGCGGACAGCGCCGCGCAAGACATCGTCCAGTTGGCGCCGAGCGCATATTGCGTGACCGTCTCGAGCGGGACATGGGCGTCGGACAAGAGCGTGACCGCGTCTTTGAACTCGCTGCGGTCGCCAAGTTCGCGCGGATGCGCGGTCGCGTCGCCGAACGCTTCGAGCGGCGTGCTCAAACGGTGAAGCTTCGCGCTCAGCGGCTCCGGCCCGCTTTCGGCAGGGGCCGGCTCCGGTTCGCCCGGCGGCGGGGGTGCGGTGGGATCGGGCGCAGGCGCGTCGCCCTTCGCAGAGCCTAAGCCCAAAAGCCCGTAGGCGACGATCGCGCCCGCCGCAAAGCCGACGATCAGGAAGATCAAAGGAGTCATGAGCGGTTATGCCGCCTGCGGCCGCCCGCCCGCAACGCTGGTGCGGAACATTTCGCGCCGCTGCCCATGATAATCGTTGAGCGCGTTGTGCTGTGTCGCCCGGTTATCCCAGATCGTGAGCATGTTCGTCCTCCAACGCACCCGGCAGGTGAAATTCTCGTTTGTCTGGTGACGGTAGATGTGCTGGAGCAGCGCCTGGCTCTCCGCAACGCTCCAGCCGTCGAACCGCATCGTGTAGACCGGGTTGACGTAGAGCGCCTCGCGCCGGCTCTCAGGATGGCGGACCACGACCGGATGCACGCACTCCTGAAACGCCTCGTCCGACGGCGCGATTTCAGTCGACATCTTGTGCTTCACGCGGTCGAGATAGCCGCCCGTGCCGTAGGCCGCGCCCGCCGAATGCACCGCGCGCAAGGTCCTCAGCGTCGCCTTCAAGCCGCCGGACAAAGTCTCGAAGGCCAGATACTGATTCTGAAACACCGTGTCCCCGCCATAGTCCGGCACCTCGCGCGCATGCAGCAGCGTGAAGCTCGGCGGCTCTGGCAAATAGGAAAGATCCGTGTGCCACGCATTCGCGAAGTTGAGTTTGTCCTCGCGCTCCTTCAACACGCGGATGACATAGGGCCGGTCGGGTAGGGGTTTGACGAACGGCGTCACTGTCCGCCCGCCGAGTTGATCCGTCAGCCGCTCCAAATCGTCGAGCGACATCGCCTGATCGGGCAGCGTCACGACGAGATGCTCGATCAACGCTTCTTTGAGTGCGCCAAGATCACCGGACGACAGCGCGCGCGACAAATCGAGCCCGCGCACCTCCGCACCCAGCGCCCCCGACAGCCGCGAAATCTTCAACGTCATGTTAGGGCGCCGGTTCCAGCCTGAGAACGCGGCCCGACGGCTTCTCCGCCGCGGCATAGTCTGTGGTCACATAGATGTAGCCGTCCGGTCCGACGCGAACGTCGCGGATGCGCTCGTTCAAGTCTGTCAGCAGCCGTTGTTCGCCGACCGCGCCGCCCCGGTCGTCCAGATCGACGCGCCGCAGGTGCTTGTGCGCCAGTGCGCCCACGAACGCATCCCCGTTCCATTGCGGAAATTTGTCGCCGTAATAGATCGCAAGGCCCGACGGCGCGATCGACGGCGTCCACTGCACGACCGGCTGCTCCATCCCGTCGCGCGCCTTGTAAGGCGACACATAGGCGCCGGAATAATCCATGCCGTAGGTGATGACGGGCCAACCATAGTTGCGCCCCGACTCGATGATGTTGAGTTCGTCGCCGCCCTGCGGCCCGTGCTCGTGCTCGAACAACATCAGCCGCTGCGGATCGAACGCCAGCCCCTGCTGATTGCGATGACCGAACGACCAGATCTCGGGCTTCGCGCCGTTTTCGCCGGTCGCGTAGGGATTGTCTTGCGGCACGCTGCCGTCGTCGTTCAGCCGAACGATCTTGCCCAAATGCGTCCGCAAGTCTTGTGCGCTTTCGCGGTATTCGAAGCCGTCGCCGACCAGCAGTGTGAACGTCCCATCCGGCAAAAAGGAGATGCGCCCGCCATAGTGGTTGCTCGTGTCCTTCAACGGCGAGGCCTCAAAGATGACCTTCAGGTCTTGCAGCGCCGCGCCGTCGAAGCGGGCGCGCGCCACCCGCGTTGCGTTCGCCTGCGCCGTGCCGTGGGCATAGGCCAGATAGACGAGGCCGTTCTGCGCGAACTGCGGATGCAGAACGATGTCGAACAATCCTGCCTGGCTTCGGTGATGAACCGGCGGAACGCCGGTGATCGGCGCGTCGACCAGCCTCCCATTCTTGATCAGGCGCAGGCGCCCGATGCGTTCCGTCACCAGCATCGATCCGTCCGGCAGGAAGGCGATCGAGTAGGGATGATCGAGGCCTTTGGCGACTTCAACGACCGTGTAGCCCGCCTTCAGTTCCGGCGCTTGTGCGGGCGCTGGAGGCGGCGGACGAATCGGATCGGGCGCCACGTCGGCCGCGGCGGTAAGGCTCGCGGCCATCGCCATGCCGGCACCGAACACCCAAAGCCAAACGCGCATGCGAATTCTCCGACGATTTGTGCGTATTCTTGCTAGAGACATCTGACCCTATTTCGGGGCATAAGCAAAGAGCTTGAAGGGGAGTGTTCCGCCATGGTCCGCTGGCTTGTGGCCTTCGTGATCGCCGTCGTCGTCATGCTCGTGCTCGGCACCGCCGCGCATTCGTTCATGGTGCAGGAGGCGTGGTCCGCGGCCGTCCAACAGGGCGAGGGTGCAGCCCCAGCATTGCCGCTCGCCGATCGCATCGGTTGGTTCACGCACGACCTCATCGGCATGGCGCCGTTGTTCGGGGCGCTCTCCGCAATCGCGCTCTTCGTCGCATTCCTTGCGGGAACCTTCCTCGCGCGGTTCACGGGGTTGCGCCCGATCGTCTTTGCGGTCGCAGGCGCGGTTGCAATCTTCATCCTCTTCACAGCGCTGAAGTGGCAGCTGGGCTCAGTCGGCGTCTTTGGCGCGCGCGGCACAATGGGCCTCAGCCTGCAGATGGCGGCCGGATTGATCGCGGGTCTTGTGTTCGCGGCCCTGACGCGCCCAAAGGAAGCGTGATGCACCTCGCATGAGCCAAACCCCCGACACCCCCTTCGCGAAGTTCGTCAGCACGCTCAAGATCGGCGTCGTCTTCGTCGTCGTCTCGCTCCTGGGCTTTGGACTTGCGCGCTATCTTGAAGAAGGCAAACGCTTCGACACCGGCTCCTGGATCGTGATCGCGGTCCTTGCGGTCGCCGTGCTTGTCACCGCCGTCATCCGCGCCTTGGTCGCAACGCAGCGCAAGTGACAGCTCCGCTTTCGGCCATCTTGAGCCGCAATCTCAAACTGTTCCTCGTCTCCCGCTTTGCCGGCGTCATGGCGATGCAGGTGCAGTCGACGGCCGTCGGCTGGCAGATCTTCAAGCTGACGGACGACGTATTCGCGCTGGGCCTCGTAGGTCTTGCTCAGTTCGTGCCGATGTTCGCGTTCACGCTCTACGCGGGCGACGTCGCCGACCGATACGAGCGCAGGCGCGTGCTGTCCGCGAGCTACACCGTGGAGGCGGCATGCGCGGCGATCTTCATGGCGCTGACGTTGTCGGGCGTCACCGACACATGGCCGTACTTCGCGACACTCGTGCTGTTCGGCGCCGCGCGCGCGTTCTCCGCCCCTGCTTCGCAGTCGTTCCTGCCGCAGATCGTGCCGGCGAGCGACCTGCCGCAAGCGATCTCGATCTCCTCGACCGTCTTTCAGGTCGCCGTGATCGCTGGCCCCGCGGTCGGCGGCGCGTTGCTGCTTCTGGGCGCGGGCGTCACCTACGCGATCTGCTTCGTTTTGTTCGCGACCGGCAGTGCCCTGATCTACGCAATCCGCATGATCGCCCAGCAGCGGCGCGAGATCGTGGGCTCGCTCTACGAGCGCGTCGCGGAGGGTGTCGCCTATGTCCGCCGCCGCCAGGAACTGTTCGGCGCGATCTCGCTCGATCTCTTCGCTGTGCTCTTGGGCGGCGCAACCGCGCTGCTGCCGTATTTCGCCGAGAACATCTTGAAGGTCGGCCCCTTAGGCTTCGGCATTCTGAAGGCAGGCCCTGCAGTCGGTGCCGCGATTATGTCCGTCGTCCTCACGGTCCGGCCCATCGGCCGATATGCCGGCGCGAAGATGTTCGTCTGCGTCGCAATCTTCGGCGCAGCGACCATCGTCTTCGGACTTTCGGAGAGCTTCTATCTCTCGCTCGCCGCACTCATCACGTTGGGCGCCGCCGA
Organism: Alphaproteobacteria bacterium; assembly: GCA_016792785.1. Lineage (GTDB taxonomy): Bacteria > Pseudomonadota > Alphaproteobacteria > Micropepsales > Micropepsaceae > SZUA-430. The sequence continues at coordinate 13,926 of JAEUML010000315.1, forward strand.
CATGGTCTCCGTTAACGTGCGCCATTCGCTGACGCAGCTCGCCACACCCGATCACATGCGCGGACGCGTCAGCGCCGTTTCGATGCTCTTCATCGGTGCCTCGAATGAACTCGGTGAGTTCGAGTCGGGCGTCACTGCCGCGTGGTGGGGCACGGTCCCCGCCGTCGTCGTCGGTGGCGTCGGCACGCTCGCCGTCGTAGGATTGTGGGCCTATTGGTTTCCAGCCCTGCGCAAGGTCGACCGCTTGAGCGACCTGAAGCCTTAAGTGAAAGGGGACAGAATGGAACGCACCGCGATGTGCAGCTGCGGCAGTTTGCGGCTCAAGATCAAGGGCGAGCCCGCGCGCGTCGTCATCTGCCACTGCTTCCAGTGCCAGCGCCGCTCCGGCAGCGTGTTCAGCGACAACGCTTACTTTCCGCGAGCCGCACTCCTGACGGTTGAGGGCGAGGTTAGGGATTTCTCCCGCCCGACAGAACGCGGCGGCCGCGTGACGTTCCACTTCTGCCCGAAATGTGGGTCATCCGTTTATTGGGATCTGTCGTTGGAATCCCAATTGATCGGCGTTGCTGTCGGTGCCTTCGCCGACCCGGGCTTTACCAAGCCGTCGCGCTCCGTGTTTGGCGTCACACGGCACCACTGGATGCCCGAAATCGAGGGAACGGAAGCTTTTCTCGCCGATCACTGGGGCCCCAAAGAATAGCCTGTTTGACAGCCGCTCGACCCCAGCGCATTTTTTCAGCGGGGCAGGGGGGCTTCATCGCATGCGCAAATCGATTGCGGCCGCGCTGGCATTCGCGGCGCCGTGTCTGATCGGGGCAGCGCAGGCAGACGGCACATTCTCCGAAATCCGCTTCGGCGCACTCGCGCACGATCAAGGCGTTTTCGTCGCGACGAAGGAAGAAGGCCTCGACATCAACGCCGAACTCTATTTCGCCGACCTCGGTTGGTTCGACGGCGCTTGGGAAGCGCGTCCCTCGATTGGCGTCTCCATCAACACGAAGGGCGACACGAGCCAAGCTTACGCAGGCTTGACGTTCGGCGGCCCGATCGTAGGCCCCTGGTTTATCGAAGGCGCCGTCGGCGCGGCCGTTCACGATGGCGACCTCGACAAGACAATGTACGACCGAAAGGAACTCGGCTGCCGCGTGTTGTTCCACCTCGCGGCGTCCACCGGCGTGATGGTCAGCGACAACGTCTCGCTCTCGCTCTACCTCGACCACATCTCGAACGCGAATCTCTGCGACAACAACGAGGGCCTGGAAACCGCCGGCGCCCGCATCGGTTTTCGCTTCTAACCGATCACGATCGCCGCGATCCGCTCGTTCTGCATCTCTGTCGACCCATCCGTGTAGCTAGCGACGCGCGCGGAAGCGAGGTGGCGTAGGAACGGATAGTCTTCCCGCAAGCCCGCAGCCCCCATCAACTGACACGCATCCGAGATACGCTGACACGCCATGCGCGTCGCGAACTTCTTCGCGTGCGCGGAGGCGAGCGCCGCATCCTCGCCGCGCACAATCAAGTCCGCGGCTTTGGCGACCAGCAGCCGCGCGGCCTCCGCATCCGTCGCGACGTCGGCCGCCATCCAGCGCCACCCTTGCTTGGCCGACAACGGCGCACCGAACGCCTGCCGCGCCTTGCCGTAGGCGATCGCCGTGTCGAGGCACGCATCGACCATCGCGACGCACATCGCCGCCACATAGGTGCGTGCCTGATTGACGCTCGTCATCGCACGCCGGAACGCTTGCCCAGGCGGCGCGACGACTTCGTCCGCGCGCACGCGATAGTCGATGAGTTGAAATCCGCCGGCGCCGATCACGCCGCCGCCGCCGAGCGCCTCCGCGTTCGAGCGTCTGAACCCTTCGCGGCGCCCGTCGACGAGAAAGCACCCAATGCCGCGCCACCCTTGAGCCGGGTCCGTCTGCGCGTAGGTGATGAATACATCGCCGAACGCCGCGTTCGTGATCCACCCCTTCTCGCCGGTCAGCAACCAGTCGTCGCCGTCTTTCACCGCACTGGTCTTGATCCCGGCGAAGTCGCTCCCCACGCCCGGTTCGCTGAGCGCGCTACCGCCGAACCGCTCGCCTTTCAGCATCGCCGGCACGTAGCGCTCCGCGACCGCCCGCGGCATCGCCTGCGCGATATGCGCTGCGCATCCCGCCGTGTTCGTCAAGCTGAACGCGAAGTCAAACGAATGCCGCGACAACACTTCGAGCAGCTTCAGCTTCGCCGCAAACCCGATCTCGAGCCCACCCCAAGCCTTCGAGGTCTGAAACGCCAGCAACCCTTCCGCTGCCGCGGCTTTAAGCGCCTCGACCTGCATCCGCCCCTCCCGCGCCCATTTGGCGGCATTGGGAGCCACATGCGTCTCACCAAAAGCCCGAGCGCGCTCGACGATCTCGTTCATCCGATCACCTCAATAAGAAAGATTGAACCACCAAGCACACCAAGATCACCAAGACGCTCGTGATCACCCGCGCGCGTAGCGCGCTGTCGGCGTTCGGTTGGCGCTTCGCGCCGATAGTAGGGCCAGAGACTCTTGGTGACCTTGGTGTGCTTGGTGGTTCAATCTTCATTCTTGTTGCGGGTTTCAGATCTGCAGCGCGCTTCGCGCGTGCGCGACGGCCGCCTTGTAGTCCGCCTTGCCGTTCGGCGCGCGGAACATTGCCGGCACGGCCAGGATACGCTTCGGCGTCTTGTACCCCGCAAGATGTTCCCGCACATGCGCCCGCAAAGCCGCTTCGTCGAACCGCGCACCCGGAGAGAGCTCGACCACGCCTGTCACCGCGTTTCCCCATTTCTCGTCCGGCACGCCGACGACGAGCGCATCCTCAACGCTCTCGTGCAGTTTCAGAACTTCCTCGACTTCCTCGGGATAGACCTTCTCGCCCGCCGTGTTGATGCACGCGCTTCCACGACCCAAGAGCGTGATCGATCCGTCGCCATGCAACAGGCAATAGTCCCCGGGGATCGACCAGCGCTTGCCCGCGATGGTGAAAAACGTCCGCGCCGTCTTCTCCGGGTCCTTCCAATACCCGACCGGAATGTTGCCGCCGCGCGCGATGAAGCCTGGTTCGTTCGAGCCCGGCTGAACGGGCGCGTGATCCGCCGTGAACACGGCGACGTCGGTCCCCAGGGTGAACTTCGCCGTTTGCGCCTCGCCATCTTTCGTCGTCGCCGACAGCGCAAATCCCACCGCCTCCGACGCGCCGAAGGAATCGAGCAGCGTCACCTGCGGCATGTGCTTGACCAGGCCGTGCTTCACCTCTTGGCTCCACATCGTGCCCGACGAAACGATCATCGCGACCGGCGATAAATCCCAACGCCCAGGGTTCTCGTCCAGCGCGCGCAGCATTGGCTTGGCGAACGCATCGCCCACGATCGCCATTTGTGTCGCTTTGCGCCGCGCCGTGACCTCCCACAATTCGACCGGATCGAACGTCGCGCTTTCCAGCGTGATGACGCAGCCGCCACCCGTAAGCGCGCCGAAAGACGTCAGGAGTCCCGTCCCGTGCATCTGCGGGCACACGGGAATGAAGCGGTTGCCCGGCGTCGTCCGCACGATCTCGACATGCTCGGCGAGCGTCGTCGGCACCACCGGCATGAGCGCCGGGTTCATCTGCGCCGCGCGCAGATCGTGTTGGCGCCACATGACGCCCTTCGGCATGCCGGTCGTACCGCCGGTGTAGAGAAAGAAAAGGTCGTCGGGCGATCGCTTGATGTCCAAATCCCCGCTACCGTGCGCTGCGACAAACGCCTCGTAGTCCTGCGCGAAAGGGGGCAGGGGCGTATCGTCCACGGCGACTTGCAACCACGTCTCTACGCCCGGCAACCGGTCGCGGATCGACGCGACAAGGGGCGCGAACTCGCTGCCATAGACGACCGCGCGCGCATCCGAGTTGTCGAAGATGTAGAGAAGCTCATCCGCCTTGTAGCGGTAGTTCACGTTCACATGCACGAACCGCCCTTTGAACGCGGCGATCGTGGCTTCCATGTATTCCGGCCGGTTGCGGATGAGGATCGCGAGCTTGTCGTCGGTTTTGTGCCCCGCGGCGATCAACCCTCGCGCCAGCGCATTCGTCCGCCCCTGGAACGCGAGCCACGACGTGACGCGCGGCCCATGAATCAATGCCGGCGACCCGGACGGCACCACCTTTGCTACGGCGTCGATGATATCGCCGTAGTTCCACACGCCCATCCCATCCTCCCGAATATCTTGTTAGGCCGGAGCGTAACCGAATTTGTCCGCGCCACAAGCGGCTGCTAGATTCGCACGAGCATGAGCAACGCAATCCCCGAACTCGGCATCATCGAGGGCTACTTCGGCAAGCCCTGGAACTGGCCCGACCGTACAGCCGTGATGCGCACGCTGAGCGCCCACGGCTACCGCTTCTTCATCTACGCGCCGAAGGCCGACGAATTCCTGCGCCGCCGTTGGAAGGAACCGCACCCGACGGCGACGCATGAAGCGCTCGCGGCATTCGCCGCCGCGTGCCGGTCGGCCGGCGTGCGCTTCGGCGTCGGCTTGAGCCCATACGAAGTCTATCGCGACTTCAACGATGAAGCGCGCGCAACGCTCGCCGCGCGCATCGCCGAGTTGGAGTCCCTCGGCCTCGACGATCTCGCGATCCTGTTCGACGACATGCGCGGCGACATCCCCGATCTCGCGGCGCGTCAGGCAGAGATCATCGCCTTCGTGGCCGGTCGCATGAAGGCCACGCGCTTGATCATGTGCCCGTCCTATTACACGGACGAGACGGTGCTCGACCGCGTGTTCGGTCCGCGCCCAGCGAACTATCTTGAGGACTTAGGCCGCCTGCTCGATCCGAAGGTCGAGATCTTCTGGACCGGCGAAGAAGTCTGCGCCCGCGCGTTCTCACCCGGCCACTTGCAAGACGTGACCGCGCGCCTTCGCCGCAAGCCGTTCCTCTGGGACAACTACCCCGTCAATGACGGCCCACGCATGTCGCAGTTCCTACACCTACGCGCCTTCACCGGCCGCCCCGCCACGATCGCCCCGCACGTCGCGGCGCACGCGATCAACCCGGCGCTTCAACCGCATTTGAGCATGGTCCCCGCTTTGACGCTCGTGGACAGCTACAAGGAAGGCGACCGCTACCGCTACATGGCCGCCTTCCGCACCGCCGCGCGCACGGTGCTCGGCGATGAAGGCGCAAAGCTGATCGAGAACGATCTTCTATCTCTCCAAGACGCCGGCCTCGCCAACCTCGGCGACCGCACCGCCCGGCTGCGCACGAAGTGGTCGGCCTTAACTCACCCCGCCGCGCAAGAAGTCGTCGCCTGGCTCGACGGCAAATACGCGATCACAACTGAAGAAGTGCTGACGAGCTAAGGCCGCCTGAAATCAAACCGCCCCACCGCCATCGCAAACAGCATGAGCAGCGTCACCGCGACCACGTGCGTGACGAAATCGACCGGGTTCGTGCCGTGCGCGTGGACAAGTTGCAGCAGGACGGCGGCGAGCAGCGCTGCGCCGAGGCCTGCGAGCGCCATCACACGCACGGCGTCGATTGAGAGATGCCGGCGCAGGAACACATAAGCGGCCGCCGCCGAAGGCAGGCCCGCGGCCATGATGAAGACGAAGCAATCTTGGCTCGCGAACATCGACGTCGGCACATAGCCCAGTTCTTCGACCTGCCGGTAGCATTCGAGCCCGCCACCCGCGAGCCACAGCACAAGACCCGGTACAGGCAGATTGAGCCAAGCTCGCGCGCGTCCAGGGATCGACAGCATCACCGCGGCGACGACCGCGCCAACGCCGGCGGCCAACGCGCCGATCAACTCGAGCGCGAAGGGCGCGCGAGAAAGATGCGCAATCGTCTCCTCGACATGTCCGCCGAATGCAACGAGCGCGCCCATCGCCGCGAGCAATCCCGCCAACAACAAGCCCGCGCGCATCAACGGCGGCGCCAGCGGCGTCACCGGCTTGGCGTCCTGCGCGAGGGTCTCGATCAGCTCGTCCGTGTCACGCATCGTTGCTGCCCTTCAACGCCGCGCGCAGCGACAGCATTGCTCGGTGCAGGAGAGACTTGAGCGCTGGCACCGATTGCCCGCTCCGAGCCGCCGCCTCGGCAAGCGACAGCTCCTCGATCTTCAACATACGCACAGCCGCACGCTGCCCCGCGGGCAACGCCGCCAAGGCTGCCGCGACCTCAGCCTGTGCTTCGTGCCGTGAATCCGCACCGGCGGTTGAATCGGCGACTTCGTGCAGTTGGCCGTCGGATGCCTCGGTTTCGTCGGCGGCACGCCGCATACGCACTCGCAGCGCATCGATCGCACGCGCCTTCGCGACCGCCGCGACCCATGGTTCGACCGCCCGGCCCGGTTCATAGGTGTGGCGAACCCGATGCAAACTGAGCAGCGTCTCCTGCACGACATCCTCGACCGCGCCGCCGTCGCGGTGATAGCGCCGCGCGATCACGCGCACGAACACGGCAGCCTCCTTCAGGAACGCGGCATAGGCGCGCTGATCGCCGCCTTGCGCTGCGCGCATCAGCCGTTGCCAGCGCGCTGACGCGGTCTCGCTCGTCTCGTCACGCTGCTGCACGGGCGCCCAAAGCCCCTCGATCACCGGCCAGTGGCCGATCATCACGAACATAAGGCGTCCGTCAATGGAACGCGACGCAACCAAGCCATTCCTCCGCGCGTATGTCCTCACCAGGTGAGTTCGCACGAAACGCCTCATTTGTTTCGCGCGATCACGTGTCTGTGACCCGCGAAACCTTTGTCCTTGAGCGAGCGAAGCACTGAGCGGAGACCCCAACAACAGGAGCACATCCGTGAAATCCGTCTTCGCAAGCCTATTCGCAGCCTTTGCACTCGCAACCTCGCTCGTCTCGGCAACCGCGGCATCCGCCCGCGAGGCCGAGGTCTACACCGGCACGTTCTCGTCTCTCGCCGTCGGCGGCTACGACGCGGTCGCCTATTTCAAGGCGGGCCGTCCCGTGCAGGGCGCCGCCCAATTTGAAACCAAGTACAAGGGCGCAACCTGGCGCTTTGCGTCGAAGGAAAACCTCGACGCCTTTGTCGCGAGCCCGACCGCCTTCGCGCCGCAATATGGTGGCTACTGCGCCTGGGCCGTCTCGCAAGGCTATACGGCGTCCGGCGATCCGAACTTCTGGAAGATCGTGAACGGCAAGCTCTACCTGAACTACGACAAAAGCGTTCAGACGAACTGGGAGAAGGACATCCCGGGCTTCATCGCCAAGGCCGACAGGAATTGGCCGGGCGTCCTGAACTGAGAACGCGCCGTCTATCGACTCCATACCTTCACATCGACCACCCATCGGGGCGAGCCTCAGCGTCATGAAAGACCCATACGATCTCGACTTGACCACGGCCCGCCCCGACACGGCGGCGGCCTACGCCACCTTCGCCGCCGACTGGATCGGCTATGGCCCGAAGGTCCGCTCGATCTTCGCGGCCGCCGACGCCGACCCGGATTGCGCGCTGGTCAACGCCCACGCCGCCGCCGTGCACATGGCGCTCGAATCGGCGACCGGATTCCGCAAGGCACGCGCCTACCTCACCCGCGCCCGCAAGGCCGCTCGCGACGCCACGTCCCGCGAACAGGCGTTTGTGAAGGCCGTCCACACCTGGTGGCGCGGCGACACGCAGGGCACGCTAAAGCAACTGCGCGCGATCGCCGCCGAACACCCGAACGACATCGTCACCGCCAAGTGGGCGCAGTACCACGCCTTCAACCACGGCAACGCCGAAGCGATGCTCGACATCGCCACAAGGCTGATGCCCGCTCACCGCATGACGGCGGGCGCTTGGAGTATGCTCGCCTTCGGGCACGAGCAGATGCGCGACCTGCCGCGCGCGGAGGAGGCGGCGCGCCGCGCGCTGTCGCTCAACCGCGGCGACCCCTGGGCGCAGCACGCGCTCGCCCACGTGATGGAAACACAGGGCCGCATCGACGAAGGCGTCGCATTCCTCACCGACTACGCCCACACCTGGGCCGACCGCTCGATCTTCGTGCGCGAACACAATTATTGGCACCTCGCCGTCTTCCACCTCGAACGCGCCGAGCACGCGCGCGCCCTCGATATCTTCGATAAGCATCTCTGGGGCGAATGGCCCGAATTCGCGCAAGAACAAGTCGGCGCGATCTCCGCGCTCTGGCGCATGGAGATGCGCGGAGTCGACGTCGGCGAACGCTGGGACCCCGTTGTCGCCAAAGTGCAGGAACGCTGGCACGAACACATCCTGCCGTTCCTCGACATGCATTTCGTGTACGCGCTCGCCCGCGGCGGCCGCGCCCGCGAATCGCGCGAGTTCTTGGTTTCGATGATCCGCCACGGCGAAAAGGACGTGACCGGCATTTGGGAGTCGATCGCGATCCCCATGGCCGAAAGCCTGATCGCCTATGCCGAGCGCCGGTACGCGAGCGCCGCCGATTTGATCGGGCCTGTCCTGCCGCGCCTGCACCTCGCCGGCGGCAGCCATGCCCAGCGCGATGTCTTCGTGCAAACCTGGATTGACGCGAGCGTCCGCGCAGGCCACCACTCGGCGGTCGCCGACGTCCTCCACACGCGCGCCCGCGCAAAGCCCAAGGAAGCAGAACGCCTGATGCAACTTGTTACCATGGCCGCTTGATGGAAGCCGTCTATTGGGTTCTGACCTGGGCATGTCACCGCAAGTGCCGCCACTG
>JAEUML010000333.1 GCA_016792785.1 Alphaproteobacteria bacterium
CACACCGTGACGGCGCGGTTGAACTATCACTTCAATCCGTTCTGACGACTGGTTTTTGCATCATTCACCCCTCGCGTCCGTTGCGGAGGCGAGGGGTTTTTCATGCGCGCAACGGTCTGCGCTTGAAGATGCGGATGCCGCGCATCAGCACCATCGCGATCAAGCCGCCGAGCCACATGACGAGGCCCCAGATGCCTTCGGCGACCCATTCGATGTATTTGAACGAGGTCTTGAACGAGCGCAGCGCGGTCTTGCCGGTCAGTTCCATGATGCCGCGCGACTTGATGCCGAAACGCTTCGTCATGCCTGAAACGTCGTCGAGGTGTTCGGTGGTCTTGACGAAGCGCATCAGGCGCACGGTTTCGGCGGGACCGACGGCATTGTTCAGTTCGCCGAGGCGCCCGAGCACAGGAACGAGGCGCGAGGCCTTTACGTTGCGGCCGTAGGCCGTGAAGACCTCTTGCGTGCGCTTGAGGTCGGTGAGGTCGGTCGAACGCAGCGTCTGGCGCAGCAGAGGCATGTTCACAGACTCGCTGGTCAACCGCGTCAGGGTCTGCGCGAATTCTGCGGTCAGTCGGCCTGTGCGCTTGGCAGCCTTCATCAGCGAGACCCCGGCCTTTACGATGACGCCGCCGCCGCCCGTCGCTATGGTTGCGGCTGTTACGCCGATGCCGACGACGGAAAGGCCGAGGATCAGCTCACTGTAAGGCTCGCCGCGGAGAAGTTTCGTGCCTTCGCTCGCGATGTCGCGCACGTCGCCGACGACGGTGAGGTCCGAGGCGACGGCGCCGGCGAGGCCCGCGTTCGTGTCGGCTTGGCCGGTCGCGAAGCCTTCGCCGAACTGCCAGGTGTTGCGCACGACGGTCGCGGACAACGCATGCGCGTCGGCCAGTTTCGTCATGGTCTCTGGCGGCATCTCGTAATTCATGAACCGCGCAATTTCGAAATACATGTCGGCTTCGTCGACGTCGTCGCGCTCCAAGGCGTCAACGATCTTCTTGTTGACGAGTGCTGGCGAGGAGGCGGCTTTGAGGTCGGCTTGCACGGCTTTCTCAAGCGGAATCGAGAAGCCAAGTCCGGTGGTGTAGGCGAGCGCGAGGGCTACCACCGTCAAGAACAGCAATACGAGGCCGAGACGCGAGAGCATCCGTCCGCCACACCCTTACCAACAACCCAGGTTCTTCGAATGCGATCATCGCACGGAAGGGTGGGGCGCCGAAACGGGTGCAAAGGGTGGGATTGCGGCGCTGCGCACAAGCCATTGTGCGTCGGGGACAGCCCTTGCGCGAAAAAGGGGCGGGGATTTCTCCCCGCCCCCGAATTCGGCCCGTGCTTTGGTCGTTCAGTTCAGGTCGACTGTGGCGCGGCGGTTCTGCGGTTCCTTGACGTTGTCGCCGGTCATGACGAGCAACTGCGTCTCGCCCGCGCCGGATGCCTGGATCGCGGCCGGGGCAACGCCCTTGGAGACCAGGTTCGACTTGGCTGCGCCTGCGCGGCAGACCGAGAGTTTCTGGTTCGCGGCGCGCGAGCCGACTGTATCGGTGTGACCGACGATCGTGACGCCAACGGAACCCAAGGTGCGTGTGGCGGCCGCGGCTTCGCTCAACACCTGATCGGCTTCGGCCGTGATGGCGCACTTGTTGAAGCCGAAATAGATCACGTATTGCCGTGCCACTTGCGCCTGAGGCGGCGGGGGCGGCGGCGGCGCCGATTTCACGACCGGCGGTGCGTCCGACTTGTGCGAGCCGAAGCGCAGTCCCATCGTCAGTGTGTGCTTCTGCAGATCCTCGGTGTCGAGGTGATTGATGTTCGGCGGCACGGCGGCTGCGTCCGAGAACTCGAAATCGGTGACGTAGAGGTAGCGGTAGTTCAGCACGAGATCGAGCCAGCTCGTCATCTGCATGCTGAGACCCGCGACAGCCTGGAATGCAAGCGATACGCGGTCGTCCTGGACCGGTGTCGCAAGGGCGCCTGCATCGATGCGCGCATAGTCGGCGCCCACGCCGCCGCCGACGCTCAGCGTCACGCCGCTGACCGATGGGAAGTCGTAGAGCACATTAGCCATCAGCGTGTATTCGCCGAGCGAGCCATCCGCGGGCACGCCGACGCCAACCGCGTCGACCAGTTGGTCGAATTCGTTGTGGCGGTAGCCGCCTTCGAGTTCGACGCGCCAACCGTTGTTGTACGCATAGCCGACTGAGGCGAGCGCCGCCCAACCGATGTCCGTCTCCAGTGTCGAGAGGACCGGTACCGGCGCTGGCGTCGCGTATTGGCTGATGTCGAAGTCCTGAATAGCGCTCGCGCCACCTTCGAACACGCCGTACCAGCTTGTCAGCCGTCCCGCGCTCGCCGGCGTGGTGAGCGCCAAGACCGCCGCGGCCCCCAACAGAGCAGCTCCACTTCTCATGATGACACCCCAACCCAAATGTGGCGTCTCAGAAGGATTCCCAACTCGCCTTCTGAAACGTCGTCTTCCCAAATCGCTCAAGGCGATCACGAGACCGCCTTCCCGCGCGAACACTTGCACACTCACCGGAAATGGGAACTACGCGAGTTGTTATTGGTTTATTTGCCGGGGCAACTTTCGCGCGTGGTCATCGGCGACGGTTGCGGCCGTTCATCGTGTCCCTGTCGTTAAAGTTGCGACGGAGAGCTTCACCACCCGCTGCTTGCGGAGACCATGTGTCTAGTGGTTAGGGCGATGCGCGGCCACTGAAGCCTGTATGGTCAAAGTCGTGCGAAACGCCAGATTCCGACGAACACATCAACCAAATCGCTCACGCGGCCGACATAGTGATCGTGCGCAACCAGACGTGCGCGGTCGTCTCCCAAAAGCAACAGCTCAACAGCATTCGTCAGCGCCAGAAGACGTCTTTGGTGAAGACCGAGCGCCGATTGGATCGGATCGGTGATCACGCCTGACACCGCCGACGTCGCTGCGAGCGCGGCGGCCACGGTTGCCGTGGCTGAGACGGTCAGCGTCGCTGATGCGTGGATTGGCGCGATCCCCAGCGTGATGGCGGTGAGGGCGGCCGGCACCGACTGGGCGCTTAGGGTTTGGGCGACCAGGTTGGCGAGGGCAGGGCCCAACGTCAGCACGCCCGGGGTCGCCTGGTGCAGCAGGGCTGCGCCCGCGCCCAGGCTGAAGAAGATGTTGGCGATTTCGGCTGCCGCCGCGCGATTACCGCTGTAGGCGCCTAGCGCTTGGGCTAGGCGGGCCTGGTAGCCGTTCGCGTTCCAATGGCGGCGCATGGCGTCGTGCACGGCGTTCAGGCGGCTCGCCAGACGGATATCGGCCAGCATTTCGCGGGCGAGCGCGTCACGGCGGCTTGTGCGCGGGCCATCGCTGTATGGGAGTTCCAGAAGCTCGGTCCAGATCAGCCACTCGATCTCTCGCGCGACATCGGTCCGGAGGAACAGATCGCGCGAGCGTAGCCAGTCGGCCGTGCCAGCGTCGCCGCGTTTCTCCGCGAGCATCGCGACCAAGCGAAGGCCGGTGTGCGGCAGGATCAGGGCGGCGTTCAGCGGCGCGCGATAGAGGTCGCGGCCGAGGCCCTTGCGGTTCAGCTTCCAAGCACCTTGCCAGCCAAAATGGCGCTCGACGAAGGCGGGGATGCGCGCACGCACCTTCGCGAAGTGCCGCGTGATCGCGTCGTCGAGGATCGCGCGCGCTTCGGCGCGGGTCAGGACGGGCTCGGGCTGGGAGTTGGGGCGGCTCACGCGGGGCCTCCTTCGCGCCACTTCACGAACGCGATCGCCACGACCAAAGATAAGGTGACGCCGTTCGCGCCAACAAGCGGCAGCGATCCGATCGCGATACCGTACACGAGCCAGAGCGCCAGTCCCGCGCCGAAGGCCACGATCCAGACCCAGGAGAAATCGCCGGCCGAGCGGGTGCGCCAAGTCTTTGCGACCTGAGGCAGGAACGACAATGTCGTCAACAGCGCGGCGAGCGAGCCGGTGAGTTCGGCGAGACCGGGCACGGGTTAGCTCTTGCTCAGTTTGGCGAAGGCGAGGCGGTCCTTGTTGTCCTGCATCAGCATCGTCAAGCCAGAGATCGTCGTCAGACCCAAGTTCGTCGGTAACTCGGCATAGTCGTCGTAGGCGATCTTTGCGTAGGCCTCGCTCGCGACCTTTTCCCATTTGCCTGACGGCTTCTTGATTTCGAGTTGGGCCACCGTCGCCTTGAGGACCAGGCGCACGATCGCCTCTTTCGCGTTCGTGGGTTTCACAAGGCAGACATGCTCCCCTATCGTCTGCCAGCCGTTGGCAAGCGCCCAGGCGGTGAGTTCTTCCTTGGTCATGCGAAGCGTCCTTGTCGGCGGCCCAGTCTAGCGTTCTTTCGGGCGGAAGCGATATGAAGCGTGCACAGACACAAGGATTTGCGATGACGATCTACACGCTGGGCGATGCGAAGCCGGACCTTCCGGGCGAAGGACAATACTGGATCGCGCCGAGCGCGATCGTGGTCGGGCGCGTGAGGCTTCTCAAGGATGCCAGCGTATGGTTCGGGGCGACGCTGCGCGGCGACAACGAGTGGATCACGATCGGCGAAGGTACGAATGTCCAGGACGGTTCGGTTCTTCACACAGATCCTGGCGCACCGCTGACGCTGGGCCGGGGGGTCACGATCGGGCACATGGTGATGCTGCACGGCTGCGAGGTGGGCGACGGGTCGCTCATCGGCATCGGATCGATCATTCTCAACCGCACCAAAATCGGGAAGAACTGCTTGATCGGGGCGAATACGTTGATCACCGAGGGCAAGGTGATCCCGGATAACTCCGTCGTGATGGGGGCACCGGGAAAGGTGATCCGTCAGACCGACGACGCGACGCACACGATGCTCAAATATTCGGCCGACCACTACGTCGAAAACTGGAAGCGGTACGCGCGGGAAATGCGGGCCGCGACGTAGGTTGAGCCTCGCGTTTACCCAATATTGAGCATGAGGGCTGCTGCCGGGACATCTGGGCCGCGCATTTCTGCGGTTTGGCGGTGGCACGGCGCTCGCTCCTTCGACCTCGAAACGGATCGTCGGCGTTTCAGTCTGGGCCAAGGCGGCACAGACGGTTCGGCGGACCGGATGGACGAAGGACACCACAGCCCATGCGTCACCTGCACACGCAACGCTTGTTGGACCATTGGCGCAATACGCGCGGCGAACAGCTTGCGCCGCGCAAGACGTCGCTCAAGCCGCACGAAATCAAGGACCATCTGGCGTTTGCGTTTCTGTTGAAGCGCGAGGGCGAGGATACGTTCACGTTTTCGCTGGCGGGGACGGGGCTCTGCGATCTGTTCGGACACGAGCTCAAGGGGCAGAGCTTCGTTCATCTGTGGGCGGATCAATCGCGCAACGCCGGACGCACCTCGCTGATCCGCGTCTGCAATCTGAGCGTTCCGACTGTTGCGGTCGCGGTCGGCGAGACGGCGGACCTGCGGCCGATGTCGGCCGAGATCGTGCTGTTGCCCTATGCCGACGAGCGTAACGAAACGACCTGGATTTTGGGGCATTTCCAGCCGCTGGAGCCGCTGAGCCGCCTGCTTGGACGCAAGCTCGTCCGGTTGCGCATGACCGCCAACGCGATCCTCACCGGCGACGTGCACGGGCCGAACGAAGTCGCTTTCGTCGACGACAAGCGTAAGGCGCCGCAGCACCTCAAGGTTGTGGCGTCACGCTAGGAATTTCTTGAAGCCTTCTCTTCTCGCAGCACCAGAAACTCAAAGGGCGCCGAAACGGCGCCCCTTTTTTTGCTTCCGTTTGTCGCCCGCAGTTAGTTCGGGCGGGGCGAGTCGATCGGGTCGTGCCTTTGGAAGCCCGGTACCGGCGACTCGTCGAGCGTGTTCAGTTCGTCGCGGAAGTTCACGTATCCCTGGCGCTCGACGTAGTAGCGCTCTTCGTACTTTTCGACTGCGCGCCAGTATTCCTCGAACGCGGCAACGTCTTCGGCAAGGCGCTGGTCGCAGCGGTCCTTGCTGTGCCCTTGTTCCTGGCACCACATATCAAAATAGAGGTTGCGCGCATCCGCCGGCGCAGACGCCAGCATCGACGCGAAGGCAACACCAAGACCGGCCAGCCAGACCCCACGATTCCGCATTCGCGGACTCCCTCTTCTTGAATTCCTTAACGACACGATAGTCGCCAAGTTATGCACTGCATAGGCCAGCAAGACCCAAATTCGCCTTAACGGGCGGCCGCAAATCGCTCGGATTTGTCTTCCGCAATCGCCCTGTGTTCCGGCGGCAACGGTGACTTCCCGAGAATCAGGTCCGAGGCCTTCTCACCGATCATTATTGCTGGAGCGTTGGTGTTGCCACCGACGAGCGTTGGCATCACCGAGGCGTCTACAACTCTTAACGATTTGATTCCGCGTACTCTGAGTTGGGAATCCACCACCGCCAGTCGGTCGTTTCCCATCTTTGCGGTGCCCACCGGATGATAAATCGTGATCGCGGTGCGGCGGATGAAGGCGTCGATATCGGCGTCGCTGGTGGCTTGGGGCCCTGGCGCGAGTTCTATGCCGCGGTAGGCGTCGAAGGCCGGCTGGGCCACAATCTTGCGGGCGATCTTCACGGCCTCGCGCAGCGTGCGCAGGTCGACGTCGGAGGCCAGCGAGTTCGGCTGGATGAGCGGCCGGTCGGCGGGGTCGGCCGACTTGAGGCCAACGTGTCCCCGGCTCTCGGGCCTGAGCGCGCAAAGATGCAGGCCGAACGCGTGCTGCTTCAGCACTTTGCGTCCGTGATCGCTGAACGGCGCGTTGAAGAGGTGCAGTTGCAGGTCCGGCATTTCGACGTCGGGGCGGCTCTTGATGAAGGCGCCGGCCTCGAGGCCTTGCGAGCGCGCGGGGCCGCTGTTGAACAGCAGATACTGCAAGCCGACACCCATGAGGGTCAGGGGGCTTGCGACCTGGCCGTACGCGGTGACCGGCTGGGTGCACGTGTATTGGACGTTGACGTCGAGGTGGTCTTGCAGGTTTTGTCCGACTCCCGGCAGGTCGCAGACGACCGGAATGCCGAAGCGGCGCAGATATTCCGCATCGCCGATCCCTGAGAGCATCAGCACCTGCGGCGTGCCGATCGCCCCGCACGACAGGATCACCTCGCGGCGTGCGCGAACCTCATGAAGTTGGCCGTTTTGGCGGTATTGGATGCCGACCGCGCGTCCGTCTTCGACGATCACGCGGGTGATCAGAGCTTCGACTTCGACCTTGAGATTGTCGCGTGTGAGCGCCGGTTGAAGATAGGCGGTCGACGCGCTCCAACGGCGGCCATTCTTGATCGTCAACTGGAAGAAGCCGAAGCCTTCTTGCTGCGCGCCGTTGAAGTCGGCGGTGATCTTGTAGCCCGCTTGGCGACCCGCATCGATCATCGCCTGGAAGAGGGGTGAGGTCTTGAGTGCGTTGCTGACATAAAGCGGACCGTCGCCGCCGCGAAAATCGTCGCCGCCGTTCTCGTTCATTTCCGAACGCTTGAAGTACGGCAACACGTCGGCAAACGACCAGCCATCGAGTCCGAGTTGGCGCCAGTGGTCGTAGTCGCGCGCATGTCCGCGGATATAGACCATGCCGTTGATCGAGGACGAGCCGCCGAGGCCCTTGCCGCGCGGCCAATAGTCCTTGCGGTTGTTGAGCGCCGCGACGCCTTCGGTTTCGAAGGCCCAGTTGTATTTGTTCGGCTTCGTCAGGAGGCTCGCCACGCCCGCGGGCATGCGGACCATGAGGCTGTTGTCCTTGGGGCCGGCCTCCAGCAGCAGCACTTTGTTCGCCGAATCCGCTGATAGCCGATTGGCGAGGACACAGCCGGCGCTGCCCGCGCCGGCGATAATGAAGTCGAATTCTGCGGACATTTCTTGGCATTCCGAAGATGGCGGGGGCGTCACTATAGGGCGCAAGGCCGAGGGTGCAACCGCGGCCGGCGTGGTTTGCGCCGGGTTAGCGGAAAGGGACCATTAACCAAGGAAACTTAGAGTCGGACTCGAATGATGGCCGAGTCCCGACGCGGGCTTGGCGCACGGATAGCTTTGAAGGTGCGGAATGCGACACGGGTCCAACGGTTCGAGTGCGGCGGCAACGGGCAGCGAGCGCCGGCGGCATCGGCGCTCGCCGATGAAGCTGAACGTCCGCTTCCTGCTCGACGACGGCAGCGAGCACAGCGGCTCGGTCGGCAACATCTCCGTCGGCGGTATGGCGATCAAATCTGAAGCGCGACCTGCGGCTGGGTCGAGCGTCATCGCCTATGTGCAAGAGTTGGGGCGGCTTGAAGGGCTGGTCTCGCGAATCGACGATGACGGGTTTGCGGTTCGGCTCACGTTGTCCGCGATGCGGCGCGACAAGCTGGAGGAGCGGCTCGGCGCGGGCGCGAAGAAGGGGCCGGAGGCGCGCAAGTTTCATCGCGAAACGACCGAAGGTGTGACGCGCATCCAGCGCGCCGACGGCCGCGAGCTGTCTTGCCGGGTCATCGACCTTTCGCTTGGCGGCGTGTCGGTCGAAACGGCTGAGTGGCCGCCGCTTGGCGAGCAAGTCATCGTCGGCAAGATGCGCGGCCGCGTGGTGCGCCACCACGAAGCGGGGATCGCGATCGAGTTCTCTGAAATCCCGCCCTCGCGCGGCAGTCTGGCCGAGCAGCTCATGTCGTCGGAGCGAACGGCGGCTTGATTCTTCAGTGATTTTCGATTTGACGGCCGTCACAATTGGCGGCCGTTTTCGTTCGTCCACAGGGGTGTTCATGTGGCGTTCAGCGATGCTTTCACATATGTCGCCGGTGAAGGCTGGCGTACCGGCCCGTGCTGCGTTTGTACGGCCCGAACGCCGAGCGAGGAGACGAGCCATGCGACAATTCCTGGTATCAATTCTGGCCGCTGCCGCCGTGTTCGTGGGCGCTGCCGTGACGCCTGCAGTGGCGCAGCCCTATGGCGGGCCGTACGGCGATCCGTATGACGACGGCTATGGGCCGCCCCCGGGCTACGACGACCGCGGATACTACGGGCCGCCGCAAAACCACCGCTACCGCGGTTGCAGCCGCGACCGCACGGCGGCGACGGTCATCGGCGGCATCCTGGGCGGGATCATTGGCAACAATTTGGGCCGTGGGCGCGACCGGGGTCCGGCGACGATTGCCGGTATCATCTTCGGCGGCATCGCAGGCAACGCGATTTCGCGCAATGCATGTCGCGATCGCCAGGCGGACGCCTACTACTACAACCGCGCCTACTACGACGCGTTCGAGGAGCCGTACTACGGTCGGCGCTATGATTGGCGCAATCCGTATAGCGGCAACTACGGCTATGTGACGCCGATCCGCGACTATGACGACGGCTATCGTTATGGCTACCGCGGCGGCGAATGCCGCGAGTTCAGGCAGACCGTTTGGATCGGCAGGCATCGCACGCAAGCCTACGGGACGGCTTGCCGCGCACGCGACGGCAGCTGGCGGATCGTGAACTACTGACGCTTTCGAGCTGGGATCGAAGGCTGCGCCCCTCGCCGCACGAACGGCGAGGGGCGTTTTCGTTTCAGCGGCCCTTCCACTGCGGCGGACGTTTTTGAGCGAACGCCATCGGGCCTTCGATCAAGTCTTCGCTGCGGAACATCGCGCGCACGGCGTCGTACTTGCTCTGGTTCTCGATCGCCGCTTTGAGCGACGGTTCCATGAGGCCGCGATAGACCGCTTCCTTCGAAGCGCGGATCGACATCGGCGAACACTCGAGGATTTGGCCCGCGAGCTTCTTGGCTGCGGCGAGTTGTTCGCCGGGCTTCGTGACCTCGTTGACAAAGCCGAGGGCCTGACCCTCGGCGGCACCGACGCGGCGTGCGGTTAGGATCATGCCCAACGCCTTCTTCAACCCGATCTCGCGCGGCAAGCGGTGGAGGCCGCCGGCGAGGGCGGCAAGTCCGACCCTTGGTTCGGGCAGCGCGAACATCGCCGTCTCAGAGGCGACGATCAGGTCGCAGGCGAGCGCGATCTCAAAGCCGCCGCCCATCGCCAATCCGTTAACGGCGGCGATGACGGGTTTCGTCAGATCGAAGCGCGAAGTTAGACCCGCGAACCCGGTCGGCGGCACAGTGATCGGATTACCGGCGGCTTGGTACTTGAGGTCGTTGCCGGCGGAGAACGCCTTGTCACCGGTGCCAGTTATCACCGCCACCCATTGGTCCGTATCCTGAGCAAACGAGTCGAACACTTTGGCGAGTTCGAAGTTTGCTGGCGGGTGAAGCGCGTTCATCACCTCCGGCCGGTTGATGGTGACGATCGTTAGGCGCCCCTCGCGCTCGACCTTGCAGAATTCGAAGTCGCTCATGTGGTCTCCTGTACCAAATTGGGATGGCATGGTTCCTGCGTAACGACTTGTTAACCCGACGAGGCGGGCGTCGCACTGGGTTTAATGCGGCGTTCGCTGTTCGTCAGGCATAAGTCGAGGTGAATGGGGTCATGTCACTTGCATCGGCTTTGGTGAGCGACGCATTACACAGCACGTGGCGGATCAACGTCAGCGGCCAGATCTACGGCCCTTACTCCGGCCACCAGATTAAGGCGTTCGCGAACGAAGGGCGAATCGCGCCGCACTCGATCGTGCAGGCGGGGGACGGTCCGTGGATCACGGCGATCGACGATCCGGTACTGGGGCAGTTGTTCGTGCAGAAGCCGGCGGTGAAGCCCGCACCGGCGCAACCGCAAACACTGGGCGCGCGCGCCGCGGCTGAAGGCGCGCAGACGGAACCTGCAAGCGCCAATTTCGTCGTCATTGCAGATTTGCGTTCGCGCGGTTCGGGACCGTTCGAGGCGGCGATCTCGAAACTCGGCGAGAGCTATCGGCTCAATCCGCTCGTTTGGCTGCTGCATACGGACCGCACGGCAGGCACGATCCGCAACGAACTGATCCAGCATATGGGCCATTCCGATCACCTGGTCATCGTCGACGCGACGCGCGGCAAGACGGCTTGGTTCAACCTAGGGCCTGAGGCCGATGCCAAGATCCGTAAGGTCTGGAAGCGGCCGGCCGACAAGGGCAACAGCTAAAAGCCCTCGAATTCCGTTTTTCGCGCCGTCTCGAACGCGCTAGGCTCGGCTCCATCGCTATTGATGGAGCATTGCCTCATGGATCTCAGAGAGTCGGCCGCCGACCGCGCCTTTCGCGAGGAGGTGAGGTCGTTCATTGCCGCGAACCTGCCGCAGGACCTCAGGGACAAGGCCGAAAAGGGCTTGCGCATGCACGTGGCTGACGGGCAGCGCTGGCATAAGATTCTGGCGCAGCACGGGTGGGGCGCCCCCGGCTGGCCGAAGGAGCACGGCGGGTGCGGGTGGGACCATTCGCGCCAGTACATCTGGGAAGAAGAGATGGCGCTCGCCGGCTGCCCGCCGCTGTCGCCATTTGCGGTCAAGATGGTCGGGCCCGTCATCATGGGCTTCGGCAACGCGGAGCAGAAGGCGCGCTTTCTTCCGCCGGCGGGGAACGGCGAGCATCTGTGGTGTCAGGGCTATTCCGAACCGAATGCGGGGTCGGACCTTGCGACGCTGCGCACGATGGCGGTGCGCGAGGGCGACAACTACGTCGTCAACGGGATGAAGATCTGGAACTCCTATGGGCATGAAGCCGATTGGATGTTCGCGCTCGTGCGCACGTCGAGCGAAGGCAAGTCGCAGGAGGGCATCACCGTTCTTCTCATCGAGATGAAGACGAAGGGCATATCGCACCGGCCGATCATTACGATCGACGGCTCGCATATCTTGAACGAAATCCGCTTCGACAACGTCGTCGTTCCTCTCGCGAACCGCATCGGCGAAGAGGGCAAGGGTTGGACCTATGCGAAGTTCCTGCTGGGTAACGAGCGGGCGTTGATCGCGCAGATCGCGCAGTCGACGAAGCTCGTGAAGCGCCTCAAAGAGATCGGCGCGCGAGAACTGTCGGACGGGCAAGGGCTGATCGAGGACGCGGATTTTCGCGCGAAGCTCGCCGCGATTGAGGTCGAGCTTGAGGCGTTGCGCGTGACGAACCAGCGGGTGCTCTACGAAGCGAAGACGGGCACGGCGGGCAACGGCGGCGCGATCTTGAAATCGAAGGGGACGTTCATCAGCCAGGCGCTCAGCGAATTGATGCTGGAGGCGGTCGGATATTACTCGTCGCCGTGGGCGTTGGAGCAGCTCGAGACCGGGTGGAACCAGCCGCCGATCGGGCCGTCCTACGCGAAGAACGCGATGCCGCTCTATGCGCGCCAACGGGCGAACACGATCGAGGGCGGAACGGAGGAGATCCAGAAGAACGTCATCGCCAAGCAGGTGTTGGGTCTCTGAGATGCCTCACCGGCTGGAGTTCTTCTTCGATTGTTCGAGCCCGTGGACCTATCTCGCGTTCACGCGCATCCACGACGTCGTCAAGCGAACGGGCGCGATCATCGAGTGGAAGCCGATTCTGGTCGGCGGTGTTTTCAACGCCGTGAACCAGGACGTGTACGAGCGGCGCGCCAATCCTGATCCGCGCAAGGGCAAGTACTACGTGAAGGACTTGGCTGATTGGGCGCGCTTCTCAGGCATCAAAATCGGCCGCCCGCCGGTTTTCCCCGTGAATTCGGTGAAGGCGATGCGCGGTGCGCTGATCGCGCTCGACGACGGCAAGCTCGTGGCCTATGCGACGGCGGTGTTCGAGGCGTATTGGGGCGATCTGTTGGATATCAGTCAGCCGGATGTGTTGGGACCGATCGCGGCGCGGTTCGGCTACGAGCCGAAGGCCTTTCTTGCGCGTGTCGAGGAGCCTGCACTGAAGGCGCGGCTGCGCGCGAACACGGATGAGCTGATCGCGCGCGGCGGTTTCGGTTCGCCGACCATGTTCGTCGACGGCGACGACATGTACTTCGGCAACGACCGTCTGCCGCTGGTCGAGGCCGCGCTGGCGCGCGCGAGCTGATGGGAAGCATTCTCGATCAACGCCCGCCGACCGAGGAGGGGCGTGAGCCGATCTTGCGCTCGCCACCGATCGTCACAGCGTTCATCCTCGCCTTCATCGTCGTGCATGTCGGCATGTTGTTCTTCGACGAGGCGACGTTCTACGCGGTGTTCGACATCCTCGCGCTGACGCCGGAGCGTTTTGCCTATTTCGGCTGGAATGCGATGGAGGGTCTTGCGAGCGCGCTTGTATCGTACATGTCGCTCGTGACTTACGCCTTCCTGCACGGTGACTTCGTGCATCTGATCTTCAATTCGCTTTGGTTCCTGATCTTTGCGACCGCGGTGGCGCGGCGTGTCGGGACCGGGCGCTTCCTCGCGTTGTCGCTGGCGGCGACGTTGGGCGCAGCGATCACGCATCTCGTGTTCCATTGGGGCTCGCCGGTACCTGTCGTGGGTGCCTCAGGTGCGGTGGCGGGGCTGATGGGGGCTGCGTTCCGTTTCATCCTGATCGACCCGCAGGCGACGCCGGTGTGGCCGCCACAGCGCCTGCCCTTGTTCAGCCGGCCCGTGTTGCTGTGGTCGGCGGTGTGGATCGTTCTAAACGTCGTCTTGGGGATCACGGGGTTTGCGCCCGAAGGCTTCGGGCGCGCGATCGCGTGGGAGGCCCATATCGGCGGCTTCCTGGCGGGGCTGATATCCTTTCCGCTGTTCGACCGGCGGCGCAGCTGGATCAGCTAGGCCGCCTCAAGGCTTGATCGGGCGGGCGGCAGCCCCCATCTATCGCGAACCGGCCTCACCCGCCGATTCGGAGGATGACATGCCCGAGACCGATGCGTCGTACACCGCGCCCGACGAGACTCCGCGCGACGTTACAACCACCAAGGCGCCGTTTCCGTGGGAGCGTTTCCTGCTCTCGCTTCTGTTCGGCGTGATCGGATGGTTCGCGTTCTGGTTCACGATCATTCTGGCGATCGGCCTCTGGATCTTCGTCGCGGTCAGCCGCGACCCGCATCCGGAGTTCAAGAACATCGTCGCGATCAGCGCGAAGTACCTCGCGCACTGCATCGCCTATGTCTTGATGATGCGCGAAGATAAACCGTTCCCGCTGGGGCCGCTGCCCCGCGCGAGTGAAGGTTAGAAGACGCCTTCCACGTAGAACACCTGGCCGCCGCGGCGTAGGGCTTTGATGGCGCCGCGGCCTTGGGCGTCGATGGCGACGTCGATCGAGAGGCCGCCCTTTTGGCGTTCGTCTTCGAGTGCGCGGCCGGTGCCTTCGGGCACGAAGTAGCTTTCGATGCCGTAGGATACCGTCAGCGACGTCGTGATGCCGCCGTCGCCGGTTTCGAATGACTGCACACTGCCGCGCAGCGGTACGCCGCCTTGCAGCGCGACGGGCTTGTCCTTCGCGACGGCGGCGGCGTTCCACACCTCGCCCTCGCGCACGAGCGTCACGTACACGGTTTGGCCGTATTCGAACTTGTCGTCGCCCTGGAGCTTCGCGGGTTCGAGGCGCGAGATGTCGTAGCTCAGGATCACATAGTCGCCGCGGAAGATGTCGCGCGGGTCGATGGGCGCGACTTTCAGCGTGACGACGCGCCCGGCGTTCAACATCGCCTGGCGGTCGACGATCATGTAGGCGAGCGCCGCCGATTGCAGCGCGACGACGATGAGGATGCGGATCATGGTCATGGGCGCCGCTCCTAACTCGATGTTGCTGTTGGTTTGGGGCCTGCGACGAGGCTTCGCCGTAGGTTCTCGAGGCCCAGCGCGAGCGCGATCAAGAGGATGCCGCCGACGGTGAAGAACACGGCTTGGTCCATCAAGCCGGCGAAGAGTTCGAAGTAGGCGTAGAGCACCCAGAGGCCGAACGCGACGGTCGACCAGTTGATCACGAAGCGGTCGTCCATGCGCGCGCCGCGGCTGATGCTCCAGAGGATGACGATCAGCGTGCAGACGAGCCAGGGGATGTCGAGCGCGTCGCTGTTGCCGCGCACGGTCATCACATAGCCGATCGTCGCAAGGCAGGCGAACAGCGTGCCGGCGACATCGACGCCGGTCGAACCCTTGCGCTGAAGCGAGGCGATGACGGCGGCGAGCGACACCGCACTCATCGCCACCGCGAAGCCGAGCCATGTGGAGGCGGGGCCTTCGGGACGCGTGTCGGGCAGGTGCAGGACTGCGAACGCCACCAGGAACGCGAAGAACGCGTAGTGGCCGATCGTAACGCGCAGACCGTTCGGCCCGGCTTCGAAGATCTGACATGCAGACCACACGGCCAGCGGGATGAGAACGTAGATCGTTAGGATCTCAACGTCGCTCCAGCCCAGCATCGCTTGCAGACCTTCGAAGCTGATGGCGAACCAGAAGATCAACGCGAGCGCCGCGAGATGGATTCCGGGGCGCCAGTTGAGGAAGCCCGCAAGCGCGGCACCGAGCGCCCAGAAGACGAGGAACTCCAGATGGATCGGCTGACGGAACTCCATCGTCTCTTGCCACGTCCAGTATGCGCCAATCGCCATGGCGGCTGCGAGCGCGGCGCGGGATGGCACGAGGAATGCCGCGGCAAGGGCGCCCGCGCCCCAAAGCAGCGTGCCGTCCGGATAGTGCGAGTTGATGTTGTAGGTCTGTGCGACGAACCAGATGTTCGAACCGAACAAGATCACGCCCAGAAGCACGAAGGCTTGGCCGATGAGTTCGCGTCCGCGCGCGGTGAACCAGATCGCCAGCGCGTAGGCGAGCCACATGGAACCAAACAGGACGAGCAACCGCGTCGGCTTCGTCATCGCTGCCCAGTTGGCACCGACGAACGACAGCACACCTGCACCGACCAGGATGACGCCGAAGACTGCGAGGATCGTCTCAAGCCGGCCCGCCGAGCGGCCCGCGCCGACGCTCGCCAGAATTTCGTCGCGGCTTTCGGCCGGTACGAGGCCTTTGGCGATCCAGGCTTCGAGATCGATCTTCAGTTGGCGAACATAGAATGGTGGGCGCATTCGAATTCCCCGAGTCGTCGGCAATTCTCACGATCGACTATGCCCGAATTGTGACCCGGGTGCGCGTCTCGTGCGGCGCGAGTCGCGGGTGCCGTCGCTAGCGCGGGGCGGGAATGCGCTGCAGGACCGCCGCGAAAAAGCCGTCGGTGCCGTGCTTCGCGGGCGAGAGGCGCAGAACCGGACTGTCGTCACAGGGCCATGGGGATCTGGCGACGGCGCGCCAGACCTCGCGCGCGTCGAGGCGTTCGAAGTTGCCGTGCGTTCTCAGGAATTCGTTCACACGTTCGTCGTTCTCGGCGGGAAGCAACGAGCACGTCGCATAGATCAGGCGGCCGCCCGGTTTTACGAAGGCCGCAGCGCGCGCCAAGATCTTGTCCTGCAGTGCCGTCAGTTCGGCGAGGTTGCCGGCTTGCGTGGACCACCGCACATCCGGGTTGCGACGCCAGGAGCCGGTGCCGGAACATGGCGCGTCGACAAGCACGCGGTCGAAACGTGCGTGGAGCTTCTTCATCGCCTTGTCGTCCACGGCGGGCAGGTGTTTGCGTTCGGCGTTTTCAACGCCGGCGCGCTTCAAACGCAGTTTCGCGCGGGCGAGGCGGACCTCACTGATGTCGCAGACGACGAGGTGGCCCCGGTTTTCCATCGCCGCCCCCAATGCGAGCGACTTGCCACCGGTGCCGGCGCAGAAGTCCATTACCTGCTGGCCGGCGCGCGCGTCACACAGCAAGGCAGCGAGTTGGGAACCTTCGTCCTGGAACTCGATCAGGCCGTCGCGAAAGGCTGCCGTAGCCGAGGCGTTCGTGCCGGGCTGGGCGCGCAGGCCCCAGGGGCTAAACGGTGTGGGGCGCGCATCTATCGTTTCCAGCTTCAGCTGTTTGCGGGCGTTGGCGACCGTCGATTTCAGGAGATTGACGCGAAGGTCGATCGGCGCGGGGGTGAGGCTTGCCTCCATCTCCGCGGCGAAGCTGCTGCCAAGGGCTGCGCGCAAGGGCGCTTCAAAGGCCGGCGGGCACTCAAGGCGTGTGGCCTCCGGCATCTTGGGGTCTGCGAAGGTGCGCGCGGCGATGCGCTGAAGCAGGGCGCGGTCGAGTTCCGTTATGCGGATGCCGATCGGCTCAGGCCGCGATTCGAATGCGTTCCAGGCGAGGAACAGATGGTGTGGGCTCACACGCGTGTTGTCCTGCCCCAAATGCCAGGCGAGCCGCGCGCGGTGGCGATTGATCGCATGCAACTCCTGCACGACGCGGCGGCGGTCTTTGGGATCGTCCAGATCGCGCGTCGTTTTGAGGGCTTTCGACAGGGCAAGGTCGAGAGATGCGCCGTTTTCTTGATCCGTCAGCGCGGAAAGGACTGCTTGCATCACGCAGGTCGGCGTCGCCGCCTTTTTCGTGGCGGGCTTCTTTGTCGGGGAATGTTTCGGGTTTTGTGCCGATTTCCGGGTTGGCGTGCGCTTTGTCATAGGCGGGTCGTTTGCAACCCGAGGGCTCCCGCATTAAATAGCCGGTTTGCGTTGTTCGCCGCCCGGTCGCGGCGCGCGAGGCGCTCTCTAGCCGGATTCAACACCACAAGCCATGGGCAACAAACTTCTCAAAGAAGCCGCGGTCAACCACAAATTGGTCTCGAAGCGCGGCGTCTTGGAACGGCTTTTCACGTTGATGTTCCAGGGCTTCGTCTACAATCAGATTTGGGAAGACCCCGACGTCGACATGGCGGCGATGCGCATCAATTCGTCGAGCCGGATCATCACGATCGCGTCCGGGGGGTGCAATGTCGTCAACTACTTGGCGGCGAACCCGGCGAAGGTGATCGCGGTCGATCTTAACCCGAACCACATCGCGTTGACGCGGCTGAAGCTCGCGGCGTTGCAGCACCTGCCCAGCTATGAGGATTTCTTCCAGTTCTTCGGCTATGCGAACGCCAAGGACAACCGGGTGAAGTTCGACACGTTCCTTGTCGACCGGCTGGACGATACGACGCGCAAGTATTGGGAGAACTGGATCCCGCTGCGCGGGCGGCGCATCAACATGTTCGCCCGTAATCTCTATCGCTATGGGCTTCTGGGGCGCTTCCTTGGTATCCTTCAAACGGTTGCGCGGCTTCACGGCAAACGGTTGAACGAAATGCTGACCGCGCGCACGCCCGAGGAGCAGCGTGCGATCTTCAACCGCGTGATCGCGCCGTTGTTCGACACGAAGTTCGTGCGCGCGCTGTCGAAGCTGCCGGTGTCGTTCTATGCGCTCGGCATTCCACCGGCCCAGTACGAGGAACTGAACAAAGCCTCAGGTGGTGACCCGGCTGGGCTGATCCGCCGGCGCATCGAGAAGCTCGCGTGTGATTTCCCGATCAACGAGAACTACTTCGCCTGGCAGGCGTTCGGACGGCGCTACGACACGGAAGACCGCGGCGCGGTGCCGGCCTACCTGCAGGAAGAGACCTATAAGATCGTTCGAGAGCGGACAGGGCGGGTTGAAACCCATCTCGCCTCGATGACCGATTTCTTGTCCGACAAGCCGGCGCAGTGCCTCGACCGCTACGTGCTGCTCGATGCGCAGGATTGGATGAACGAGGAGCAGATCACGGCGCTCTGGGAACAGATCACGCGCACGGCCGCGCCGGATGCGCGGGTCATCTTCCGCACCGCTGGGCCCGACTCGCCGCTCGACCGCAAGCTGCCGCGTCAGATTCTCGATCGCTGGAAGTACGAGGCAGACGACGCGCGCGAATACTTCGAGAAGGACCGCTCGTCGATTTATGGCGGGTTCCACGTCTATAGCCTGAAGGCCGCCGCCTGATGAATGCAGACGCCCGCGTGGCGATGGACAACATGTACCGCCGTCAGCGGTACATCTATGACCTGACCCGCAAGTACTATTTGTTCGGCCGCGACAAGCTTATCCAAGAGCTGCCGGTCGGGCGCGACGAACACATTTGTGAGGTCGGCTGCGGCACGGCGCGCAATCTCGTGCTGCTCGCCAAGCGCCATCCAAGCGCCACGTTCTATGGCATCGATGCGTCGTCGGAGATGCTGAAGACCGCGCAGGCGTCGGTGGATGCGGCCGGCGCCGGCGCGCAGGTAAAGCTTGCAACGGCGCTGTCGACGGACTTCTCGGGCGCGCTGTTCGGACGGGCGCAGCCGTTCGACCGGCTGATCTATTCCTATTCGCTGTCGATGATGGACGATTGGCGCGCGGCGCTGGAACACGGATTCGCGCAACTCAAGCCCGGCGGGACCGTGCACGTCGTCGATTTCGGCAATCAGGAAGGCCTGCCCGGCTGGTTCAAGAAGATGCTGGGCACGTGGCTCGACCAATTCCATGTGCGCTTCCGCCCCGAGGTGCGCGAATGGTTCGAAGCGCAGGAGCGCGCGGGCCGCGGGCGGATGACCTATCGCTCGGTTATGCGCGGGTACGCCTATCGGCTGGATTTCTTGAGTAAGACCTGAGGGCTGCGCGCGGCTTGCATCCGCAAACGGATAAGGGCAAAAAGGCCGGCCCCGCGCCTAAGCGCGGCTTAAGGAGCTGTGGCCGAGAGGCTGAAGGCGGCGGTTTGCTAAACCGTTATACAGTTGAAAAGCTGTATCGAGGGTTCGAATCCCTCCGGCTCCGCCAGTTGCCCCCTTGTCGCATAAGCCGACTCGGCGCGTGATGCCGCCCTCGCAGGAGGAGGTATTGCATGCGGTCCCTCTTTGTCGGCGGCGCTGCCGCCCTCTTCTTGTTCTTGAGTTTGTCGTTGTTG
>JAEUML010000337.1 GCA_016792785.1 Alphaproteobacteria bacterium
GGGCGGGTCTATTCGTCAGCCAGCGGCCGTTGCCGGCATCGCGGGGATCAAGCCGACTTACGGGCGCTGTTCGCGTTGGGGGATTGTCGCGTTCGCGTCGTCGCTCGATCAGGCGGGGCCGATGGCGCGCACGGTGCGCGACTGCGCGATCATGCTGAAGACGATGGCGAGCCACGATCCGATGGATTCGACGAGCGCCGATCTGCCGGTGCCGGATTACGAAGCGGCGATGACGGGCAACATCAAGGGGCTGAAGGTCGGTATTCCGAAGGAGTACCGGATCGACGGCATGCCGGCCGAGATCGAGGCGCTTTGGCAAAAGGGCATTCAGTGGCTGAAGGATGCGGGGGCGGAGACGGTGGACGTGTCGCTGCCGCACACGAAGTATGCGCTGCCGGCGTATTACATCGTGGCGCCGGCGGAGGCGTCGTCGAACCTCGCGCGTTATGACGGCGTGCGGTTCGGGTTGCGCGTGCCGGGCAAAGACATCACGGCGATGTACGAGAACACGCGCGCGGCGGGGTTTGGGCGCGAGGTGCAGCGGCGCATTCTGATCGGCACCTATGTGCTCTCGGCCGGGTACTACGACGCCTATTACATCAAGGCGCAGAAGCTGCGCACGTTGATCGCGCGCGATTTCGACGAGGCCTACAAGAAGTGCGACGTGCTGCTGACGCCGACGGCGCCGGGGCCGGCGTTCGGGATCGGCGAGAAGACGGACGATCCGATCTCCATGTATCTGAACGACGTGTTCACGGTGACGGTGAACCTGGCCGGGTTGCCCGGGATTTCGGTGCCTGCCGGGCTGAACAGTGAGGGGTTGCCGCTCGGGCTGCAGCTGATCGGCAAGGCGTTCGACGAGGCGACGCTGTTCCGCGTCGGCGAGGTGATCGAGAAGGCGGCGGGAATGACACCGCGGCCGCAGGCGTGGTGGGAGGTTTAGCGATGCGATCCAAGCTCACTAACGCAGCCTGGGAGCGCGGGCGTCCCGCCCGCTCTTCGGGCGATGACGCAGTGCCGGTGCCGCAAGTAAGAGCGGGCGGGACGCCCGCGCTCCCAGACTGCGCTGAGGTTCAGTCATGACATTCGTCACATCACGCAAAGACACCGGTCCCCTGATCGACGGCGCCACAGGCAAGTGGGAGGTCGTCATCGGCATGGAAGTGCATGCGCAGGTGCTCTCCAAGGCAAAGTTGTTTTCGGGGGCTTCGGCCGAGTTCGGCGCCGAACCGAACGCGCATGTGAGCTTCGTCGATGCGGCGATGCCGGGGATGTTGCCGGTCATCAACCGCTACTGCGTCGAGCAGGCGGTGCGCACGGGGCTGGGCTTAAAGGCCAAGATCAACAAGCGGTCCACGTTCGACCGCAAGAACTATTTCTACCCTGACCTTCCAGCCGGTTATCAGATCTCGCAGTACAAGGACCCCATCGTCGGCGAGGGCGTCGTCATCGTCGACATGCCGGGCGGCAAGTCGATCCCCGTCGAGATCGAGCGGTTGCACCTGGAACAGGACGCCGGCAAGTCGTTGCACGATCAGCATCCGGATCAGTCGTTCGTCGACTTGAACCGGTCGGGCGTGGCGCTGATGGAGATCGTGTCGCGGCCGGACCTCAGGTCGTCGGAAGAGGCGGCGGCCTACCTGAAGAAGCTGCGCGCGATCTTGCGGTATCTGGGCACCTGCGACGGCAACATGGAAGAAGGATCCATGCGCGCCGACGTGAACGTGTCCGTGCGCAAGGTGGGCGGTCCGCTGGGCACGCGTTGCGAGATCAAGAACGTGAACTCGATGCGGTTTGTCGCGGCCGCCGTCGAGTTCGAGGCGCGGCGGCAGATCGACGTCATCGAGGGTGGCGGGACGATCAAACAGGAAACGCGGCTGTTCGACTCCAAGAAGGGCGAGACGCGGTCGATGCGCTCCAAGGAAGAGGCGCACGACTATCGCTACTTCCCGGACCCGGACCTTCTGCCGCTCGAGTTCGATGAAGCGTTCGTCGGGCGCATCAAGGCGTCGCTGCCGGAACTGCCGGACGACAAGAAGGACCGCTTCATGCGCGATTATGGGCTTAACGCCTATGACGCGGGCGTTCTTGTGGCCGAACGCGAGAGTGCGGACTTCTACGAGCGGGTGGCCAAGGGGCGCGACGCCAAGCTGGCCGCGAACTGGGTGGTCAACGAGCTCTTTGGGCGGCTGAACAAGGAAGGCAAGGCGATCGGCGAGAGCCCGGTCAGCGCCGCGGCGATGGGGTCGATCGTCTCGCTCATCAGCGACGGCACGATCTCGGGCAAGATCGCCAAGGACGTGTTCGAGATCGCCTGGACCGAAGGCGGCGATCCGGCGGCGATCGTCGAGAAGCGGGGCTTGCGCCAGGTCACCGACATGGGCGCGATCGAGGCGGCTGTGGATAAGGTCATTGCCGCCAACCCGCAGAAGGTCGAGCAGGCGAAAGCAAAACCCTCACTCGCGGGATGGTTCGTCGGTCAAGTGATGAAGGAGACCGGCGGCAAGGCGAACCCGCAGGCGGTGAGCGATCTGGTCGCGAAGAAGCTCGGCATATGAACGCGTCTGTGTTCGATCGCGGACGTCGCGGGGCCGGTGCGTGCGGCGCGCGGCGGCGAGTGATTCGCGCGATTCTGCACGCAAGCCGCGCTCGTCAAGCGCGCCAACGCCCTTGCAACCTTGATAGTTCGTGTACGGATGATCGTCTGAATCGCTGATTTTATCTGCGATTCATGACGGCGTTGTATTCGTGCACCAGATGCCGCACCACAAGGTGTTGCGCGTGAGGCGCAACTTCACCAATATGTTGCGCGTTCGTGGGCGCGAGGTGCGCACCCGGATGTACATCACAGGAGTCACTCTCTCATGCCGATGACAGCGAAGAAGAAGGCGAAGAAGACCACGTCGAAGGCGGCCGCGAAGCCGAAGGCCGCGAAGAAGACGAAGAAGAAGTAAGCACGCTTGAGCCACGGCCCTTTGGGGCCGTAGCGGTGACGGCAGCCTTGAAGGTTCGTCCTTCGAGGCTCTGCCGTCAGGCGCTGAACTCATCGGCGAGAGGCATGAGCCCGATTGGGCCGCAGCCTCCGCCGTTTTTCTTTGGGGTTTCCCCTCTCTGACCCGGCGCCGTCTCGGAGCCGGGCGCTTCTCATGATCTCAGTCAACCGAACCACTGACTTGAAGATCCACCTGGCTCGTCATGGCCGGGCAAGCGAAGCGCGACCCGGCCACCCAGGGATCGCAGGGCAGAACAGTGGAGCCGTCTGCGCGTTGGCCCTGGGTGGCCGGCTCAAGGCCGGCCATGACGACTGTTTGGTACGGTTGAAAGCTCTGTCGATCGGTATGAGACGTGTACGGATGGTTCGTGGCTCTGCGGCGAGTGACGAACGCACGGTGGCGTGAATTCTGCTCTCTTTTTTGTGAGCGGGTTGGCGGTGTGGTGGGATGCGTTAATGTGGCCCCGTATTTCCTCTTAACGCCGGAACGCTTGATATTTCGCGGGTTTCGCGACGACTGCACGGTGTGCGCTTAACCGAAATCGCGCGCGTTTTGTTAAACGAATGCACTCGTCCGCATTAACGCCGCATTCAGTTCAACTTGTTCATTCTCATCGCCGTCAACGATCGAATTCAAAACGAATTCGACGAATTACGGGGAGAGAACGATGGCGGTGATCGACATGGACGTCGTCGCGGACATCGAGGGCGACGCGAAGAACGCCAAGCCGCAGGCGCTGTACCAGCTGGGCCTGTGCTATTCGACGGGGCAGGGGGTCGAGTTCGACCTGGTGCGCGCCCACAAGTACTTCAATCTGGCGGCGATGAAGGGCGTGGCGGAAGCCCGCCTGTGGCGCGCGGAATTGGCGCAACAAATGTCGTCCAACGAGATTGCCGAAGCCCAGCGCCTGGCGCGGCTTTGGCTGCAGGAAACCGCGCACTAACAACACAAAAACAACGATAGCGCGCAGGCGGCGGGCTGGGGGCAAACCCCCGAGCCCGCCTTTTTTTGTCCCGAAATGGCCTATAATCCTATCCCCATGAGCACGGGTACGACGGGCACGGCGCGGGGCGGGGTTTTGTTGAGCGAGCGCGAGGGCGCGGTGCTCACGCTCGCCGTCAACCGGCCCGAGGCGACGAACGCCATCGACAACATGCTGCGCGACGAGCTGACGCGCGCGCTCGACGAGGTGGCGGCGAACAAGACGGTCCGCGCCCTGGTGCTGACGAGCGTGGGCGACGAGGCGTTCTCGGTCGGCATGGACATCGGCGAGCTTGCCGCGTTCACGCCGCTCGAGATCGAGCTTGTGGCGGTGCGTGCGCGCGGCATCTACGAGCGTCTGGCGGCTCTTGAGATTCCTATCATCGCGGCGATCAAAGGGGCCTGCCTTGGCGCGGGGTTCGAGCTTGCGCTGCATGCGGACGTGAGGCTTGCGCGCGCCGACGCGCGCTTCGGTTTGCCGGGCATCAATGTCGGCATGAATGCGAATGGCGGGGCGCTGGCGAGGCTGCAGCGCATCTCCGGCAACGGTTCGGCGGCGGCGCTGGCGCTCACCGGCGGGGTGGTGACGGCCGAGCGGGCGTTCATGCTGGGGCTCGTCTCGAACGTCGCCGGCATGGCCGAGTTCGAGCCGTCGGTTCAGCAACTCGCGGCGCACATGGCGCAGCTTTCGCCCGTCGCGGTCGCCGAGACGAAGAAGCTGCTCAGGCTTGCGGCCGAGCGCGGGATCGAGGCTGCGGCGGAGCACAGTCCCAAGGGGCTCGCGCGGTGCTTCGCCGAGGGTGACGCCGCGATGCGGCTGCAAATGATGCTGGGCGGCCGCGATCCCGAGGCGACCGTGCACTGAGCCTAGCTGGACGAGCGCTTGCGCTTTTTCTTCTTCGTCGGTTTTTTCTTCTTCGACGATTTCTTCGCGGGCTTCGCTTCGGGCTCGTCTTCCGGATCGTCGTAGACGGGGGTGGAGGCGATCACGGTCGGTGCGGGGTTCGATGAGAATTGCGCACCCGGCGTCGCCGGCGCGGCGGCCGGTGTCGGCGTCGTGGGAGAGGCCGCCGCGACTGGCGCTGCCGGCGGCGTCAGTGCTGGGGCCGGCGAGGAAGAGAACTGCGCTTCGGCTGCGGCGACGGCCGTATAGCCGCCGCGCTTCAGGTCGGCGGCGATGGTCAGCGGTGTGTCGCGGCCGGCCAGGATGTTGCGATAGACCTGCGTGTTCTCGAGCACGCGCTGGACATAGTTGCGCGTTTCGTTGAACGGGATGCGCTCGATCCAGTCGATCACGTCGGCGTTCGTCGCGCGCGGGTCGCCGTAGGTCGACACCCACTGGTTCGCGCGGCCGGCACCGGCGTTGTAGGACGCGATCGAGAGCACGTAGGAGCCGCCGAACGAGGACAACAGATCCGATACGTGCGCCATGCCGAGCTGCATGTTCGTCGAGGGCGTGAAGAGCTCCGACTTGTTGCCGTAGTTCAGGCCGTGGCGGCGGGCGGTCAGGCTGGCGGTCGCGGGCATCATCTGCATCAGGCCGCGCGCGCCTGCGCCCGACATCGCTTCGGGATCGAATTCGCTTTCCTGGCGCGTCAGGCCGAGAACGAGCGCGCTTTCGGGTGCGGCGCCGTTGCCTTGATAGACGGGCAGCGAGATCGTCGGATACGCAATGTCGTAGATCGGCACGTTCTTCTGCAAGCCACGCTTGGCGACGCGCAGGGCGAGCGCCGGTTCGTTCAGCTGGCGCAGGAAGTTCGTCAGGAATACAAACTGATCGCGGTCGTTGAACGTTTCCGCGGCGGCCAGCGCAAACGTGCGCAACGTGCCGTGCGCGCCGACATCGGACAGCGCCTGCATCGCTTGCATGACGCTATGGTCCATGAACGCTTGCTTCGATGCCGCCGTGCCGCGGTTGACGGGCAAGCTCAAATTGCCGCGCGGGTTGGCGGCGGCGGCAGCGAGTTGGCCGTAGAACGTCATCGGATATTGCGCGGCCGTTTCGTACTGGCGCTGCGCGTCGGCCGTGCGGCCCGCTTTGTCGGCCGCGCGGCCCGCCCAATAATGGGCGCGCGCGACGCTGATCGGCGCGGTGACGGCGTCGCGCAAACGCATGAAGTGCGCGTGCGCGTCTTCGGGCTTGTTCAGGAAGCGCAACGCGATCCAACCCGAAAGGAACTCGGCCTCCGCATAGGGCAGGCCGACCTCTTTGCGCATGCCGTGGCCGGAGGCGACCTGATAGGCCTGTTGCGTGTTGCCGGCGTCGAGCGCCTCGCGCGCCTGATAGTTGCGCTCCGTCCACCAATCGTCGACGTCGGGCGGCGTGCCGTCGAGCGTCGCCGTGGCGCGGATCAGAAGCTGGCGTGCTTCCGGGTCGCGGTCGCGCTTTCTCAGCCAGCGCGCGCGGTCGAGCAGAAGCCCGGCATCCTCGCGCAAGCTCGATGGTACACGCGCATAAGCCGCTTCGGCGTCGCGCGCGTTCTGGCGCAGCTTCAGGCGCGCTTGGATCAACGCGGTGTAATCACCGTCAAGCCAGTTCGACATCGCGTTCGCCTGGCTCGTTTCGCCGGCCCAGGCGAGGCGTGCGGCGCGGCGCTTGTGGTCGTCAGAGTTCAGGCGCGAGCCGAAGCGCGCGGCGATGACCGACATGCGGTCCGGCGTGAAGTTGCCTTCGATCCAGCCTTTGCGCAGCCAGGTCTTGCCGTTCGCGTCCTGGTCTTTGCGGAAGTAGGCGTCGGCGAGTTTGATCATGCCTTCGCCCGACACCGGGTCGCGGCCTTGGAACCAGCCGACGACCTGGTCGGGCTGCATGACGTCGGCGGGCATGGCTTCTTCGGCGCGTGCTTGGAGCGCGCGCTGGTTCGGCCAATCGCGATGCGTCTGGAAGAAACGGTCGATGTCGGCGAATGCTGCGCCGTTGTCCTTGGACGTGTAGGCGCGCCAGAGCACGACGTCGCGTGCCGCCGGGTTCGTGATTTGCGCCGCGAGGCCGCGGGCGACGTCCCATTGCTTGCTGTCGGCGGCGTCGAAGGCGCGCTCCAATTGGAGGCGATCGTTCGCGGAGAGCGTTTGCTGATGCGGGCGGATGCGGCGGTTGCCGTCCTCATCCGCGATCGGCGCCATCTGGGCCAACGCGGGAGCGCCCGCCACAACACAAATCGCCAACGCAGCGCCGAAGCGGCGCAGACTTTTCAGACCAGACGATGACACGTGCGCGCTTCCCGAAGATTCGCTTCGATCACAAGGCGTTAAGGCACCTTAACCGGTCGGCCCCCCTAAGAGCCAGCATCGAATATCACATGTGGGTAGAACCAGCGGGTTAATCCGCTCGCCTTGTGGCGCTACCGCCAAAGGGTCTAATTGTGCATGGGTAACCCGCGATTAATTGACGACAGATGACCCTCGACCTTGCACGCCTTAGGGGATCAATCCCCGCTCTTCTCACGCCGTTCCGCGACGGACGGGTTGACCTGAAAGCCTTCGAAAATTTCGTTGAATGGCAGGTGGCGGAAGGCAGCCACGGCCTTGTCCCCTGCGGTACGACGGGCGAGTCGCCGACGCTGAGCGAGGACGAGTTCGCCGCCGTCGTCGGCGCGGCGGTGAAGGTGGCAAAAGGACGGGTGCCGGTGATCGCAGGTACAGGGTCGAATTCAACCGCGCATGCTATCGAGCTCACGCAACTCGCGCAGAAGTTGGGGGCCGACGCGGCGCTTGTCGTGACGCCTTATTACAACAAGCCGACGCAGGACGGGCTCTATCTGCACTTCCAGGCGATCGCCGCTTCGACCCGTCTGCCAGTCGTTATCTACAATATTCCCGGCCGCTCGGTCGTCGACATGCTGCCTGAGACGATGGGGCGGCTCGCAAAGACGACCAACATCGTGGGCGTGAAGGACGCGACCGCGAACATGGCGCGCGTGACGCAGCAGCGTGCCGCGTGCGGGCCAAGCTTCGTGCATTTGTCGGGTGAGGACGGCACGGCGCTCGGTTTCAACGCGCATGGCGGGGTCGGGTGCATTTCGGTGACGGCGAACGTCGCGCCGCGCCTGTGCGCCGAATTCCAGAACGCTTGTGCGAAGGGTGACTTCGCCAAGGCGCGCGAGTTGCACGAGCGTTTGATGCCGCTGCACGACACGCTGTTCTGCGAGACCTCGCCGTCGCCGGTGAAGTACGCGGCGAGCCTGCTCGGCAAGTGCGAAGAGACGGTGCGTCTGCCGCTGGCGCCGCTCAGCGAGACGTCGAAGGCCAAGGTGCGGGCTTCGATGACGAAGGTCGGCCTGTTGAACTGAGCGAGCGATGAGCAAGAAGAAGGACAAGGACGCCGCGGGAAAGATCGCGGCGGACAACCGCAAGGCACGGCACAACTACTTCATCGACGATGTGGTCGAAGCCGGCATCATGCTGACCGGAACCGAGGTGAAGTCGCTGCGCGGCGGGCATGCGACGATCGGGGAATCCTATGCGCAGCCCAAAGACGGCGAGATATTTCTGATCAACGCCTATATCCCGGAATACACGGAAGGAAACCGCTTCAACCACGAGCCGCGGCGCGTGCGCAAGTTGCTGCTGCACAAGCGCCAGATCGCGCGGCTTTCCCAGGCCGTCGACCGGGAAGGCATGACGCTGGTGCCGCTCAAGATTTTGTTCAATGCGAAGGGCCGGGCGAAGGTGGAGCTGGGCCTCGCCAAGGGCAAGAAGCTGCACGACAAGCGCGAGACGGAGAAGAAGCGCGATTGGGCGCGCGAAAAGGGCCGCTTGATGCGGGATAAGGGGTAGTTCAGCGCTTCGTGAGTGCGTCGTGCGCGTTCCTCTTGCTAGGCTTGGCGCATGAGCGACGACATCAACGAAAAGCTGCTTGCGGCCAAACTTCGCTGGGCGAGGGCGGCGCGGAACATTACCGGGGTGACCGATCCCGAGCGGCTGGACCGTCTACCGCCCGGGCAGAGGCTTGTGAACAATTGGCCGGTGCTTGATCTCGGGGTTCAGCCCGACGTCACGAAAGAGGACTGGCGGCTCACCGTCGACGGGCTGGTCGCGAATTCAGTGACGCTGGATTACGGGCAGATGCTGGCGTTGCCGCAAGCTCGGAGCGTCTCCGACATTCATTGTGTCACCAAATGGAGCCGCTACGACAACCGTTGGACGGGCGTCGCGGCGCGCGAGTTGATCGCGCTGGTGCGGCCGAAGGCGGAGGCGGGGCACGTGATCTTCCACGCCTATGACGGGTATACGACGAACGTGACGTTTGCGGCGTTCGCGGCCGACGATGTGATGATGGCGCATACGTGGGAGGGCTATCCGATCACGCGTCAGCATGGTGGGCCGGTCAGGGTCGTCATCCCGCGCTACTATTTCTGGAAGAGCGCGAAGTGGGTGAAGCGCATCGAATTCAGCCGCGACGACAAGCCGGGCTTTTGGGAGACGCGCGGCTATCACAATGTCGGCGATCCGTGGTTGGAACAGCGGTACGAGTAGCGACGCAGAGCCGTTTACAAGTCCACTGCGTAGACCTGAGGATATGTATCTGGGCGTTGCGTCCGTCGGGCAATGTGTTAGCGCTTTGCTCGGCGGGTGGTGGCGCAGGCGATTCGATTGAGAGCGAGCCTCCCTCATGAAGCAGATCACATCGGCCGTCTTGGCGCTGGCATTGGCGCTTGTTCCGCTTGGACGTGCCGGCGAAACCGTTCCTGAATTCGGCTCCAGCGGGGACATGATCCCCAATGCGGACGGGACGGCGTCGTTCGAGTTTCGCGTGTCGAACGAGCGCTCGGACATCGTGGTCACGGGGTTCACCGTGACCGTCGTCTTCTATGACGGCCACGTGGCGCCCGAGCGGGCGCTCGGCACGTATCACTGGTCGTTTCGCAGCGCGGTTTTGCCGAATAGCCAGCTCCTCGAATATGGCGTGTTAGACGCGAAGGCCTTCGCCGATTTGAGGAGGCGCTACTCGGCGGCCGGCAGCCCTGACGCCGATCCGCTCGCAAGAGCCCTCTACACATACAGCGCCAAAGTCGACGCGCATGTGGCGGCCCAAGGCAGATAGAGTAGCTTGGTATCAGCATAGGAGAGGCTTCGGCGATGACGGAGGCGGCGGTTCACGGTCACTGTGACGAACGGTTCGCGGCGGTGCGCGAGGTGTTTGTGAACAATCTGAAAGGCGGGCTCGACGTCGGGGCGTCGTTTGCGGCGACGGTCGAGGGCGAGATGGTCGTCGACCTTTGGGGCGGATTTGCGGACGCGGCGCGGACGCGGCCTTGGGCGCGCGATACGATCGTCAACGTCTATTCGACGACGAAGACGATGACGGCGCTGACGGCGTTGTTGCTCGCCGATCGCGGCGTGCTCGACCTGCATGCGCCGGTCGCGCGCTATTGGCCGGAGTTCGCGGCAAGCGGCAAAGAGGGTGTGAAGGTTAGCCATCTGCTTTCGCATGCGGCGGGGCTTTCGGGGTGGGATACGCCGCTTCGTGCGGAAGAGCTCTACGACTGGAGTCGGATTTGCGCGTTGCTCGCCGCGCAGAAGCCGTGGTGGACGCCCGGTGAGAAGGTTGGCTACCACGCACTCAGCCAGGGCTTTCTCGTCGGTGAGGTGATCCGTCGCGCGTCGGGCAAGACGGTCGGCACCGTGTTTCGCGAGGAGATCGCGGGGCCGCTTGGCGCCGACTTTCACATCGGGTTGGCCGCGGAACACGATGCGCGGGTGGGCGAACTCATCCCGCCGACGACCGGCTTGGGCAAGGGGCAGGATCCGCAATCGATCGCCGGGCGCACGCTGAACAATCCGGTGTTGACGGCGCTCGAGCCGCGCACGCGCGCCTGGCGGGCTGCGGAGATTCCGGCGGCGGGCGGCTTCGGCCATGCGCGTTCGGTTGCCGAGGTGCAGACCGTGCTCGCCAATCGCGGCGTGTCGAAGGACAAGCGCATCATGTCGGAGGCGGGGACACGGCGCGCGCTCGAGCCGCAGATCGAAGGCGTCGACATGGTGCTGGGCCTGCCGATCAAGCACGGCATGGGCTACGGCTTGCCGGGGGAGGCGATGCCGCTGCCCAGCCCGAACACATGCTTCTGGGGCGGGTGGGGCGGTTCGCTCGTCATTGCGGATTTGGACAGGCGCATCTGCTGCGCCTACGTGATGAACAAGATGGGCGAAGGTACGACCGGCGATTTGCGCGCGTTTCAGCTGATCATGCCGGTGTATCAGGCGCTGGCGGCGCGCACTTGAGCGACACGGCGGGTCCGGCGCATGATCGGCGCTGGAGAAATTGCGAGGACATGATGACGGTGGGGCGGCTCTTGGTTTTGGCGGCGGCGATCGTCTTGTCGCTTGGCGTCGCGCGGGCGGCGGAGCGGACGGTGGTGCTCGTCATGTTCGATGGATTTGCGCCGGCGATGGCTGAGGCGACGAAGACGCCGCACCTCGATGTGATCAAGCGCGAGGGGGCGTGGTCGCGGCATCTGGTGCCGGTGTACCCCACGATGTCGCTGCCCAATCACACGAGCTTCGTCACGGGGTGCTGGCCCGCCAACCACGGCATTGTGCAGAACAAATTTTTCGATCCAGATCGCGGCGTGCCTTATGACGAGAACGGCGATGCGGGGTGGATGACGGGTTGCGAACCCGCGTGGGCCGCGGCGGAGCGGCAGGGCGTGCCCGCGGCGGCGCTCAATTTCGCCAATCGCTGGGACGTGAAGAAGAAGGTCGCGCTTGCCAGCGTCGTCAATCCGTATGTGCCGTGGGAGCAGGCG
This sequence comes from Alphaproteobacteria bacterium, assembly GCA_016792785.1. Classification (GTDB taxonomy): domain Bacteria; phylum Pseudomonadota; class Alphaproteobacteria; order Micropepsales; family Micropepsaceae; genus SZUA-430. The sequence goes on from JAEUML010000337.1 coordinate 11,720, forward strand.
CAGACGGATGACGAAGTGTTGGTCAAGGGGCTTGATCTTCTGAAGTCGACGGATGCGAAGCGGCCGCGCTTGATCGCGCTCTATTTTCGCGGGCCCGATCACGAGGCGCATGTGCACGGCGTGACCGCGCCGCAAACACTCGCCGAAGTGCGCAAGGCGGATGCGATCGTCGGCAAATTGATGGCGGGGATCAAAGCGCTGCCCGCGGATAGGGAAGCAACCCTCGTCATCGGCACGGATCATGGGATGATCGCGGTCGATCCGGTCGTCAATCTGGGGCGCATCATCAACCGGCATTGGATTTACGCACACGATGCGGGCGACGGCGGCAGCGCCTATCTCTATCTCGACAAAGGCGAGAGCATTGAGCGGGTCGAGAAGGCGCTGGCGCAATACAGCCAAGCGTTCACTGTCTATCGCACGGGGCAGCACCCGCCGTATTCGCGTCTGGGCAACAGCTCGCGCGTCGGCGATCTGATGCTTGTCGCGAAGCCGCCGTACTACATCGCGCCGGCAAGCAGCCTGCCGTGGTACGCGCATCTCATGGGGATGACGTGGTTCTGGTCCGACATTTTCGTGCCGGGCGATCTTGGCGGGCTAAAGGCGTCGCACGGCTACGACCCATCGGTCCCTGAGATGCACGGCGTGTTCTACGCGTGGGGCGCCGGGGTGGCGCAGGCCAAGGAGATTCCGCAGCTCGACATCATCGACGTGCATCCGACGGTGATGCATCTGCTCGGGCTCGAACCGGGCAAACCGGTCGACGGCAAGGTGGTGACGGAGGCGCTGGCCGTTCAGGTGCCCTTAGGGTCGAAGTAAGCGATCGAGCGCTGCGACCACGTCGGTCGCACGCTGGCTCAACGTGCCTGAAAGTTCGCCGTGGATGTGGGCGGAGGCGGGTTGAAGGATCAGGCCGACCGCCAAGTGTGTCGCGGTTTGTGCGTCCATCGTGCGGACGGAGCCCGCTTTCATGCCTTCCTTGATGACCTTGCGCACGACGGCAACGGGGGTGGTCGTGCCGGGCGGAACTTTGTCGACGGCGTCGTGCTGGGTGATCAGCATGAACGTGAACAGCGTCGGGTCTTCGTCGAACGTCTTGTAGAGATAACGCACGATCGATTCGAGTTTGCGCATGGTCGTGGCGCTGTGGCGCTGAATGCCGTCCAGTGTCTTGGCGAGCGGCACGTAGTTTGCGACGAACAGATGCTCGACCAGTTCGTCTTTGCTTTCGAAGTGGCGATAGATCGTGCCTTCGGCGATGCCGGCGGCGGCGGCGATGTCCTTCGTCGTGGTTTGGATCACGCCCTTGCGGACGAAGAGGCCGAGGGCGGCCTCCACGATCTTGGTTTTCGTCGAGTGCGTCATCCGGCTCCCATGCGTCGGAGGAATGCGAAGTGGGAGCGTATCAGGCCCAAAAACGTCGTGCGATTGTAGCGGATGCCGAATTCGCGCGCGGTTTCCTCGATCATCTTCGAGATCGGCACGTAGTGGCGGTGCGAGACGTGCGGGAACAGATGATGCGCCGCGTGGGCGTTTGCGCCGCCCGCGATGAATTGCGCCAGACGGCTTTGCGGGTTCCAGTCGAGCGAGGTCACGAGCGCGTGGGTCGCGAAGTCGTGGCCGAGCGCGCCGGTTTCGTCGGGGTTCGGGAAGGCCGCTTCTTCGGCGAAGTGCGTGCCGATCAGCATCGAGACGAAGACGAACGAGGCGACGGCGTTCATGAGCAGCGCGCCGAGCACGATCTGCCACCATGCGAACGGGAGCACGATGAGCGGGATCACGAACACGAGCGTCACATAGACGATCTTGCGTACGAAGAACGCGATGTAGAACGTGGGCTTATGGCGGATGTTCTTCAGGTTCGCGAGCTCGGTCTTGAACAGATACTGGAAGTCCTGGACGAACGCCGAGTGGAAGCCCACGATCGCGTAGAGGACGGGCGCGTAGATGTGCTGCCAGCGCTGATACCAGCGGCGCGGGTGGTTCGGCGACAGGCGCAAGAACACGTTGCTGTCGATATCGATGTCGCAGCCGTTCACGTTCGGAAAGATGTGGTGCGACTTTGCGTGGCGGAGTTGCCAGAGGTCGGGATCGACGCCGACGAGTGTGAAGCTCGCGTTCAGCGCCGCTTGATTCAGCCAGCGTTGGCGCGAGACGATGTTGTGGGCGCCGTCGTGACCGGCGTTGATCGCCATTAGGATCGCGGCGACCCCTGCGGCGACGGCGAATGCAAGCGTAACCGCGCCCGAGAAGCCGGCGAACAGCGCCATCAGGTAGAGTGCGGCGGCGAGGGCCAGATAGAACGCGGCTTTTCCGGCGACAAACAGGCCGCCGTCGGGGCGTTTGCCCGTCATGTAGGCGTCGACCTTCGCCTTCAACGCGGCGAAGAAGCCGTTCTCGGAAATGGGATCGAAGTGGATGCGTGCGGCGGGAAGGGGCGCGGCCAAGTTGCGCGCGGCGGCGACTTGCGGGTGGTACATCACTTGGGCGGACATGGGAGCCTCCGATGTGAGTGAGTACTCACTCACAGTGCGCGCAGGTGCCGCCGGAGTCAAGATGCACGGCAAGAAGTTTCTGCTATCGTACCGGGCGTCAACGCGGAGGATTCGATGCGGCTTCGTTCGATCGTTCTGGTTGTGGTTGCGTTCGTTGCCGGTTCAATGGCTGCGCAGGCGGCGCCGTTTCCAGGGTGGGAGCGGCAGACGGAGAACGGGGCGCTAGGGCTCATGTCGCCGGAGGACCGCGGCCGCCATCGCGTGGCGCTGATCGTGCCTCCGCCGGAGGCCGTCACGGGCGACGTCAACGTCTGGTTCGATCAAGGCATGGACGCGTTCCAGGGCGGCGTCGTGAAGGCGATGACGAAGCGCAGCGGCATCAAGCGGGCGCAGGATTTGCTCGTGCAGACATCGCATGTCGAGCGCGATGACGGGACGGGGATCGACTTGCTGCTCGCGGCCTATCCGGTTGGGGCGAAGAGGTATCAGCTGATCGCGATGATCTATCCGTCGGTGATTACGGATTCCGATGCGCGTGTCGTCTATGCGCTCGACTTCATCGCCGCGGCCTACCGCGCAAGGTTCGCGATGACGAATGCCGCGCGCTTCGACGAGACGGCGCCCGCCGTGCGGAGTGTTACGACGGTGAGCCGGGAGAAGACGCCGCCGCCACCGGGCGCCGCGCCTGTGCCCGCGCCGCAGCAGCCGGCAGGGCAAGGCCGGTGCCGCAAACCGGTCTGGGGCTTGCGCGTCTCGCCGTGGTGTCAGCCCTCCGGCATCTGCAATGATCTGGTGATCAAGGGGTACGAGGATTGTTGAGGCGCGCGCGGGCGTCGGCGAACACGGATTCGAACATCTCCGTCGTGAGCTTGCCGGTGTTCGTGTTGTAGCGGGAGCAGTGGAAGCTATCGATCAGCGTGGCGCGGCCGAGGTCGTGCTGCGCGCCGTGGGCGAAGGGGTGGGCTGCGAGCTTTTTTGCGAAGGCGCGCAGCGTCGCGTCGTGGGCGATGCGCCCTAAGGCCACGATCGCTTTGAGGTTCGTCATGCCCTCGAGCGTCGCTGTCAGGAACACCCGGCAAGTCGTGGCTTCTTCCGGTGTCGGTTTGTTTTCCGGCGGCACGCAGCGCACGGCGTTCGCGATGCGGCAGTCGAGGAGCGTGAGGCCGTCGTCGGGGCGGGCTTCGTACTTGCCTTTGGCGAAGCCGAATTTGAGCAACGTGCCGTAAAGCAGCTCGCCCGCGAAGTCGCCGGTGAACGGGCGTCCGGTGCGGTTCGCACCGCCGACGCCGGGGGCGAGGCCTACGATCAGCAGGCGCGCGTCGCGTGGGCCGAAGCTCGGCACGGGCGCGTTGAACCAGCCGGGCTGCTTCTTCTTGTTGTCGGCGCGGTATTTCGCGAGGCGGGGACACAGTGTGCAGTCGTGCGGCGGCTCTTCCATGGCGGCGAGTGCGGCTGCGGGGACGCTGCGCATCCCGCGTCAATCGCCGTCGAGGCTGACGGGTTGCGGGATGTAGCTCTGTTGCGGACCCGGGTAGCCGCCTTGGCGCTCGTGGTTGTTCTGGCGGGGCGGCATGCCCTCGCGCGCGATCAGCGGCTGGAGGTCGACGAGTTCGACGAAATGGTCGGCCTGGCGGCGCAGATCGTCGGAGACCATCGCGGGCTGCGTGCGCAGGGTGGAAACAACGCTGACGCGGCGGCCTTTGCGCTGCACGGCATCGACCAGGCGGCGGAAGTCGCCGTCGCCGGAGAACAGCACGATGTGGTCGACGGTCGGCGCGATCTCGAGCATGTCGATCGCGATTTCGATGTCCATGTTGCCCTTGATTTTGCGCCGGCCGGAGGCGTCGGTGAACTCGCGCGCGGGCTTGGTGACCAGCGTGTAGCCGTTGTAGTCGAGCCAATCGACGAGCGGGCGCAGCGGCGAGAACTCGCGGTCTTCGAGCAGCGCCGTGTAGTAATAGGCGCGGACCAGCACGCCCTTCTTCGAAAACTCGGTCAGCAGTTTCTTGTAGTCGATGTCGAAGCCGAGGGCGCGGGCGGCGGAATAGAGGTTCGCACCATCGATGAACAGCGCAAGTTTCTCTTGCGGATAGAACAGCATCAATTCGCTCCGTGACTGGAAATCGGCGGTCAGTATGCAAGGCGAGAGGCCCCGGCAAACGCCGCGGGCGCGGGCCTTGCTAGCCGATCCCCGCGTTTAGCGACAGGGTGCCCCAAGAGATTCGGGGCCACGACACGGTGGATTTCGTTGATTCGGCCACGGCTTTGCGCAACCCCGCCGTGCAAGGCAGGACGCAGGTCGCGCTTTTCGGTGACGGTTTGCGGGCGGTTCTGGCGGCACTAGGGTGGCGGCCGCGGCGGAAATAAGGGCCGGCCTCAAGGAGGAATGCACATGTTCAGTCACGTGACGCTCGGGACCAACGATTTTGCGAGGTCTGAGGCGTTCTACGACGCGGTGATGGCGGTGCTCGGCCATCCGGTGATGTTCAAAGCGGGCGGAACTGCCGCCTATGGCACGCCGACGGGGCCGAAGGTCTTTGTCGTATCGCCGTTCGACGGCAAGCGCGCCCAGCCGGGCAACGGCGTGCACATCGCGTTCCTGACGCAGGATCGCGCGACCGTCGATGCGTTTCACACGGCGGCCCTTGCAAATGGCGGTAGCGACGAAGGCGCGCCTGGCCCGCGGCCGCACTATCACAAGAACTACTATGGCGCCTATGTGCGCGATCCGGATGGGAACAAGATTCAGGCGGTGTGCTACCGGGCGCCGTGACATGACGGCTACCTTTTGCGAAGCTTTTAGTTCTTCGCCTTCATCCAATCGGCTTGGCGGGTGGCGAAGCCGGTGACGGTGCGGGTGAGCCAGCGGGGGGTGACTTGGGCCCAGGCGGCGGCGATTTGGTTGGGAAGGCCGGGGACCAGGATCGTTTGGCCGGCCATCGTCGCCTTGTAGGCTTGTTTGGCGACGTCTTTCGGGTCGGAGATCAGGGCTGAGGGCGTTGCGCGGGCCATTTCGGATTTCGCCTTCATGCCCGCGACCATGCTCGTGTCGGTGAGCCCGGGGCAGAGCGCCGTGACCTTCACGCCGGTGCCGCGCAGTTCTTCGGAGAGCGACTCGGTCAGCGAAAGGACATAGGCTTTCGTCGCGGCGTAGACGGCCATCGACGGGATCGGTTGAAATCCGGCGAGCGAGGCCACGTTCAGAATGCGGCCGAAATTGCGCTCGATCATGTGCGGCAGGAAAAGCGACGTCATCGACGTCACCGCCGCGACGTTCAGCGCCACCATGTTGTCGTAGGTCGCCGCGTCGGTGTCGGCGAACGGGCCGACGTCGATCACGCCGGCATTGTTGACCAGGATGTCGATCTCGATGCCGCGTTCGGCGAGTTCATCGGCGATCGCCTTCGCGCAGCCGGGGCGCGAGAGGTCTTCGACGATGACGAGCGTGTCGGTGTCGTGCGCGGCGTTCAGTTCGCCGGCAAGAGCTGCGAGCTTGTCCTTGGATCGGGCGACGAGGACGAGCGCATGAGCGTGGCTCGCGAATTCGCGAGCGAGTTCGGCGCCGATGCCGGCCGAGGCGCCGGTGATGAGAACGCGGCCCAGTTTCCGTTCGCCGACAACGGTGGGCTTCTTAGGCGTTCGTGATTTTTTCTTCGCCGCGGGCATCGGTAGAACCCCAACCTCCTCCGCGCGCGAGCGCGAAGGAGGCTTCAAGACGGAGTTCTTTTCGCTTTAGGCCGCGTCGCGGAGCGACGTGACGAACTTCGTGATCGGCTTCAGCGTCTTGGTGCCGCTGTGCGTCACGATCTCGCCCACTTCGCGCATCTGGCGCAGGCTGCGGCGGAAGATCTCGGTCATCGCCTGCTGCTGAATCTTCACAGCTTCGGCGAACGTCTCGGCCTGCAGCGTGTCGCGCAGCGCTTCGAACGAGTAGACCACGTTGTCCTGCGCGTGGTTGACGAGCGTCAGTGCGACCTTGCGGCTCTCGCCGCCCATCGCTTCGCCCGCTTCGCGGATCGCTTCGCCGGCTTCGCGCAGGCCGTCCTGAACGCGCGCGAGCGCGTGGGCCGCCTGCTTGCGGGCGCCGGTCGTGTCGAACTTCACTTCGGCGGTCTTGGCGTGCGCCTTGGCCCGGCCGTTCGTCTTCTTCGTCTTCGTCATTTTCGTCAGTCTCCGTCTTGGGTTTTCAGTCTTCAGGCCGCCAGGGATTTGGCGGCCGCTTTCTGCGCTTGCTTCGCGTGATCGACGATCAGCGTTGCGATGCGCGGCAGAAACTTCTTCGGCAGGTCGTGCGCCATGCCTTCGATGATTTCGAGGCGCGCATTCTTGATGTTGCGCGCGCTGTCTTTGCCGCCTTCGAGCGGGGCCAGCGGGTCCTTCGAGCCGTGGATCACGAGCGTCGGGGCTTCAATTTTGCGGATATGGGGACGCAAGTCGCCGGTCGCAATGATTGCGGCCAACTGACGCCGAACGCCCGCGGGGTAGTAGCTGCGGTCGAAACCGGCGGCGAGCTTGGCTTCAAGCTCGCTGTGGTCGTCGCCTTCGGTGCGGATCAGGCTCCACATCTCGATCGCGCGCTTGATCAGCGCGTCGCGCGATTTGCCTTTGGGACCCGACAGGAACAGCGGAACCGTGATGCGGGGGCTGGGGCCGGGCAGGCGCGGGTTCAGCGTGCCGGACATGATCGACGTCAATGAGGCGACGCGCTTGGGGTGCGTCGCGGCCATCAGCTGGGCGATCATGCCGCCCATCGATACGCCGACGAGATGCGCGCGCTTGATCTTGAGCGCGTCCATCAGGCCCACGGTATCCGACACCATGTCGTGCAGCGTGTAGGGAGCAAAGCCGCCGAAGCCGACAAAGCGCGCGGCGGCCTGGGCGAGCGGGTTCGGCGCGCGCTTGCCGTGCAGTTTCGAGGTCAGACCGATGTCGCGGTTGTCGAAGCGCACGACGCGGAAGCCCGCATCCGTGAACGACTTGATCAGCGTGTCCGGCCAGAACGTCATTTGCGCCGCCAGCCCCATGATGAGCAGAAGCACCGGCCCGTCCTTCGGGCCGACGTCTTCGTACTCGATCGTCAGGTTGTTCGCTTTGATCTGGGGCATGGCGGTTTAGGACCGTTACTCCGCGGCGGAAACGACGGTGAGCTTCGGCTTGCGCTTGGCGGGGCGGCGCTTCTTCTTCGGCGCTTCGGCCACCACTTCGACGACCGGGGCGACGGGCACCGGCTCGACCTTGGGCGCGGGGATCGGGCGCTTCTGGGCCGCAGCCTTCATTTCTTCGAACGATTCTTCGAGGTACTCCGCGTAGACTTCCGGATCGGGAATGATCGAGCGGTCGGAGGTGAAGGCGACCGTGATGCGGCCGCAATAGCTGAAGACCGGGTGGATGATGCCCATGCCTTCGAACACCGGACCCAAGCCGAACTGGGTCACCAGACGCGCGCCGTTCATGTAGAGCGGCACCGGCGGGCCCGGAATGTTCGTGATCACCGTGTTGAACATCGGCGCGATGCGGTTCGCGAGACCGAGCCGCACATAGAGGCGCGCGGCCAGCCCTGACAGCGTCGAGGGCATGAACTGCGCGTACTCCGTCATCTGACGTGCGCCAGCGGCGTTCGTCAGCGCCTTGGAGGCCTGCGCCTCTTCGTGCACGAACTGGAGGCGGCCGAACGGATCGGCGATGTGCGTGCCGATCGGGATCGTCATGGCGGAGACTTGGTTGCCGAGCGCGTTCTTTTCGCCCTGCGTGCGGACGGAGATCGGGGCCATGCAGACCAGCGACTCGCGCGGCAGCTCGCTCTTGCCCTTGAGGTACTTGCGCATCGCACCGCCGACGATCGCGACGATGACGTCGTTGACCGTGGCACCCGGCAGGCGCAGGCGGATGTCCTTGATCTCGGCGAGCGAGAAGTCGCGCCCGTCGACCACGCGGTGCGTCGAAACCGAGCCGTTGAAGCGTGTGCGCGGTACGCGGCCGATCGTGGTGTGGAGCTTCCCTTGCGCGAGGCCGCCAACCATTTTTGCGATGCCGGGCGCGGATTTGATCACCGTCTGCGCGAGACGGAGGGGCGTCGCAAGCGTGTTGAGCTGCGCGCGGGCGAGCAGTTCGATCGAGGTCGGTGTGCGCTCCGGCACCCAGGCGCGCTCCGGCGGATTGACGAAGCCGTCCGGATCGAGGCTGTGCACGGCGTTCGCGATGTCGACGCCCGAGACGCCGTCGATGGCGGCGTGATGGATCTTCGAGACGATCGCGTAGGAACCCTTCGGCACGCCGGGGATGTTGTTCAGGCCCTCGATGACCGTGAATTCCCAGAGCGGTTTCGAAAGGTCGAGCGGGCGCGAATGGAGGCGCGCGGCCTGAATGCAGAGCTGGCGCCAGTCACCCGGCTGCGGCAGCGCGATGTGGCGCACGTGATATTCGAGGTCGAAGTCGGCGTCGTCGACCCAGTAGGGGAAATCGAGCGAGAGCGGCACGTTGGCGAGCTTGCGGCGGAAGCTCTTGGCCAAATGCATGCGCGAGTCGATGAAATTCAGAATGTCCTTGAAGCGCACGAATTGGTTCGGTGCGGTGGACGGATCGTAGATGGCAATGGCGCCGATGTGCATCGGCGTGCGCGGCGTTTCCAGATAGAGGAACGCCGAATCCATTCCCGAAAGCTGTTCCATGTTCCTGCCCTTGTCTCGTGTGCCGGCCTGTTGCCGTTTTGACTCTCCGCCTGAAGAAACGCTGACGCCATCCTTCAGGACCCGTCACGGTTGCTGCATTTTGCAGCGCACTGGATCACTTCGCAGGTGCATATAAGAAAATGGAGTTCAGGTCAATGTTGCGTCGCACAATTTTGTATTGTGACGCTCTGTCATCGTTCTATTTGCTGGAAATTTCCTGTTAATTCGCGGCCTTAACTTCGCTAGAGTTACAGTTGCGACAGTCCGTCGCGGGCGACCAGGCCGTGCAGAAACACTTCGAGCGTCTGCCAGTGTGCCTCGGCAGCGTGCTTTGTGTCCCCAGTTTTTGCCCAAGAAATCGCCAGAGCGTTCCACGCCGCGACCAACGCCAATGCCGCCGTTTCCGGCGCTATTTTGGCCGCAAATTCTTTGTTGGATTGCCCTTCCCGGACGACATCGGCGACCAGGGTTAACAGGCCCGGCGACACCTCGTTGAAAACTGCGCCGGAGGCCGGTTGGGCCAAAAGTTCCAAAACGATCTGGCGCATCAGGTGGCTGTGGGCGCCCCACTCGGCGAGGTAGATGCGCAAGAGCGTCCGCAGCCGTTCGGCGCTGGGCATCGGGCCGCCGTTGAGTTGCTCGGCAACTTTGCTCGCCACGTCTTCGTTGTAGGCGAGGGCGAGGGCCGACTTGTTCGGAAAGTGTAGGAAAAACGTCGCATTTGCGACGTCGGCGGCGACGCAGATGTCTTCGATGCGGACCTGATCGTAGGGGCGATCGGCCATCAATTGCAGCGCGGCGTCGAGAATGCGGCGGCGCGTGTCGCGCTTCTTGCGCTCGCGCCTGGACATCTGCGGGTAGTCCACCGTTCGGTCATAGCCCTCGGACATCGAATCCATCCCTCGCAATCGCACAGGTTGTAGCCCATATCTATTGATAGAGCCAACTCTAGAATGGGAGTTTGAGGCTATGCAAGTGCTTGATCCGACACTGCTTGTTTCGTCAGCCGGGCTTGGCAAGCCGGGCGAAACGGGCCTAGCCTATTCACCTTGTCGAGCGTGTCGACTCGCACCGGTAGCGGGGACGTAGAGCAAATGGCCGTAGTGGACGCCGCGTCATTCGGCGTGGAGAAGATCAAAGCCCCTTCATTGGCGCTGGCTTTGACCGAAGGCGGACGGGCGCTGGCCGAACTGGTAAGTCTGCAGGGGGCCTCGCCGCTCCTGAGTTTCGCCCCCAAAGGGGACGGGCACCCGGTGATGGTTTTGCCCGGCTTCCTTGCGGGCAGCGGAAC
>JAEUML010000352.1 GCA_016792785.1 Alphaproteobacteria bacterium
GCGCGCGATCAGCACTTCACGGAACAAGCGTTCGACGTGGAACTCGCGCGCATAGCCCATACCGCCGTGTGTCATCACCGCGGTCTCGCAGGCTTTGAACGCGGCTTCGGCGGCCAGATACTTCGCGGCGTTCGCCTCCACGCCGCACGGCTTGCCCGCATCGTAGAGAGACGCCGCCTTCATCGTCATCAGCCACGCGGCCTCAAGCTCCGCCCACGCACGCGCGAGCGGATGCTGGATCGCCTGGTTCTGTCCGATCGGACGCCCGAACACGACGCGCTCGCGCGCATACTTCGCAGCCCGGCGCAGCGCGTCCTGACCGACGCCGATCGCCTCCGCCGCAATCAGAATGCGCTCCGGATTGAACGCGTGCAGCAGTTGGTCGAAGCCCTTGCCTTCCTCACCGATCAGATCGTCCGCCGGCACCGGCAGATTGTCGATGAACAGCATATTCGTATCGACGGCATGCCGCCCCATCTTCGCGATCTCGCGCACGTCGACATGCGTGCGGTCAAGCGCCGTGTAGAACAGGCTCAAGCCGTCCGTCGGCTTCTTACCCTTCGCTGACGTCCGAGCAAGCAACAGGATATGCGTCGCCGACTGCGCCGTCGTCGTCCACATCTTGCGCCCGTTCACGACCCAGCCGTTGCCGGAGCGCTCCGCCTTCGTCTTGATCGACGACGTGTCGAGCCCCGCGTCCGGCTCCGTCACGCCGAAGCAGCACCGCGTCTCGCCCTTGATCAGCGGCACCAGCATGCGCTGCTTCTGCTCGACGCTGCCGAACAGCACGATCGGATGCGGTCCGAAAATGTTGATGTGCACCGCCGACACGCCCGCCATGCCCGCCCCCGACGAGGCGATGCGATGCATCATCAGCGCCGCCTCCGTGACGCCGAGCCCCGCCCCGCCCACGCTCTCCGGCATCGCGATGCCGAGATAGCCCGCGCTCGCGATGTCGCGCACGAACGCGTCGGGAAACCGGTGATCGGTATCGCACGCCAGCCAATAGGCGTCGTCGTACCTGTCACAAATCCGCCCGACCGCCTCGACGATCTGCGCCTGCGCGTCGGTGGGTTCCATCATGGGGTTACATCCGTCCCTTCGCGGACCATGACACCTGCAGCAGCAGCATCCCCAAACGTCGCGACAGCGGCGGCGATCCGCGTGCCACCGGTGATCCAGCACATCAGCCCATAGACGACGGCGATGATCGCGAACCAATCCGGGAACGCGCACATCAGACAAAGCGTTAGGATCGTTTCCGTGCCTTCCGTCAGCCCTCCAAGGTAGTAAAGCGACTTCGCGCCACGAATCTCAGTCGTGATGCCGCGCTTTGCCGCAAAGACCGCGTAGGCAAGAAACGTCGCCGCCGGCGCCATGAAACTCGTGGTGAGGAACGCAGCCGCAAGCGCGTTTCGCGCAGGGTCCGCGAGCGCGAACGCGAACACGACAGACGCATAGACGATGAAGTCGAGCGTGATGTCGAGATAGCCACCGAGGTCGGTCGGCTGGGTCCGTCGGGCGATCGCCCCGTCCAGCCCGTCGAAGAAGCGGCTGACGAGGAGCACGCCGAGCGCGACCCAGGTGAGTTGTGCCGCGATCAGCCCCGCCGCCGCCATGCCCAACGTAAAGCCCGCCAGCGTCGCGGCGTTGGCGCTGACCCCAAGCCGCACCGCATGGTGGGCGACCGCAGCCAACGGCTTGTCGATATGGGGGCGTATGACGGCGTCCAGCATGGCGTGGCCCTTGGTCCTTGCAAAGCGGGTTGTCCAAACCTCTATCACGCCCTACCCTTGGGCGGGTAAATGGGCGTTGCCTCCAGGAGATCACCAATGCGCAGTCTCGCCGCCTCCGTCCTTGCGTTGGGCCTGCTTTCCACCGCGGCTTCTGCCCTCGACATCAAAACCGGCCGCGACCTCGTCAATTCGTGCCGCAGCTATGCGGCGATCGAGAGCGTCGAGAACGCGCGCGCGCCGCACGACTGCCGCACGTTCCTGCAAGGCTTCGCGGTGTCGCTGAAGGCGCGCGAGGACGCCCGTATCGATGCCATGGTCAAAGGCATGCCCTTCTCCTCGAAGGAAGCCTGCGTGCGCATGCCGGATTTCATCTCGTTCCGCGATCTCGCCGGTCGCATCGTCCGCTTCGGCGACGCGAACCCGCAACTGCTCGACGGCCCCGCCGCGAGCCTCGCGCAAAAGACGCTCGAGCGCGACTTCCCCTGCCCCCCGCCTCCACCGCCGAAACCCGCACCGCACTGATACGGCGCCAAACTTGTCAACCGCGTCGCGGTCCGTTCGGCCGGGACGGCGAATTGCATTAGCAAAGGGGACACGATGCGTATCTCGACCGCCATCATAGGACTGACGCTCATGACGACCGCCGCGTTCGCGCAAGACGCCCCCACGGCAGCTCCCGGCGGCGGCGACCGCTACACCGGCGAGCCGTTCGCGACCCGCGCGCCAGTCCTGGGACAGCACGGCATGGCCGCGACCGCCCAGCCGCTCGCCACCCAAATCGCCGTCGACATCTTGAAGAAGGGCGGCAGCGCCATCGACGCAGCCATCGCGGCGAACGCAGCCTTGGGCCTCATGGAGCCCGTAGGCTGCGGCATCGGCGGCGACCTCTACGCCATCGTCTGGGACCCAAAGACGAAAAAGCTCTACGGCTACAACGGCTCCGGCCGCTCGCCGATGGGCCGTAGCCTTGAAGACCTGAAGAAAAAGCTCGGCGATCGCAAAGCCATGCCTTCGCACGGCTCGCTGACAGTCACGGTCCCCGGCGCCGTCGACGGCTGGTTCGCGCTGCATCAGCGCTTCGGCAAGCTGCCGATGAAGGACGTGCTTAGCCCCGCGACGCAATACGCCCGCGAAGGCTTCCCGGTCTCGCAGCTCATCGCCCACTACTGGGCGCGCAATTTCCGCGGCTTCGAGCGCATGGCCAAGGACATAGAGGAAATCGACAACGCCAAGCGCACCTACCTCATCGACGGCAAGGCGCCCGCCCACGGCCAGGTCTTCAAGAACCCGGACCTCGCGCGCACCTACGACGCGCTCGCAAAAGGCGGTCGGGACGCATTTTACAAGGGCGAACTCGCGCGCACGATGGACGCCTACTTCAAACGCATCGACGGCGACCTGCGTTACGAAGACTTCGCCGCCCACACCGGCGACTTCGTCGATCCCGTCGGTGTGAACTACCGCGGCTATGACGTCTACGAACTGCCGCCGAACACGCAAGGCATCGCGGCGCTCCAGATGCTGAAGATGCTCGAAGCCTACGACCTGAAGAAGATGGGGCGCGGCTCCGCTGACGCGCTGCACGTGATGGTCGAGGCCAAGCGTCTCGCCTTCGAAGACCTCGCGAAATTCTACGCCGACACAGCGACCTACAAGGCCCCGATCGCCGAGCTGATATCGGACGCCTACGCCCAGAAGCGCCGCGCACTCATCGATATGGCACGCGCGAACCCCGCCGTGCCGCCTGGCGAGATCAAGCTCCGCCAAGGCGACACGACATATCTCACAACGGCCGACAAAGACGGCATGATGGTGTCCCTGATCCAATCGAACTACCGCGGCATGGGCTCGGGCCTCGTCCCGGACGGCCTCGGCTTCATGTTCCAGGACCGCGGCGAACTCTTTGCGCTCGAACCCGGCCACGCCAACGTCTACGCACCGGGCAAGCGGCCGTTCCAGACGATCATCCCCGCCTTCGTCATGAAGGACGGGAAACCCTGGATGAGCTTCGGCGTCATGGGCGGCGATTTGCAGCCCCAAGGCCACGTGCAAGTCCTCGTCAACATGATCGACTTCGGCCTGAACGTGCAGGAAGCCGGCGACGCCGCGCGCTTCCGCCACGAAAGCTCGGAAGATTGGTCGCGCAAGGACTCCGCCGGCGTCGGCGAACTCATGCTCGAAACCGGCATCGGCGCCGATGTACGCAAGGACCTCGAACGCCGCGGCCACAAACTCGTCAAAGGCGACGGCAGCTTCGGCGGCTACCAAGCCATCATGCGCGACCCCTTA
>JAEUML010000029.1 GCA_016792785.1 Alphaproteobacteria bacterium
GCCAGCGCCGCTTCGGTCAGCCGCTCCATCTCGCTCAGCGAATTCAGCATGCGGCCCTGCAACTCGGGATCTTTGACGAGTTCGGTGCGGATCCGCAGCGAAGCGATCGGCGTGCGCAGATCGTGCCCGACTGCCGACAGCAACGCGCGCTGATCTTCGATCAGGCGGCGCAGGCGCGTGGCCATCGTGTTGAACGCCGCCGCCGCAGCTTTGACATCCTGCGGACCTTCTTCCGGCGCAAGAAACAGCGCGTCCCCTCGTCCCAGACGCTCAGCCGCCGTCGTCAGCCCCGCGATCGGCCGCGCAACGCGTCCTGCCGCCCACACCGCAGCGATTGCGACCAACACGACGGCAAGCAGCCCGGTCAGGATCAGGGGCCACATCGCCGACGGCACCGCCGGCGGCAGAGCCGACACGTTGAGCCAGAGCGACGGCCCCATCGCGACAGAAATGTCGAGCCGGTCGGGCGGGTCGATGCGCTGCCCCGCGACCGCGGGCGTCGCCGCCGTGAACGCCCACTCGAGCACGTCGCCGGAGCCCAGCGTCGGCGCAATCGCGATCGGCGGTACAGGTGGAACGGGCGGCACGGGCGGCATCGCCGGGACTGCGGGCATCGGAACCTCGACATGCGGCGATGCTTGGCCCGGCACATGGAAGCGGCGGAACTGTTCGACCGCCTCGATGCTCGTCGGCGCACGGCCGGTGATGATGATCGTGCGCCGGTCGTTGATGCTCTCTTGAAACTGTTCGAACGTGAAGGTCCGCGCGGCGTCTTCCCAGGCCACGCGCACGGATTCCGCTTCCGTTCCCGCGCTGCGCGCCAAAGCCGCGCTCAGCGATACGTTGCGCTCATCGGCTGCGACCAACGGCTCTCGCCCAAACCGCACCAGGAAGGACGGACCGCTCGCCGTCTCCTCAATCGTTCGTCGCGTGGTCTCGTTGGCGTCTTTGGCGAGCTGCACAATGCCCGCGGTTCGGCGGAACGCTTCGGCCTCATGCAAGGCCGAGCGCAAGAACGTCTGCTGGCTGGCAAGCAGCGCGAGCGACGCGAGCTGCGAAACGATCAGCGCGCCGAGCACGATCAGCACGAACCAGCCGCGAACCGTGCGGGGGGAAAGCCAGCTCATGCGTGCTCCACCGCGCTCGCGAACAGATAGCCCGCGCCCCACGCCGTCTTGATCAGCTTCGGGTTGCGCGGGTCCTCCTCGAGTTTGCGCCTGAGCCGGCTGATCTGGGTGTCGATCGAGCGGTCGAACACTTCATCCGCGCCGCGCCCCTTGATGCGGTCGAGCAGTTGGTCGCGCGTCAGCACGACGTTTGGATGCTCAAGGAACGTGGCGAGCAGCGCGTACTCCGTCGAACTCAGCGACACGACGACACCGTCGCGCCCAACGACTTGGCGTTCCGGCCCGTGCAGCATCCAGGCGCCGAAGCGTACGCGGCTGCCGGTCTTTGGCCGCTGCCCCGGTGGCAATTCGTTCGTGCGTCGCAGCACCGCGTGAATGCGCGCGAGTAACTCGCGCGGGCTGAACGGCTTTGTCACATAATCGTCCGCGCCGACCTCGAGCCCCACAATGCGGTCGAGCTCTTCGGTGCGCGCGCTCAGGAAGATGACGGGCGTGCCCCGATGCTCGCGCACGCTGCGACAAAGGCTGAGACCGTCTTCGCCCGGCATCATGATGTCGAGCACGACAAGGTCGATCTCGCGCTGGCTGAGAACGCGCCGCGCCGACGCCGCGGACTCCGCCATCGTCACTTTCAGCCCATTGTCCTGCAGATAGCGCGAGAGCGCATCGCGGATGTCGCGATGGTCGTCGACGATTAGAACGTGCGGCGCGGCCTCGGTCATCGACCGAACCTTATCGCCGGCGCGCGCGGCGCCAAGGTGAAGTGAAGTTAATGTGTGTCAAATCTTGTCGCCCCATGAGGACTGAAGCATTGCGCCACGAACCCTCCGCGTACAGACAAATTAGCGTGACGCGCCTTAACGACAGTCCCCGCGCGATGAAACGGTCGCGTGAGGGAGCAGTTCATGAGTTCGCGAATTCTGATGTTGGCGGGTGCTGCGTTGGTTTTGGCCGCGCCCGCGGTGGCCAAGGAGAAAGAGAAGCAGGTCGAAAAGCGTATCGAACGCTCGCAAACCTGCGTCTGCACCATGGGCGGTCCGGGCGAAATGCCAGCGGTCCCGGGCATCCCCGCCGTGCCGCCGATCCCGCCGGTGCCCCCCGTGCCGCCGATGCCGCCCCAAGGGCAGATGCAGACGCCGCCGAACGTGATGATGTTCCGGGACGGTGGCGACGAGCGCGTCGTTATCATCCAGCGTCATGGCAACCACTTCCGCGACAGCGCCGATGAAGACGGCGACGGCAAGGTCACGCGCCGCGAATTCATGCGTCGCGCCGAGGAGCACTTCAAAGAGCGCGACCGGAACGACGACGGCAAACTCGACGGAGACGAAACGTCGCCGCTGTTCTTCCACGCACCAATGCCGCCGGTGCCTAACGACGACTGATGCAGAAACTGAGGGCGTCCGTCAGCGCGCGGCCGACGAGGCTGCGGCCGCAGGCGGACGCCCGTTGATCAACCCGACGAGGTAAGCCCTGACGTCGATGTCGGGCGCCGCGGCGACGCCGCGCCCGGGTCCCGGCCCCTGCTTCAAGTCAAAGAGCGTGAAGTCCATCCGCGCGTCATAAGTGCGGTCGATCTGGTTGCGCAGATGCTGCTCCGCCGCGTACCACTCGGCCTTCACCGGATCGTCGCGACAGGTCGCGAGTTCCGCCGGCTGCGTCGCGCCCCAACGCCGCTCGATGCAGTGATAGGGATCGAACGACATCAGAAACATACGGCGCCGGATTTCCTCGTAACCGAGTTGCACCGGCGTTCCGTTGGAGCGCAGATACGTGATGACGCAGGCATTCGCTTCGACGTCGTAGGTCGTAAGCAGATCGAGCGTCAGATTGATGCCCTGATAGTGCACGCGCTTGTCGCCGACCGCGTGCCACTCGACAAAGCGCTGCACCTGGTCGCGCAGCTCCTTGAACGACGCCTTCAGCCGCGCGTCGCGCGACGGCGTCGAAAACTCCTCCCACTCGCCCTCCGTGCCGTAGATGTTCGGCGGCAGGCGCGGCGGCTGAGGCTTCAAGTTGATGCGGTTCTGGATCGCGATGTTCACGGCCTCTTCGCGATAACGGATGTCTTCGCAGTTCGCGCGCATCATGTTGCGCAGCTCTGCCAGCGGTTCATAGGCGAGCGATCCGCCGCCCATCATCGCGCGCACATAGTCGTAGTAGTCGACCGGCTGGCCCGCGAGCATGAACGTGCCGCTCGCCCATTGCCTATCTTCCCCGCGCGCGACATTGCCGAAATATTGTTCGATCGAGTAATCCGCGAGCTCGGCGTTCTTCGCGAACACGATCCGCCCGCCGACCAGCGGCCCCGCCGGCGTCCGCGATGCGCCTTCGAGCTTCAACGGACGCCAATTCTTGAACCCCGCGCCCATGCCGGGCGAGGAACGCACGAATTTGCGTCCGTACGTGCCGCGCGTTAGCGAATTGTCCGGATGCGCGTCGATGAACAGAATTCGTCCGTCGTCTTCGACCTTGTAGACGACCGCCAAGTGGCCATTCGGATCGTAGAGCACGGAACCCGGCCTGATCGACTTGCGGTCGATGCGCGTGGGATAGAGGTCCGTGTTCTCCATGTCCGGATGCAACCGGTACATCGCTGATGAAATCGTGTTGCGCAGATCGGTGAGCAGTGCAGGCCCGCTCGCCGACCCGGTGAGAATATCGCGCCGGCTCGCGATGTCGTTGCCGCGCGATGTGTAACGGATGTCGCGCGTCGCGCCTTTCGGGGACACGGCGGAGATGTAGGAAAACGGCAGCCCGCGCTTCCACGCATAATAGGCGCGCAGGAAGTAAGGCAGGTCCGCGCAATCGGCGCGCCAAGCCGTTCCCGGCGGATCGGAGCGCGCAAACGGATTGGCGGGGCTCGCCATGCACTGCGCGACGGTCCGGCAGTTCGAATTGCCGATGGCCTGCACGAATTCGGAAAAGCCGCGCTCGTCCGCCTCGGTCCACGCCTCGCGCATCACGCGGAACGAAAGCGCGTCCTGCGCTGCCGCAGGTTCGGGCGCGGCCAACGAAAGGCCGAAAACCAACGCGGCCAGTAGTCCAAGACCAGTGCGAAGCAAGGAACCCATCCCCCAATGAGTTCTTCCCAAGCTAGCGAGAGGTAACGTCTCGTCAACCAGTGGGTGAAATCCGCAGTTCGTTCTAAGCGCGCGGTGGCGAACCGGCCACGTTTTCGTGACGTCAATGCTTTCCGCGTAGTATTAACCCTTTGCAGCGCTTGACTAGTATGAGCTTAGCACTATATGCCTCTCCATGATACCGAAAGCCGAAAGTCTCCGAGGTCGGCGCCGCCCCGGCGACCCACCAGGAGGGCCCAGTGAGTTCCGCCGAAACGCACCTGAAAAAGTTCCGCAAGGAGCTGCATAGCGGCATCGCCGCGATGGTGCTGCTGGCACTCCTGGAGAGGACGGGGGAGGAGATGTACGGCTACCAGATCGCCAAAGAGATCGGTGCGAAAGCCGGCGGCGCTTCGTTTTTGAAGCAGGGCGCGATCTATCCCGTTCTTCGTTCACTCCACGCAGCGGGCCTGCTCGAAAGCCGCGTTGAAGTCTCGATGTCGGGACCGCCGCGCCGCTACTATGCAATCTCGTCCGACGGCCGCGAGGCGCTGCAAGCCTGGCGTGGTGTTTGGACCGATTTGCGCGAGTTCGTCGATTCGCTGGTCGGACCGGGAGGCGCGAATGGCTGATGTCACCGCCGCGGCGCCCGCGCCGCCGAGCATCAAGGCCTATCTCGACGCACTCAAAGTGTGCCTGAAGGGCCAGCCCCCCGCGCTCATCCAAGACGCTCTCGCCGACGCTGAAGAATATCTGCGCGCAGAGCAGGCGCAGTCGCCCGACGAAACCGAAGCGCAAGTGTTGGCGCGCGTTGTCGAAACCTATGGAACGCCACAAGAAGTGGCTGAGGAGTACATCGCCATGGAAGACGCGATCAAAAGCCCGTTCCCGACCCGCAGCGACGAAAGCGAAGCCGTCGATAAAGGGCCCGGCCTGTTCGGCGTGCTGGTCGATCCCCGCGCGTACGGCGCGCTGATTTATATGCTGCTGTCGCTGGCGACCGGCATCTTCTATTTCACCTGGGCCGTCACGGGCGTGAGCCTGACGCTGGGTCTGGCGATCCTGATCATCGGCATTCCGTTCGCGCTGCTCTTCATCGGCTCGGTCCGCGTGATCTCGTGGGTTGAGGGCAGGGTGGTCGAAGCGCTGCTCGGCGTGCGCATGCCGCGCCGTCTGCCGACACAGGAAGAAGGCGGCACGATGTGGACGCGCATCAAGCGCATCCTCGCCGACGGCCGTACCTGGAGCTCGCTGATTTACATGGTTCTGCAGCTGCCTCTGGGCGTCATCTACTTCACGCTGGCCGTGGTCTTGGGCGTAACGTCGGGCTCGTTCATCGCCGGCGGTTTCTATGAGCTCTCGACCGGCAAGAACGTCGTGCGCCTCGACAACTATCCCGAACTCGACGCGCTGCTCAGCACGCCGCACGGCCTCGTCCTTCTGGTGATCGTGGGCATGATCGGCATTCTCTTCACCCTGCACTTGGCCCGCGTCATGGGCTTCATCCACGGCAAGATCGCCGAAGCCCTCCTGGTGCGCGCCTGAATAATCCGCTTGAAGCGCGAAGGGGCCGGAAACGGCCCCTTTTTCTTTGCTCGGAAATCCGCTCAAGTCGCCTTGGTATCCAACGGAGAGTGGCGATATGGGCAAAGACAAGGACAAGGAAGAAAACGGCAACCGCATCTCCGACAAGGATTACGAGGCCCAGCTCTACGAGCTCCACGTCCAGCTCGTGAAGTTCCAGCGCGACTTGATCGCCAAGGGCGGCAAGGTCGCCGTGGTCGTCGAAGGTCGCGACGGCGCGGGCAAGGACGGCACGATCAAGCGCATCGTCCAGCACCTGAGCCCGCGCGATATGCGCGTCGTCGCGCTCGGTAAACCTTCCGACCGCGACCGTACGTCATGGTACTTCCAGCGCTACGTGCCGCATTTGCCGGCGGGCGGCGAGTTCGTGCTGTTCAACCGCTCTTGGTACAACCGCGCCGGCGTCGAGCGCGTGATGGGATTCTGCAACGAAGAGGAATACGAGAGCTTTCTGCAGGAGGCGCCGCAATTCGAAGCGATGCTCGTGCGCTCCGACATCACGCTGATCAAATACTATCTCGACATCTCGAAGGAGGAGCAGAAAGAGCGCCTCGCCGCCCGTCGCGCCGACCCCTTGAAGCAGTGGAAGATCAGTCCGATCGACGCGGCTGCGATCAAGAAGTGGAACGAGTATTCCGAAGCGCGCGACGCGATGTTCATGCACACGAACCACGACGCGGCGCCCTGGCACGTGGTCAAGGCGGACGTGAAGAAGGTCGCCCGCCTCAACGTCATCCGCCATTTGCTCGGCGCGCTCGACTACAAGGGCAAGGACGAAAAGCTCCTGAAGGTCGACCCGAACATCGTCTTCCGCTTCAGCGAAAAGGCGCTGACGCAAGACCGCTTGTCACACTGACGCGCGCGCCGGCGTGTCCCATTAAGGGATCGGCTTCATCGTCGAGACTTTCTCGTCCACCTTCGCGGGCGAAGGATCTGCCGCCGGTTGCGCAACGGCGGGCGGAGCTGCCGTTGGTGTGGATTCGACGACGGGTGACACGGCAGTCGGCGGCTGCGGCGGAGCGATCGTCGGCGGCAATTGCGGCGTCGCCTTTGCAGGCTCGAAGGAACCGGCGCTGCGAATCTGCGGCGGCGGAATGCCTTGCGTCGTCATGCGCGCGGTGACGCCGGAATCGATGACCATCGCCTGCGTCATGTCGGCCTGGCCGCTGGCGACATCGCCCGCATAGACCTTCGCGACGCCGCGCCCATAGATCGCCTCGACGGCCGCCGTCGAAATCGAAAGGGCCGCCGAATAATCGGTAATCGCCTCCGCCCAACGGTGAGCACGCACGAACGCATGCCCCCGCTGCACGAGCGCCGTCATATGATCGGGCTTGATCGTCAGCGCCCGGTTGAAGTCGTCGAGCGCCTCTTGATGCTTTGCCAGCGCCGCCTGCGCCATGCCGCGGCCGGTAAAGGCGTCGGCATCGCCCGGGGCCAAAGCGATCGCGGCCGAGAAATCGCCGACCGCGCTTTGCGGATTGCCGCTCACCCGGTGCGCCACCGCCCGGTTGAACAGTGCCTGCGGATAATCGGACTTCAAGGCCAAGGCCTCGGTGTAGTCGCTGATCGCACGCCCGAAATCGTTCTTCGCGACATAGGCGTTGCCGCGATTGTAGAAGATCGTGGCTTTCGCATCGCGCGTCAGCCGCCTTTTGAGCAGGGCGCTGCAGCCGCGGATCTGGTCGTCCGCCGTCACCATCATGCCGCCATTGCACAGCGTGTTGTCGTCGCGCGTTTCATGCGGCGTCCGCTCTTGGACGGCAGGTTCCGCGGTCGGCCGCTTACCTTTTCCTTTGCGCTTCGCGGCATCGGCGTCGCCCGCGGCGAGCGCGAACGCGGCCAGCGCGACCAAGACCAATACCCGTCTCATGACACTGTCCCCCAAGGGGGCCATTGCCGCAGGACGCCGAGCGAAAATCAAGGGGAAAGCACCCGAGAAGCCGCCGCAGCGACGCCCGGGGGTCCAGTCCGAGCGCCGCCGCGTGGCTGGCCACCGCGGCCGGTGGGGGGAACCCGCCGGCCGCCGAACGGCAGCCTGTGAGCAACAACCTGCGCAGTAAGCGGCGGTCGCGCCTTGCGCTGGATCAAGAGGACCCTGGGTTAACGCCGCAGCCGGCGCACATGACAGTGCCACGCAGACTTGGCACAAAGTCGTTCACGTTCGGTCAGGGAGCCCGCTATGCCGCAATTCCGCCTGTCGCCCGTTCCGGCCACGTTCCAGTGGCCACTGTCCGGCGACGTGACGCAGACGATCAACCCGTGGACCTGGATCGGGCTCAACATCAATCTCGGCAACTCGGCCGAGCCTGAGATCGAGCGTCGTGTGCTGGACGAAGTCGGCAGCTACGGCCGCCAGCTGGGCCGCATCGGCGATGCGCTGGGCGCGCTTGCGCGCAAAGCGCGCGATCCGGCGTACGCGTTCACCGCTGAGGACGAGCGCGCGCTGACCCGTCTGCTCGTGCAACTCGACGACGTCGACAGCGTCAAGAAGCACATGCGCAAGAAAACGTAGGATGCTCGATCAACTCCTCGCCCGCGGCGACGGCCTCGACGCGCTGCGCATCTCAATTGCGGGCGGCGCCCTGCTGTTGGCGCTGGTGTATCTGGCCTTCGTGAACGGCCCCGTCTCGACCGTCCGCACGGTGCTCAAGACCTTGCCGATCGCATTGCTCGCAATTCTGCCGCTGACCTATCTCGGTGTTGTGGGCGCCTACACCGGCGGGCTGTTGATCCTCGCCACGGCGCTTGCACTCTCGGCACTCGGCGACTTCTTCTTGGCATTGAAGGAAAAATACTTCGTCCCGGGTCTCGCGAGCTTCTTGACGGCCCACGTCGCGTATCTCGTGGCGTTTTTGCCGCGCGTGCAAATGCCCGAGGGCGCGGCGCTGGTGGCGATCGTCCTCGCAGTAGTCGCGGCCGGTGCGTTCGTCGTCTACCTGGCGCCCAGACTCGGCCGAATGCGTCTGCCAGTGTTCGCGTATTTCGCAGTCATCATGGCGATGGTTGCAGCCGCGCTTTCCGTCCGTGAGGCATCGTGGATGTTGGGCGCGGGCGCCGCGGTCTTCGCGCTCTCGGACTCGCTCATCGCCGTGCGCAAGTTCTGGACGCCGTTTCCGGCGATCAACGAAGCAGTCTGGCTCACATACATCGCCGCCCAGTTCATGATCGCCGCCGCCTTGCTCGCGCTCCTCATCCCTGCTCAAGTTGCCTGAAGCGAAGGGGCCGCACGCCATGATCGAACGCCAACTCGATATCGAAACCAAGGACGGACGGATGAGCACGTTCGTCGTTCATCCGGAGCGCGGCGGCCCGCACCCGATCATCCTCTTCTATATGGACGCACCCGCGATCCGCGAAGAACTCCGCGACATGGCGCGCCGTTTCGCGAGCGTCGGCTACTACGTGATGCTGCCGAACCTGTACTACCGCGCCGGCGTAATGGAGCTGGGCCCGCTCCCCGCCGACCCGAACGCCCCCGAACGCCAGCGCATGATGCAGCTGATGGAAAGCCTGACCATCGCCAAGATCATGGACGACACCGACGCCCTTCTTGCATTCGCCGGAAAGGACCCCGCCGCAAGCAAAGGCAAGGTCGGCACCGTGGGCTATTGCATGAGCGGCCAATTCGCGATCAACGCGGCCGCACGCCACCCCGACCGAGTGGCTGCGGCCGCGTCGATCTACGGCGTGCGCCTCCTCACCGACAAACCCGACAGCCCGCACCTCGTGGCGGCGAAGGCGAAAGCCGAACTCTACTTCGCCTGCGCCGAAACCGACCGCTGGATGCCGTTGGAGCAAGTCGAACCGCTGAAGAAGGCGCTCAACGAAGCGAACGCGACCGCCGAGGTCGAAATCTACCCCGGCACCGAACACGGCTTCGCGTTCCCGGCCCGCCCCGTCTACAAAAAAGCCGCCGCCGAACGCCATTGGGAGCGCTTGCTCTCGCTGTTCAAGCGGCGGCTTGGTGACGGCGCAAAGTGAAGACTCTGCAGGTCTCGGCAGGCGTTGCAGCCATGCTGATCGCCGCGTTGTTGTTCGCCGCGATCACTGACCGCGTGTGGAACGCAAAGCACGGTGTCTACGAGCGTCGCCCGCCAACATACATGCCGATGCCGGAGATTGATGATTGGAACTCACTGCGGATCAAGCTCACGCGGACGTGGTGCGAAGGTTCCTGCCCCGACTACTCGGTCGAGATCACCGGCGACGGCAGGGTGACTTACGTCGGCAATGGGTACGTCGCCGTCTTGGGCACCCGCCACGCGACAATTCCGGTCGATCGCGTGCGAGCGCTCCATGAGAAGTTCCGGGATGCCGAGTTCTTCTGGCTGTTCGATGAATACAGAGACGCGAGCATCGACAACCCCACACACGCGATCCCAATCGCCTATGACGGTGTGACCAAGACCGTCACCGATTATGTGGGTCTGCGCGTAGGCATGCCCATCACCGTGATCGAACTCGAATATGCGATCGATGAGACAGCCGACATCGCGCGCTGGACACGGGGCCAGCCGGTCAAGGACTAAAGACACCAATCAAACCGCCTCATCGCCCCGCCGCAATCGCCAGCGCCCGCTGCAGCACAACATCCGCCTGCGGTTCGACGACCGGCGTATCGATTGCGTTGTCCGGCACCACGCCCCGCGGCCGCGTGTCGCCGTTGACGCGGATGATATGCGCCTTCGGGAATCCGACTTCGATGCCGGTGCGGGGCAAGGTGAAGTGCTCCATCGCACCGAGCGTCGTCGCGAGGTCGGATGTCTCCTCACCCACGATCGTCGCAAACCCGTAGTCTTGCGACAGCGCCGCGACCTGCACCGCGTTCGAATAGGAATGGCGGTTGATCAGCAGATAGACCTTGCCGGTAAAGCGGGCGCCGGCGCGCGGTTGCACCTCGGGAATCTCGAACGAGAACACGTCGCCGACACGGTGTCTGGCATAGGCGGCTGCGAACTTTGCTGAAATTCCCTCCTTGTCGTCCGGCGCCATCGCGACGCGTTTCGCGTTCGCGGCAATCGCAGCCGCGCTCGCCTTGACGCGGAAATCGCGGCAGAAGCGAAACGGCTTCGAGGCATACCAGGCCACCATAAGGTCGCTGAACGAGTTGTCGCCGCCGGGATTGTCGCGCAGATCGATCACGAGCGACCGCGCATCGGCGCGCATCAGGGACGCGAACGACGCATCGATGAAATTGCGGAAGTTGGTCGTGTCCCAGATATTCGTCGCATTGAGGTCGTTGTTGTAGAAAGGTCCGGGCCGCAGATAGCCCACGCTGCCGATCATCCGGAACACGCGCGCATCCCAATCGAGCTCAAGCCTTGGCGCCTGACGTGCAAAGGTCGCTTTGATTTCCGCGCGCGTGCGGGCCGGAACCACGACCTCGCGCGAGACGCCGCGCACGTCGCGCACGGTAAGCGTGAAGCTGTCGATCGGTCCAAGTTCCAACCACAACAGCGCCGCGAACCGGTTTTCGAGCAGCGTGTGCAACATGTAGTCGTTGTCCGCCGACACATGCGCGCCCAACCGCACGAGCCAGTCACCAATCGGCGCGCCGTTCAGCGCCACGATTTCGTCGCCGGGCGCGATTGGCGTCTCGCTACCGTTCTCGGCGACGAACACCCGCCCACTTTTCACCCGGATGAAGACCGGCATCGTTCGCCCGCCGCCGTCACGATAGGCACCGTACGCCTCGCCAGGGAACTCGATCCGCGCGTGGGCGACCCGCCCGAATGCCAAGAACTTCTGAAACGCAACCCGAACATCGACCGCGGTCATCGGTCGGTCGAACGCGGCTGCCATCGTACGGAACAGCGCGTCGTATTCACCCTTCGCCCGCCGCGCGAAGAGGCCGAAATGCGAAGCGGCAAGCCGTGGGTAGAGTTCCGCGAAATCGGCACCGACCTCCTGTGGGCTAAAGCGCCGCTCGGCGACAGGTTCTGCCCAGGCTTGCAGGACGGCAAGCGACAAGGCGGCGGCAAAGCTGAAGACGATCAGGCGGCGCATGGGCACGTTCCTTCTTACACCGCTTCCGGCGCTATCAGATCGTCCGTATAGTGTAAGGACGAACGCCTCCTTTTTTCCTGACGAAGTTCTGAGGGCCCAGAAATTGCCGGAAAATCCACCGCCCGACACGATCACAGTGGGCGCGTGGCGGGCCGTGCACACGACCGGCGAACTCATCGGCGAAAGCGGGACGGAGCGTCTGGAACCGAAGGTCATGGACCTTTTGTTCCTGCTCGCGTCGCGTCCAGGCAAGGCGTTCACCAAAGACGAGATTATGGAGTCCCTGTGGCCGGATGTCGTGGTGGGCGACGACACGCTCGCCCGCGCGGTCTCGCGCCTGCGCAAGGCATTGGCCGACGACGCGAAGACCCCGGCCTATATCGAGACCTTGCCGAAACGCGGCTACCGCCTAATTGCCGCGGTCGGGACGGGGGAGGGGGCGACGCCCGTTCCCGCGCAGACACCGAACGCGCGCGGCTTCTCGCTGTCCGCCTTCGGAGCTGCGGCTGCCCTTATGCTTGCGATCGCGCTTGTTGTGTTTCTTCTACGCCCGGCATCGCGGGCGCCTGCGGACGGCAACGCCACGACCTTGGTCGAACGCGCGAACGACTTCTACTTTCAGTATAAACGAACGGACAACGAAGCGGCGATCACGCTGTTCGAGCGTGTGTTGACCGAGCGGCCCGACCATGCACCGGCGCTTGCGGGCCTCGCGAACGCCCTGGTGCAAAAGGTGATCCGCTGGCCCGACGAGCCGGGTGCACCCGAATTCACCCGGCTTGAAGACGCTCTGAAAAGCGGCCGGACGAAATCCGCCGCGGCGGCAAGACTGTTGACGCGCGCCCGCACGCTCGCGGCCCGTGCAGTCGCGCTCGCACCGAACGATCCCGCGGCCCACAAGGCGCTCGGTTTCGTGCAAGGCGCGTCGAGCGAATTCGAGGAAGCCATCGCCTCTTATCAGCGCGCGGTGGCGCTCGATCAGAATGCGTGGGGGCCGCTGATCAATATCGGCGATGTCCTGGAAATCTCGGGTCGCAAGGCCGAAGCGCTGCCGTATTTCGAGCGCGCCTACGCGGCGATGACACGTGTTTATGACAAAGAGGCAGCCCGCATTCGCCCGTGGTATGCAGAGCTCGGCGTCGTCATCGCGGATAGACACCGCGACAACGGCGCGCCGGGTGACGCCGAATCCTGGTACCGCCGTGTTCTGGTCTACGCGCCGCTGCACAAAGCCGCGACCGAAAACCTCGCGGGGCTCCTGCGTGCGCAAGGCGACACGGCAACAGCGGCGCAACTCTGCGCGACGCTCAAGCAGCGCACCGGCGCCGCCTGCCGGGACTGACAAGCGGCCGCACCGCGTCCCCGCTTCACGCGCGGCCGTCGGCGGCGTAGCCTCGTCGCAACAGTCGGCATCAATGCCGCCGCGTCGAAGGGAAGAGCGTCTGCATGCGCCGCATCGTGATCGCCATAGTCGCTGCCGTGCTTCTGATGGCCGTCTTAGGCGGCATCTACTGGTTCGGCGCCCGTGGCGGTTGGTTCGGGAGCGAACACGGCGCGGGTGAGATCGCGGGCAAGGCGATCCCTGCGGACGTCATCGCCGCGCGCGCCGCCTCGACCGCGCCGGACGGCGGCACGCGCCAAATCCTGTTCGGCGACCTCCACGTCCACACGACGATCTCGGCCGACGCATTCCAGCTCGCGCTGCCGTTGCTTGGCGGCGCCGGCACGCATCCGTTGGCCGACGCTTGCGATTACGCGCGCTACTGCTCAGCGCTCGACTTTTGGGCATCGACCGATCACGCGGAATCGATCACGCCGAAGCGCTGGAAGATCGTGAAGGACGCCGTGCGCGCCTGCCAGAAAGTGGCGGGCGACGACGCGAACCCGGACCTCGTGTCGTTCATCGGCTTCGAGTGGACGCAAGTCGGCCGCACGCCCGAGCTTCATTACGGCCACCATAATGTCATCTTCCGCGACCTCGACGACGCGAAAGTCTCGGCCCGCCCGATCGCAGCCGGCGACAGGGACAGCGCCTCGCGCCTTGCCGCCGGCATCTCACCGCTCGTGCCGCTGAGGGATTTCGCGAACCGCCAAGCGTATTTCGACTTCAATCGCTTCATGACCGCAACGCGCGAAGTGCCGTCCTGCGATCCGAACACGCCATCCGACAAGCTGGGTGCCGACTGCATCGAATGGGCCGGGCGGCCAGGCGAGCTGATCCGCAAATTGCTCGACGAACAGAAATTGTCGCCGCTCATCATCCCGCACGGGTCGTCTTGGGGCCTCTCGACACCGCCCGGCGCGAACTGGGCAAAGGCGCTGGGCCCCGACGAACGCGCCGACAAGATTCCGCTGATCGAAGTCTATTCCGGCCACGGAAACTCCGAAGAGTATCGCAGTTGGTCCGAAGTTGTGTCCGGTGCCGACGGCGCGCGAACATGCCCGCCGCCGACCGCGAACTTCAAACCGGGCTGCTGGCGCGCCGGCGAACTCATCGAAGAACGCTGCCTGAAGGCCAAGCTTGACACGAAAGAGTGCGCGGCGCGCGCGGCCAAGGCGCGGCAGGACTATGTCGACATGAACTCGGCAGGTCACCTCGCGGTTCCGGGCGCGACGCCGGAGGATTGGCTCGACTCCGGTCAATGCACGGATTGCTTCCTGCCCGCGATGAATTATCGCCCCGGCAAGTCGGTTCAAGCGGCCATCGCGTCGACGCACTTCGATGACGCGGCCCAGGCAACCCGCTTCCACTGGGGCTTCATCGGCTCGAGCGACACCCATGGCGCCCGTCCCGGCACCGGTTACAAACAGGTCGCACGCCGCGGCAACACCGACACGCGCGGGCCGATCGACGCCGACTGGCGCGCGCTGATGCTGCCAAGCGCGGACGTCGACGACGAAGACCCGCACTCGCAAAGCATTCCGCCCGACCAACTGTTGAAGTTGGGCGGCTTGCGCACGCGCGAGGTCGAACGCCAAGGCGGCTTCTTCACGACCGGCGGCCTCGCCGCCGTGCATACCGACGGCCGCTCACGTGAGGCGATTTGGGATGGCCTGCAACGCCGTGAGGTGTACGCGACGTCAGGTCAGAAAATCCTGCTCTGGTTCAACGCTGTCGACAAAGATGGCGCAAAGACGGCAATGGGCGGCCGCGTCAGCGCGACGGCTGCGCCGACGTTCGAAGTGCGCGCAATCGGTGCCTTCAAACAGAAGCCGGGGTGCCCTGAGTTCGCGAAGGCGGGCCTCGATGAAAACCGCATCAAGAAAATCTGCTCCGGCGAATGCGACAATCCATCGGACGAACGCAGCCTGATCACCCGCATCGAGGTCGTGAAAATCCGCCCGCAAGCTACGAAAGGCGAGGCGCTCGCAGGCCTCATTCAAGACCGCTTCATCGTCCATCAATGCAAGCCGGACGCGAGCGGCTGCACGTTCACGTTCACCGACCCGGACTTCGCCGCCGGCAAGCGAGACGCGCTCTACTACGTGAAGGCGATCCAGGAAGCCGAACCCATGATCAACGCCGATCCGCTGAAATGCGAACGCGACGCGTCGGGCAAATGCGTCAAGGTCAACCTCTGCTACGGCGACTACCGCTCGGGCGCCGACGACTGCACCGCCCCTGCCGAGCCCCGCGCCTGGTCCTCGCCGGTCTACGTCGACTACGCGAAAGGGGGCTGAGCGGCCGCTTGACCGGTCCGATGCCCGCCCGATAACCTCTTGGCCAGCAGCACAGTGGAGAGGGTCCAGTTCCGCCCGTGCGAAACGCAATCGCTTGAGCGAGGGGTTGGACGATGAACAATCGAGCAGGACGTATAGCTGCGCTGGCGCTGAGTCTGGGCCTCATCGGCCTACCCGCCGCTGCGGCGCCTGATGCCGGCGCACCGCCCACCGCGAGCGAACCGGCCACCGTCAAAGCTCCGCAACGCTTCCAATACTACCTCCGCAACGGTCTGCCGGCGGCGTACCGCGGCAAGACGAACCCCTACACGCAACCGACAGTACCGATCGTCATCAAGGGCGCGGATCTCTACAACGTCCACTGCGCCTCGTGTCACGGCATGATGGGCTTTGGCAACGGCGCGGCGGGCGGCGGCCTACGGGTGAAGCCCGCCGATCTTGCCTGGTCGTTGTCGAGCAAGGACGTCAAGGACGACTTCCTGTTCTGGACGATTTCCGAAGGCGGCGCGCAGTTCGGCTCGAACATGCCCGCGTTCAAGGGCACGGTGAAGGACTACCAGATCTGGGAGATAATCACCTATATGCGCGCCGCATTTGAAGGCCGCGAGGCGAGCATGCCGGCGCCGACCAAGCAGGCGATGGCCGACCGCTAACCTTCGATCTCCTCCCGGAGCATTTCGAGCTCAAGCCATCGCAGGCTCAGCGCTGACACGTCCTAGAGATACGTCTCGATCAACGTCGTCAGCTCCGACTCAGGAATCCCGCTGAGCGCGCGCAACACCTCCACCGGTAGCGAGGCGTCCGGACCAAAGGTGGCACCGAGGATGATCGGCAGCACAGGATCGAGTCCGTCTTCCTGACCGTTCCGCTTGAGCGCCGCTTCAACGTCGCGCCAGAACATCGATCCGCGCGAATAGAAAAGCTTGTACGCCGAGAAGTCCTTGTTCCTGACACGTTGTTGTGCGTCGAGCAGCTTCCCCGACTCCTTCTCTGCCTTCCTGAACCACCTGGTCCATTCATTTACGTAGCGCGGGTCGTCGCCGGACACGTGCAATGCCGCCTTAAGCGCGTAGTACTGAGCGAGACTCTCGCTCACCCACTGCGGTCTATTCGTTCCGCCGGGATCGATTTGATGAAATTGCTCATGAAGCGTGATGATAAAGGGCTTGACCGCTTGCTCAGGCGGAGGGTCGGCGGCATAGTTGACGAGAAAAACATCATTCCCTGCCGCGCCTCCGTAGACGTTCCCATCGTTCGCGATTTGAAGCCACACGACCTTCAGTTCATTGATGCGTCTAGTCGATGGTCCCATGACGCGCCGCAAGTATACAAGGCCCTCTAGATGCTTCGACGGTTCGACAAGACGCTGCACCGCCTGAAGGTCATCGCCGAAATAGGTCAATGTCAGCGCACCATCTCGAACACTGACGCGCGGCGCATCAGCCAGCACGAAGAATGACGGCCCCTTGTTTCGTGGCTGAAGCTGGATATCTTCGCTCCGAACCGCAGGACCAGAAAACGAAATGACCGAACCGCCCAACGGCTCTGAAGCTAAGCGCAAAAGCGAAGATGGTTCGCTGAAAAGATACCAGCCGCCTTGCATCGCAACGGACTGTTGATCTGACGCAAGGATGCCCCTCGGTCCTGGTCGCGCGATCCTTACGCTCCAAGTCGCTTCTTTGCAGCCGAGTGGCAGGCGCCAGCGACCTGCATCCTCATCAACCGGCCTGCCGTCGCACCGCACGTCATTGATTTGCGGGTTGACGTTGAGAGGCGCCGCGCCAGACACCAACACAGCAGACGCTCGATCGGCGGATTGCGGTAGTGTCAGCACAACGCGCGCTGTCACAGGCTGGCTTCCGTCGATGACGACCGAATAGCGCGCGGATTCGGCAGCCGCGTTGTGCACGGCGAGGGTGCATCCAAAGCTCAGAAAGCCTGCGTACCCGACGGCGCGAACGCATCGCATGTCTACCCCTCAATCTCCTCGCGCAGCATCTCCAATTCCAACCACCGTTCCTCGCTGGCAGCGAGCTCCGCCTCCGCCGCCGTTAGCTTCGTTGCGGTTGCGGCGAACGCCTTGGCATCCCGAGCATAGTAGCCGTCGTCCGCTAAACGCGCGCGCAGCGTTGCGATCTCGCCGGTCAGCGCTTCGATGCGCGCCGGCAACGTTTCAAGCGCGTGTTTGTCCTTGAAACTGAGCTTGCGCCGCTCGCTCGTCGTCGCGGCACGTGCCGCGGTGGCCGCCTTCGCAGGCTTCACGGCCTCGCGCGGCTTCGCACCTACGCCCTCGCCGCGCTGCGCTACCATGTCGGAATACCCGCCGGCGTACTCGACGAACTTGCCGCCGCCTTCCGCCATTAGAACCGAGGTTGCCACGCGGTCGAGGAAGTCGCGGTCGTGGCTAACGATGATCACCGTGCCCGCATAGTCAGCGAGCATCTCTTGCAAAAGATCGAGCGTCTCAAGATCGAGATCGTTCGTCGGCTCGTCGAGCACAAGTAGATTCGACGGCGCTGCCAGCGCCTTCGCCAGCACCAATCGCCCGCGCTCCCCGCCCGACAGCACGCGCACCGGCGTGCGCGCCTGCTCCGGCGTGAACAGAAAATCCTTCATGTAGGAAGCGTAGTGGCGCACCGCGCCGCCGACGCTGAGCGTCTCGCCGTGCCCGCCGGTTAGGAAGTCTTTGACGCTGACGTCGTCCGCCAATACCTCGCGCCGTTGATCGAGCACATGCAGCTGCAAGTTCGTGCCGAGCTTCACCTCGCCCGAATCCGGCGTCATCCGCCCCGTGAGTACATTGATCAGCGTCGTCTTGCCCGCGCCGTTCGGTCCCACGATTCCGACGCGGTCGCCGCGCATAATCCGCATCGAGAAGTCGTTGACGACGGCAAGCGCGCCGAACGCCTTCGACACGCGCTTGGCTTCGATCACGACTGCGCCCGACGTCTCGCCTTCGCTGGCCGCGAGTTTCACGTTGCCGGTTGCGCGCCGCGCCTCGCGCCGCTGCCGCCGCAAATCCGAAAGCCGCGCCATCCGCCCCTGATTGCGCTTGCGCCGCGCCGTGACGCCGTAGCGCACCCAGTGCTCTTCCATCACAATGCGCCGGTCGAGCTTGTGTTGTTCCAGCTCCTCCTGCTCCAACACCGCGTCGCGCCACGCCTCGAAACCGGCGAACCCTTGTTCGAGCCGCCGCGTCACACCGCGATCGAGCCAGACGGTGGCGCGCGACAGCCGCTGCAGGAACCGCCGGTCGTGGCTGATCAACACCATCGCCGAGCGCAGCGAGTTCAACTCGCTCTCCAGCCACTCGATCGCAGGCAGGTCGAGATGGTTCGTCGGCTCGTCGAGCAACAGGATGTCGGGCGATGGCGCCAAGACCCGCGCCAGCGCCGTCCGCCGTGCCTCGCCGCCGGACAGCCGGTCGGTCCCTTCCTCGCCGGTCATCCCCAAACACTCGAGCAGATAGCGTGCGCGATAGGGATCGTCGCCGGGCGCAAGCCCCGCTTCGACAAACGCCAATGTCGTCGCAAACCCCGAAAGATCGGGATCCTGTGGCAGGTAACGCACGGTCGCAGAAGGTGCGGCCGACCGCGTCCCTCGATCAGCCTCGATCAGACCCGCCGCAATCTTGAGCAACGTCGACTTGCCGGACCCATTGCGCCCCACAAGACACAACCGATCGCCCTCGCCGACGACAAGCTCCGCCCCTTGGAGAAGCGGTGTCCCCCCAAAGGTCAGATGAATGTCCTGCAACTGGATCAGCGGCGCGCCCATGAGGGCGCTTTCTCACATTGTTGCAGCGGGTAAGGGAAGGGGCTCGTTACGTCGCGTGTTTGGGGGACGCTACGGAGTCCGGCTCAACTCGTAGCGCAACATGTCAACCCATTGCTCGCCGCGCTGCGCCTGTGCTTCGATCAGAAACCGGCCAGCCGCAGGGAAGGACAGTCTCATGCGCACATATTCGAGTTCGCCGCGCATGTTCGGCCCGGGTGTATTCGTGCGCACGTCGTCGAGCACGACGGCCTCGCCCTGGTGCACGCCCTCGAAGATGTCCATGAGCCCAACGACGCCGTCCATCATCGCAACGCGATAGACCCGCCGGAACTTGTCGTAGGAGATGATCATCGTGTTGCGGAAACTCTGGTCCGGCCCCATCGGAAACACGGCGTCCGCCTCGACATACATGCCCTCGTAGCGCGCGCGGAACTCCATCGAGAATCCGGGCCCCGTCTCCCAAACGCCACTCTTCGGCCGGTAGAAACGCTGCGTCACATTCCACTTGCCGACCAGTGCCTGGAACGCATCCATCTCCGGCGCGCGCCCGGCAAGCTTCATCAACGGCGACGGATCCGGCGCAGGTGCAGCGGGCGGATCGGCAGCAGGCGTCGCGCTGGCAATGGCAAGGCTCGCGGCGAAGAAGGCGGCGGCCCGAGTTGTGATCGGCATGGAGATCCTCCCGTTCGTGTGGAAGGTCTCCTCGATCGTCCCGCGCGTCCGCAATGTGCACGGGACCAACAGTTCAAGACCTGTGACGAACGGTTTCCTTGAGTGCGTTCATCACGGCCGAACGGTACGCGCGTCCAACGGCCACAACACGCCCGTTGCCCAGCACCAGTTCGACGGCGTTCGCGCGAGGCCTGTTGACGCCGGTAACGGCGTCCACCCTGACGATCGACTTCCGATGCACGCGCAGAAACAGGGGCGCCGGCAGCATATCCTGCATCTGAGCCATCGTTGCCCGGTGCAGCAGCGAACGCTCGGCCAAGTGCAGCTCGACGTAATTCTCCGCCGCTGTGACGGCCAGCACCTCACCGACAGCAATGAACGTCTCGCGGTTTCCGGTTCTGACCGCGATCCGCCGTGGCGTTTCGGACGTAGGGGGCGGCGCCACGGCGCCTGCAGGACGATACTGCGCCTCGAGGAACGGAATCGGTACCACCGACACGGCGACCGCCCAGAAGAAGCCGTAGTCGATGAGCATGGCCGGCCAACGTGCGGCGGCCAGCGTCAGAATTGAGCCGGGCCAGGGATTGTCTGACGTCGCGGCGCCGATTGTGAGGATCAGGAGGGTCACCACGGCGATCGCGCCCAGACTCCAAACACCAAGTGTGCAGATCACCTCACGCGGCGCACGGCGTTCCGCCGCCCAGCGCCGCGCTCGCCCCAACAGCCACCAGCCCAGCGCAGCAGCAATCGCGCCGTCGGCGGCAAGGAACGCGGCAAGCGTCAGGCCAGAAGCCGCAGTCCCGGTTGCGAGTCTAAGCGCGACATAGAGCGCGGCAATCACGCCGACGAACAACACCCACAGCACTGCAACACCGGCGACATAGACGCTTGCGGGCTTCGCCCAATCGAACCCTCCCATCGACGAACCTCCCTCATCCGGAGAATAGCGCGCAAACGCGGCATAGGCGAGCTTGGTTGCGACCCGCTCTCATGGCACATGGGCGCACCACCGCAGGATCTCACGATGCCGCCAGTCCTTGTGCCTCTTCCGTCGTACCCCAACCTCACCGACGCCGAGCGCATCGCGCGGGCGGAGGCGTTTCGCGATGCCATACGCTCGCGTCGCACGGTGCGCGACTTCGCGCCGGCGCCCGTGCCGATGGCGGCGGTGCGCGCGGCGATCGAATCAGCGGGAAGCGCGCCCAGCGGCGCCAACCGCCAGCCCTGGCATTTCGTCGTCGTGACCGATGCGCAAACGAAGCGCGCGATCCGTGAAGCGGCCGAGGAAGAAGAGCGCGCCTTCTACGCCGGCCGCGCGCCGAAGGAGTGGCTGGAGGCGCTGGAACCCCTCGGCACCGATTGGCGCAAACCGTTTCTCGAGACAGCGCCGGTTCTGATCGTCGTCTTCCAAGAGCTGTGGGGCAGGGTACCGAGCGGCGGGCGGGTCAAGAACTACTATGTCACCGAAAGCGTCGGCATTGCGACGGGCCTATTGCTCGCCGGCCTGCATCACGCGGGCTTTGCGACCTTGACGCATACGCCCAGCCCGATGAGCTTCCTGCGCGACATCCTTAAACGCCCGCCGAATGAAAAGGCCGCGATGATCGTCGTTGTTGGGCGCGCCGCGCTGGACGCTCGCGTGCCGGCGATTGCCAAAAAGCCGCTCGACGCAATTGCGAGCTTCATTTGATGGTGGGTTCGATTCGCTTCGCGTAGATGATCTTGCGCTTGAAGGCGATGTAGAGATCGAGTTTCGAAATTTCGGCCATGCCCAAGACCAACGGCGTGTCCTCGAAGTCGCCCATCGTCACCTCGACGTCGTTGAACACGATGCCGGACACGTCCATCGTCTTGAACGTGTAGGTGTAGAACTTGATCTTCTTCCCGCTGATCATGGTCTCCTCGGGAAGAGCCTCGACACCCGGCGATGACGGAGTGATGCCGAACGCGCTCTTGGCCAAGTCCAAGTCCATCAACGTCCGCGAAGAGCCTGTGTCAAACGACGCCTTACGGACGCTTTCGCCATGAACCGTAACCCTCAGCTCCGGCAGTTCATTGTTCATGATGAAAGGAATTTCGACGGCGCCACCGCTCCACGGAACCACGCGCCCGGAGCAGAACTTGTCGGGATGATAAAGCACGACGCTCTTTGTCGTGTTGTCGATATGGATGTCGAAGTCCGACAACCGCTCCGCGCCGATCGTGCCGCCCCAGTATTCGAGGTCGCTGTCCGCCGCCTCCGGGATCATCAGAAAGTCCGACTCCGGGAATCGGATGCGGCCCAGCGTGAACGACGGGACTGTGACGTAGTGCGTGATGCGCCCGCCTGCCACATCGAGATAGTAGATCGTGCGCAACTTCTTCGGGACGAGGCCGAGACGCTTCGCAAGCGGCTCTTTGATCACGCTCCACGCCCCGCCGGTGTCGAGCAAGAGGCGAGTTGTTTGCCCATTGAAGTCGGCAGGCAGCCACAGATGATCGCTGCCCTCGAGTTTCCCATCGAGCGCCGCGGCCTGCTTCAGCGTACAGACATCCTCCGCCCGCGCCGCAAGCACCGTTGAGCCGGCAAGCAATACGGCCCAAGCAATCCCAAGCACTCGTCCCATCTGGCAGTCCGCCATAGTGTCGTGGCCCCTATTCGCAGTATTGCGCGGAACGCAACAGTTGACACGCCCATTCCCGTGCCGGTTGCAAGGGAATGTCTCGCGAATTGGTGACCGGCAAGCCCCTGGCGCGCGGTTGAAATCGCCCGGGTCCGCCCGCACTCTCCGCCCAGACTTCGGACAGGGGACAACACATGACGATCGAACTGAACCGCCGCGCAGCCCTATTGGGTGCGGGCGCAGTAAGCTTTGCGGCGCTGGGCGTAGGCGCGTGGCAGCACGCGGCGGCGGCCGCGACCGGCAAGCCGGTGCTCGGCCGTTGGGGCGTCGAACTCGACGCGATGGACCGTGCGGTGAAGCCCGGTGACGACTTCTTCCGCCACGTCTCCGGCACGTGGATGAAGAACACGCAAATCCCGCCCGACCGCTCGCGCTGGGGTTCGTTCGACATCCTGCAAGCGAAGTCGGAAGAGGACGTCCGCCGCGTGCTCGAAAACGCCGCGCGCGCAGCACCCCCGGCGGGCACGCCGGAGCGCAAGGCCGTCGACCACTACCGCACCTATCTCGACACGGCCTCGATCGAGGCGAAAGGTTTGGAGCCCGCGCAGGCGGACCTCGCGCGCATTGCCGCCGCCCAAACGCACGAAGACATTGCCCGCTTGATTGCCGCACCAGACATGGCCGCGAACGCGCCCATCGCGATCTTCGTAAGCCTCGACGCGAAGCGGCCCGACGCGTACGTGCCGATCGTCGTGCAAGCGGGCCTCGGCATGCCCGACCGCGACTACTATCTGAAGGACGACGCGAAGTTTGCCGAGATCCGCGGCAAGTATCGCGGCTATGTCGAGACGATGCTGAAGCTCGCGGGCGACGCGAACGCTGCCAAGAACGCCGAGGCAATCGCCAACGTCGAGCGCGCCGTCGCCGAGATCCACTGGCCCCGCGACAAGTCACGCAACCGCGACCTGACCTACAATCCAAAGTCGGCGGCGGAGCTCAAGTCCTTCGCACCCGAATTCCCGTGGGACGCTGGCATGGAGTCGTTTGGCGCACCGGCGCAGAACTTCTTCGTCGTCTCGCAGTTCGATGCCGTACAGGGCCTGGCGAAGCTGTTCCGCGCGACGCCGGTTGAGACCTGGCGCGCTTATCTGACGTTCCACTACCTGAACGGCATGGCCGACGTCCTGCCGAAGGCGTTCGACGACGCGAACTTCGACTTCTATGGCCGCGTCATCCGCGGCCAGCCGCAACAGCGCGACCGTTGGAAGCGCGCCGTCGCGGCGGTCAGCGGCCCGACGTTGGGCGAGGCCGCAGGCCAGCTCTACGTAAAGCGCAACTTCACGCCCCAGGCGAAGGCAGCGATGGCGGCACTTGTCGAAAACCTCCGCGCCGCCTTCGACACGCGCATTCGCAAGCTCCCTTGGATGACGGAAGAGACGAAGAAGGCCGCGCTCCGCAAACTCGGAACCATCAACGTCAAGATTGGCTATCCCGACAGGTGGCGCGATTACGCAGGGCTGGAGATCAAGCCGGGCGAGGCATTCGCTAACCGCAAGCGCGAACTCGCCTTCGACCGCGCGCGCGACGTCGCGCGGCTTTCCAAGCCCGCCGATCGCGGCGAATGGGGCATGTCGCCGCAAACGGTGAACGCCTACTACCGCTCGACGTGGAACGAGATCGTCTTCCCGGCGGCGATCCTGCAACCGCCGTTCTTCGACTTGGCGGCCGACCCCGCGGTCAACTACGGCGGCATCGGCGCAGTGATTGGCCACGAAATCGGCCACGGCTTCGACGATCAAGGTTCGAAGTCCGACGAACGCGGCATCCTGCGCAAGTGGTGGAACGACGAGGACGAGCGGCGCTTCAAGGAATTGGGTGACAAGCTCGCCGCCCAGTACTCCGCGTTCGAGCCATTGCCGGGTATGAAGTTGAACGGCCGCCTCTCGCTCGGCGAGAACATTGGCGACCTCGGCGGGCTCAACGTCTCGCTCGAAGCCTACAAGATCTCGCTTGGCGGCAAGGACGCACCCGTCATCGACGGCTTCACCGGCGTGCAGCGCTTCTTCTTGGGCTTCGGCCAAATCTGGCGTCAGCTCATGCGCGAAGAAGCGATGCGCAATCAAATCGTCCAAGGCCCGCACTCGCCCGGCGAATACCGCGCGAACGGCACGGTCCGCAATATGGACGAATGGTATGAGGCGTTCGGCGTGCAGCCGACCGACAAGCTCTACTTACCGCCTGACCAACGCGTTCGAATCTGGTGATGCCTTAGAACCGCGCGCAAACCGGACGGTCGATGCGCAGGACTGAGTCCTGCGCAAACGCCTTCTTGTAGGCGGCCGCGATCGCGTCGAGCGTCGCGTCGGCCTCAGCGCCCGGCGGTCGCAGCCGCACGACAACCTTCGACTTCTCCGAAATCGTCTTGGCCGTCGCCGCGTCGCGCCAGAAGCCTGCGCCGTCAAGCACCGTGAACCCTTCGGGCAGCCGCGGCGCGATCTCGCGTGCGACGAAGGCCTCCCACTCGCGCGGTCCCACGGTCCCCCCGGAGGGCTTGCTCAGACCGAAGAAGAGTTGCGTCTCGACCATGGCGTCACCGACCGCGCACGCTGAGAGTGACGCAGTCACAGGTGTCGGTGCGTTGGCTGAGGCGCAACCGGACGCAAAGAGGCAGACGGCGAATGCAATGTCACGCGGACTCATGCCGCTTGCCTAACCGGGACACCGCGCGAAATCAACGCCGAGAAAAAAGGGGCGGAGCAGTGACGCTCCGCCCAAGGCACCCCTGCTTCGCTGCTCAGTTACTTCAAGTCGACCGTGGCGCGCCGGTTCTGCGGCTCCTTTACGCCGTCGCCGGTCTCAACCATCAATTCCGCCTCGCCGCGTCCGCTGGCCGTGATCGCCTCCTCGGGCAGACCCTTCGCGACAAGATTGGTCTTGGCCGCGTTCGACCGGCAGTTCGACAGGCGTTGGTTGTAGGCGGTCGAACCTGAGGTATCGGTGTGCCCGACGATCGCGATCGCTGCCGCGCCTGTCGACTTCGCGGTCGCAGCCGCATCGGCGAGTACGCGGTCGGCCTCGGCCGTGATCTCGCACTTGTCGAAGCCGAAAAAGACAACGAACTGCTTCACCGCAGGCGGCGGCGGAGGCGGTAGCGGTGGAGGAGGCGCGGCTGGTGGCGCGGCCATCGGCGCCTCATCTGCGAAGAGGTCGAACCGTAGTCCCGCGCTCACACTGTGCTTCGCAAGGTCGTCGAAGCCGACGGTCTGGCTCGTCGGGAAGACCGAAACGAACCCCGCTTGCGAGAACGCTGGCGCCGACACATGCAGATACCGGTAAGTCATCGTCAGTGCGAGGCGAGGCGAAAGCTTATAACTGAGTCCGGCGAGCCCTTGCGCAGCAAATCGCCAATCCTCATCGTCGATCGGTGCCGGCCCGCCGGAACCCGTTATGACGCCGTCCAGCTGCACATGATCGCCGCCCGCGCCTGCGCCCAACGTCAGTGTCAATCGTTCGCCAAGCGCAATGTCGTAGAGCGCATTTGCCATCAGCGAGAACTCGTCAACGCTGCCCGATAGTTGGCGAAAACTGTCGAAGCCTAGCCAGCGCGCCGCCACATCATTGGTGCGGTAACCGAACTCACCTTCGACGCGCCACTGGTTTTGAAACGCGTAGCCGACGCTCGCGAATACGGCCCATCCGTCGTCGAACGTCGCTTCGATCGCGTTTGAGGCTGCAAGAGAGTTGTCGAAGGTGCGCGTGTAGAGCGCGTCAACGTCGTCGATCCAACTCGATCCGCCTTCGATCGCTAGATACCAACCCTTGAAGTGCCCGGCCGCAGCCGGTGTGGCGAACGCGACGCAAGCTGCGCCCGCCAGAAGTGCATGCCTGAAGTTCATTGTGGTGTTCCCCGCTCGAATCAACTCGCACAAGCAAGTTTGCGGAGCGCAAACGCGGGGCGACAGTGGGCCGTCCACCACAGCCGAACAAATTTCGACACACGACGAATAAGTGTGACGAGCGCTTCACGGGCTTGTCGGCTTATGCGCAGCACGAACCGTGCGCGGCTTCATCGCGCCAATGCGATCGCACCAATGTGGACACATGTGAAGTGAGCGTGTCGTCAGTTGAGCGTGTTCTTGTGAAACACGCCCGCTTTCATGATCGCGTTGAGATGTCGG
>JAEUML010000050.1 GCA_016792785.1 Alphaproteobacteria bacterium
CATGGGGGATGGCGCGACGGCATATCCGGACCTCACCGTGGCCGCCGCGCTGCACAACATCGCCGTCTCGACGATCGGAAATCTCGTCGGCGGCAGCCTGATGGTGGGCGCGGTCTATTGGTTCGTGTATCTGCGCCGGCGTTCGGTTTGACGCGGGCTTGGGCTGTGGTCCTGCGCCGAATGCTCACTTTGGGGCGCGCGTCAGGTTTGCGACAATTCGATGCAAATCCCTTCGCCACCCTTAAACGCGTTGCAATCGGGGTGGGGTAGGGTGCGTCTGTGGGATTGTCCACCGATAAGGGCAAAGCGCCGGTGACGGCGTGACGCAAAGCTTCCGGTCCACGCGTTTCGCGCGGGGATAGCGGGGTTGCCGAAAGGAGAGTTCGACTAATGCCGCAGACCATGCGCGTGATCGTCTTCGCGTCCCAAAAAGGCGGTTCGGGCAAGACGACGCTTGCCGGACATATCGGCGTGCAGGCGGAACTTGCAGGCGCCGGACCCGTGGCGCTCATCGACACCGACCCGCAAGGGTCGCTTGCCAAATGGTGGAACTGCCGCGAGTCGCCGACGCCCGCGTTCCTGCATTCGGCATTCACGAATCTGGTGCACGACCTGGACGAGGCGCGCGCGCAGGGGTTCAAGCTCATCATCGTCGACACGCCGCCGGCCGTCACGAAGGCGATCTCGGAGGTCGTGAGTTTCGCCGACCTCGTCGTGCTGCCGACGCGGCCTTCGCCCCACGATCTGCGCGCCGTCGGGCCTACGATCGACATTTGCGACGCGCGCAAGAAGCCGATGATCTTTGCGCTGAATGCGGCCACGCCGCGTGCGCGTATCACGATGGAGGCGGCCGTCGCGCTGTCTCAGCACGGGACGGTCGCGCCGGTCACGATCTATAACCGCACGGATTTCGCGGCCTCGATGATCGACGGGCGGACCGTCATGGAGATCGAACCCGAAGGCAAGTCGGCGGAGGAAGTCCGCGGGCTCTGGGAATACCTGCAGCAACGCCTGATGCGGCTCGACGCGATGGAGAACGAGACGGGCGAGGTGGTGCAGGCCGCGCCGCTGTTCCGCAACATGAATTCGCTCGGGCGCGAAGTGCCGGTGTTCGGCCGGCGCGCGGTGTAATCGATCCTTCTCTCCCAAGAGGGTATTGAGCTTATGTCGAAATTCGCATCGCTGACGGCCGGCTTGCTTGCGCGCAAGGGCGAGGCCGAGCCGACGTCGACGCCGTTCGCCGACCAACTGCTCACGCGCGTCGGCACGCCGTCGGCGGAGATCCGCGGCCTGACGCCGATGCACGGGCACGTGCATACGCATGCCGAGGCCGGGGCGCCGGCCAAGGAACAGGGATTCAAGTTGCATGCGGCCGTTGCCGCGAAGCCCGCCGACAGTTTCGCCGCTGTCTTCGGCACGTTCGGCAAGCGCGCGGCGCAGGAAATCGCGCGGCGCGACGCGGAGGCCGTGAAGGCGCCGCCCCCGTCGCGGGCGCTCAGCATCGTGCCCGACGAAGAGCCTGCGGCGAACCATTGCGGTTCGTGCGAAGGGTTCGGCGCGGACGATGCGGGCAAGACCTATCACGTGAACCTGCGGCTGAAGCGGCTGCGCTTCGTGAAGCTGAAGCTGTCGGCGGCGCTGCTGCGCCGGCCGGTGCAGGAGATCGTGTCCGAGGCGCTCGACCAATGGTTCGACAAGCTGCCGTCCGACGTCATGGGCGACTGCGCGTGTCTGAAGTCGCGCGGGGATTGACTGCAAGCGACTGAGCTTTCGACCTTCAAAAGGTCGTCATGGCCGGCCTTGAGCCGGCCACCCAGGAACAAGGCGCATTCGGTTCCGCTGCTCAGCTCTACGAACCCTGGGTGGCCGGGTCGCGCTACGCTTGCCCGGCCATGACGAAGGAGTGGACTGCTTTTCAACCCTTTGCAGAACTCAATCGTAACGCGAGAGCCAGAGGGAGGCGCCGGCGTAGTCGATGATCACCCGGCGGTTGCTCATCAGATCCATGCCGATGAAGATCACGGGCTTCGTGCCGTGGCCGATCTTGTCGAAGACGCGGATGTCGGAGATCAGGACCTCCGCATCGTACCAGTTCGCGGGGCCGACGCTGATGCGCGCGAAGCCTTCCGTGACGCCGGTGTAACGCATGTCTGCGGCATCGCGGACCCAAGTGTCCTGATTGCGCGCGCGCCCGCCGACCAGCTTGTTCGCGGCCGCGGCGAGCCAGGTGTTGGCGATCGTGTGGCGGCCGCCGGAGTCGAAGGCGGCCGAGACGCGCGTGTTGTCGACGCGGGCGGGCACGACGATGATGCCGTGCTCGGTCAGCGTGCCTTGCACGCGCATGAAACCTTCGGGCTGCAGCGGCGCTCTGTCGGGATAAAGCGTCATGCGGCGCGCGCGCATGTCGAGGTCGACCTTGAAGTTCGACAGATACTCGGCGCCCAGGATTCCCATCACGCCGGTTTCTTCGGGCACGGCTATGACGACCGCGCGCCCGCCTTCGACGGTGACGCCGGCCACCGAGATTTCGGCGACGCGATAGTAGTGCGAGCGCACTGAGCCGGCGGCGGAGACGACTTCCACCGGCGGACCGGGCAGTTGCGGTGCGCGCAGGCGGTCGCGCAGCATGGGGCTCAAGACCGTGTTCGTCGTGGCGGTGTCGACCACGAACAGGAACGGGCCTTGCTCGTTGATGGTGACGAGCACGGCCGGGCGGTTCGAGTCGAGGCGGACGAGCGGGGCGCTGCCATAGGCGGATTGGCGCGCGCCGGCCGGCGCCGCGGCAGCCAGGACAAGCACGGCAAGCAGCGCCGCTATCAGACGGTTCAGTTGCATCGTCCGCGCATTGGACACGGTCTCCAACACGCGGGGGAGGGGGGCGCCATCACAAGGACGTGAAAGAGTGGCGCCGCTCACGTTGCGCTGAGGCCGATCTCCGCGCGTGCCGGGGCTTCGGCGACGAGGTCGCGATAGGCGCGCCAGCTTGCAAGGCCGAGCCACGGGAAGACGACGATAAGGCCCACGAACGCGGTCGCGGCCGACGCCAAGAGAAACGCCACGATCAGCGCGGCCCAGAGCAGCATCGCGCCGGGGTTCTTGGCGACGGCGCGGAAGCTCGTGGCGACCGCCATCCACACATTCGTGCCGCGGTCGAGCAGCATCGGTGCGGTCACGACGACGAGGCTGTAGGTGAAGAACGCCATGGCGCCGCCGATGATCGTGCCGGTGGCCAGCATGTTGTGGCCCTCCGCGGTCGTGAGCGCGAACCTCACGAAGCCTTCGACGGTGTCGTGGAA
Organism: Alphaproteobacteria bacterium; assembly: GCA_016792785.1. Classification (GTDB taxonomy): domain Bacteria; phylum Pseudomonadota; class Alphaproteobacteria; order Micropepsales; family Micropepsaceae; genus SZUA-430. Next base: position 3,297 of record JAEUML010000050.1, read on the forward strand.
GCTGTAGGTCGACAGGCCGTAGACGACCTGCGCGACGCGGCCCCAGAGCAGATAGATCATCAGCAGCGCGAGGCCGAGATAGACGACGTCCTGGCGCACGGCCTCACGCACGAACAGCATGCGCGCGAGCGTGGGCCGTTCGCCGCGCTCGATCAGGCGGCCCGCTTCGTAGAGCCCCATCGCCAGCATCGGCGCAATGAAGACGAAACCGCAGCTCAACGCGAGCACCCAGAACGCACCGTTGAACGCGACGAACAGCGCCGAGCCGGCCAGCGAGGCGGCGGCGAGCGCCAAGCCGTAGGCCAGGCAAGGCCATGGCGCCTTCTGCAGATCGGCCCAACCGCCCGCAAGCCAGCGGAACGGCGCGCCGATGCCGACGGCGTTGACGGCGGGTAGTCCGAGCGAGCTCATGCGCGTGCCCCTCTTCGAGTACGACGAGGCTAAGGCGCGTGCGGCGGCGATTCAAGACGCGCGGGTCAGGCCACCATCTTCTTGTGCGCTGCGAAGGGGCTCAGGCCCAGCCAGGTTTGCATGTGGCTTGCGAGCTGGCGGTCGCCGGTCAGCTTCACGCGCTCGTCGCGCACGGCGGCGCGCACCGTGTCGTAGCCGAGCCAAATCGCCGTCATCGAGCGCAAGTCGCTGGCCACATAAAGGTCGACATCGTGGCCGGGATCGACCCAGCAGAGGTCGACGGGTTCGCCCGGTTCGACGATGAGCCACCAGTTCCTCTGCGCGGCGGGCGCGCCGGCGTAGAGAAACTGAATCGTGGACCGGCGCTTGGGCATCGGCGTGGTGTTGAGACTGCGGCGCATGTCCCACATCAGAAGCTGGGCGTCGAGATTGTCGAGCGTCGGTTCCGAACTCACCCAGCGCTTGCCCCAGGTGCCGACCGCTTCGACGATCGGTTGGACATCGCGGCCCGCGGCGGTGAGCTCGTATTCGTAAGCGCCGGCTTCGTTCTTCACCGACCGCCGCGCGACGACGCCCGCTTCTTCGAGTTCTTTCAGGCGCTGCGACAGCAGGGCCGGGGACATGCGCGGCACGCCGCGGCGCAGGTCGTTGAAGCGCTTCGAGCCCACGACCATCTCGCGCAGGATCAACAGCGTCCAGCGGGTGCAGAGAATCTCCGACGCCATCGCGACGGGACAGAACTGCCGATAGCTGCCTTGGGTCATCGTTTCCTCCGGCTCTTGTGTCGTCACATTAGGGCGGGCGGGCGCGCGGCCGCTAGTACAGAAATTGTACCGGAGCGATTCAGTTCCTGAACTAGCGGCCGGGCGGGCGGTTCTGCGAGCTTTGCGCCACTTCACCGGTCCAGGAGGCTACAATGTCCGCAGAATTGAAAAGGCATCCCACCATGCAGACGATCGATTGGGCGGCCTCGGCCGCGCGCGTGGCCGAAGAGTGCGCCCGGGCGGCGGGCGCGCATGACGCCGAGGACCGCTTCGTCGCGGAAGCCTATCGGCGGCTGAAGGCCGAAGGATTCTTCAAGGCGTTGGTGCCGGTGGAATTCGGCGGCCATGGCGCGGGCTTTGCCGATATCTGTGCGGCGATCCGGACACTCGGTGCGGCGTGCGGATCGACGGCGCTGGCGTTTTCCATGCACTCGCATCTCGTCGCGGTCGCGGCGTGGCGCTGGCGCAATGACAAGGCGCCGACGGAAGGTCTTTTGAAGCGCGTCGCGGGCGAGGACTTGATCCTGGTGTCGAGCGGCGGCTCGGACTGGCTGAAGAGCGCGGGCACGGCGAAGAAGGTCGAGGGCGGCTTTCGCATCAGCGCGCGCAAGATCTTCTCGAGCGGGTGTCCGGCAGGCGACCTTCTGGTGACGAGCGCGGTCTATGACGATCCCGCCGCGGGACCGACCGTGTTGCATTTCGCGGTGCCGTTCAAAGCCGAGGGCGTGAAGATCCTCGACACGTGGCGCGTCATGGGCATGCGCGGCACGGGTTCGCACGACGTCGAACTCAACGACGTGTTCGTCGCCGATGCCGCGATCAGCGGACGGCGGCCGCAGGGCAAGTGGCATCCGCTGTTCCATGCGATCTCGATGCTGGCCTTTCCGTTGATCTACTCGGCGTACATGGGCGTCGCCGACGGGGCGCGGGCGAAGGCGCTGTCGGTCGCGCGCAAGAAAAGCGACGACGGCTACATGGCGACGGTCGCGGGCGAGATGGAGAACGCGCACATGACCGGCGACATTGCGATGGCGCATTGGATCGGACTGGCGGAGACCGCCAAACCGGGTGCGGAGACGACCAGCCGCTCGCTGGCGTGCCGCACGATCGTGGGCGCGAGCGCGATCCGCACGGTCGAGAAGGCGATGGAGCTTGCCGGCGGGGCCTCGTTCTATCGCGACCTCGGCCTCGAACGCGCGTTTCGCGACGTGCAGGCGGCGCGCTTCCATCCGCTGCAGGAGAAACCGCAGTTGCGATACACCGGCCGCGTGGCGCTGGGGCTCGATATCGACGGGTGAGGGGCGCGGGCGCACGAGCGTCGTGTCGTTGTGTCGTCGTGTTCGGGGGGGTAACCACCCCCCTCTCTCTCTCTCTCCGGGTGAGGCTCACCGGAACGTGAATCGATGAACCCCGGCTGCGGCGGCTAGCGTCTGCCGAAGACCGGACCCGGGGGACCTGCATTGAAACGCGTTGCCATGTTCTTCCTCGCGCTCGCGACGGTTGTCGCGGGCGCGCACGCTGGCGAGTTGCCGCGCCGCGGAACGCTGGGGCTTGCGCTGGCGCCATCCGCCGACGGCAACGGGCTCAAGGTCGTTCAGGTGATGAACCCGAACGCCGGCGCGGCGGTCGCGGTCGATGATGTGGTGCTCACCATCAACGGCAAGCCGCTGACCGGTCCCAAGGGCGTCGGCACGGGCGGGGCGACGTACGGCATCAAGCCCGGCGACAAGGTGAAGGTCGAGATCGTGCGCGGAGGTGCGGCGCAGACGATCGAGGTCGTCGCGATTGCGGCGCCGCCGCCTTCGCTCGACGGGCGGGCGATCGAGATGGGCACGGCGCAGGCCAAGGGCGGGCCGCGCGTGCGGACCTATCTGCTCGAGCCCGCCGACAAGAAGCTCGCGCGGCGCGGCAAGTTGCCTGCGGTGATGATCCTGCCCGGCATCAATTGCGGCACGGTCGAGGCGTTCGCCGTCGCGGGGCATCCCTACACGAAGCTCTTCAAGATGTTCACGAGCGCGGGGTTCGTCGCGGTGATGGCGGACAAGCCGGGGCAGGGCGACAGCGAAGGCACGCCGTGTTTCGACGGCGGCTTCGACGTCGAGGTCGAGGCGTTCAAGGCGGCGGCCGCTTCGTTCGTCGCCGACAAGCGCATCGATGCGAAGCGCTTCTACATCGTCGGTCTTTCGATGGGCGGCTTGCAGGCGCCGTTGGTGTCGGAGGCCGTGCCGGCCGCGGGGATCGTGTCGTGGGGCGGGCTCACCGGACGCTGGTACGACTATCTGCTCACGACCGTCTATCGGCGCGCCGTTCTGCAGGGTGACGATCCGGTTGCCAGCTTTGCCTTCAATCAGCATTGGCGGCGCGTGCTGTCGGCGGTGTTCGTCGACGGCAAGGCGCCCGAGACGATCCAGCGCGAGATGCCCGAGGCGTTTGCGGCGGTCGCGGGGTCCGAGGACTCGGACCTCACTTCGTTTGCGGGGCGCGCGTGGGTGTTTCATCGCGAGGTCGACCGCGCGCCGATCGTGCGGGCGTGGAACGCGTACAAGGGGCGCCTGCTTGCGCTGCACGGCGAGTTCGACTGGGTGTCGGAGATGCACGATCACCGGCTTGCCGCCGACATCGTCAACCGCCTGCGGCCGGGCGAGGCCGCATTCGAAGTCGTCGCGGGCAACGACCACGTGAACACGAAGCACAAATCGCTCGCCGACAGTTTCGCGAAGTTCGGCCAGGGCGAGGCGGACGACACGTTCTTCACGCGTTGCGTCGCGTGGATCGCGGGGCTGGCCGGGACATAGGCGGTTAGGCCGTTTGGTCGTGAAACGGTGGAATCCGGGGGATATGAGACCTCCCTCCCTCCGCCCTCTCTAGCGTTTCGAAAGGTGTGGAGTGAGCGTGCGGTGGCGTTGAATCTCTCGTAGGTTCCACCATCTCGAACTTAGACGTTTGAGAATGCTGGACTCTCTCTCTCTGCCGCCTTTGCGGGGTAGGGATTGATGGCGCGATGGCGCGCGTCTTTTCTATCGTTGGCGTTGTCCGAACCCGGCCTTGAGGGGGGAGGGGGAGGTCTCATATCCCCCCCCGAAACAGGGTGCGATACCGCCTTACCCTACCAAGGCAGTAACGCAGCGAAAACGGAGGGGATATGAGACCTCCCCCCTCCCCCCCTGCTGCTAAATGTCTACGAACGCAACTGCGGTCAAATTCGGTGACAGTGCACTAATTTTGATATTCAGCGCCGCATCGTCTTTCGGCCGTCGCGGCAATTAAATGCACTGTCACCGATATTTACACCAAGGTGTGGAGTGAGCGTGCGGTGGCGTTGAA
>JAEUML010000059.1 GCA_016792785.1 Alphaproteobacteria bacterium
TGCCGCGCCGATCTTTCCGTTTTCGTTTCCCGCGTGGATGACGCTCGGCGGTTGGCTGGGCGGGGCGCTTCAGTGGCACTTCGCGGCCATGTGGCTTTTGATGGCGAACGGCTTGGCCTATCTCGCCTATGGCGTTCTCTCAGGGCGCATCCGCACTCGCTTCTTTCCGATTTCGCCGGCCGAGGTGTTGCGCGATCTGCGCGAGGCGCTGAAAGGCAAGCTCGCGCATGACGATCTTGCGCACTACAACGGCGTGCAGAAGTTCTTCTATGTCGGCGTGATCGCGGCGTTGATCGCGGTCGTGTTGTCCGGCCTTGCGATCTGGAAGCCGGTGCAACTCTGGTGGCTCACCGCGCTGTTCGGCGGGTTCCAGGGCGCTAGGCTCGTCCACTTTCTCGCCATGGCCGCGATCGTCGGCTTCCTTCTCGTGCATGTCGTCATGGCGCTTCTCGTGCCGAAGACGATCCGCGCGATGGTGTTCGGGAGGTAGGCCCCATGCGCTGGCGGAATCCGTTTTCACGAACCGAGGGTGAAGCGCTCGTCAAAGAGGCGGCCAGTGGCCTTGCGGCGCCGGAGCGGCGTTTGTTCCTGAAGCGTGCTGCGGGTCTCGGGACCGTCGCCGCCCTCACGGGCGTCGCCATCGTCGACGGACCATCGGCCGAGCAAGCGCTGAAGGCCATGTCGCAATTCAACGACCGTGTTCAGGCATGGCTTTACGATCCCAAGCGCATAGCGCGCACGTTCGGCGAGGCCGATATCACGCGGCCGTTTCCGTTCAACGCGTTCTACGAACCGGATGCGGCGCCCGAGGCGGACGAGACCTACGAGCTTCTCGTCGGCGGCAAGGTCGAGCGCAAACGGCCATGGAAGCTCGACGAACTCGCGGCGCTGCCGCAGTCGACACAGATCACCGAGCATGTGTGCATCGAAGGGTGGAGCGCCGTGGGCAAATGGCGGGGCGTGCGGCTTTCCGACGTGCTGATGCGCGCGGGCGCGGACCTGAACGCGAAGTATGTGACGTTCAATTGTCTCGACCGCTACTCGACACAGATCGACATGCCAAGCGCGTTGCATCCACAGACCATCCTGGCGCTGTCGTTCTTGGACGAGAAGCTGCCGCGCATCTACGGCGCGCCGGTGCGGCTCAAGATTCCGACGAAGCTCGGTTTCAAGAGCGCCAAGCACGTCTACGAGATCGTGGTGACGAACGACTATCTCGAAGGGTTTTGGGAGAAGCTTGGGTACAATTGGTTCGCGGGGCTTTGACCTAAACGGACTTGCGCGCGGCTTCGAGAAATTCGGTGACTTCCGTTTCCCGCGTGGCCCACGAGCAAACCAGGCGGATCAGCGGGCGGCCATTCGTGGGCGGTTCCCATTCGTAGAAGTGCGCGCCCGCATCTTCGAGCGCCTTCATGGCGGGGAGCGACGGCAGCCTCGCGAAGACTTCGTTCGCTTCCACCGGTTGTTCGACGGCAAAGCCTGGGATCGCCTTCAGGCCCTCGCGGAGGCGCGTGGCCATCGCGTTCGCGTGGCCTGCGAGTTTGAGCCATAGGCCGTTGTCGAGCATCGCTTCGATCTGGACGGAGAGGAAACGCATCTTCGAAAACAGGTGCCCTGCCCTCTTTCTGCGGTAAGCGATGTCGGCGGCGCGTAATGGGTCGAAGAAGACCACCGCTTCCGCGGCGAGCGCGCCGTTCTTCGTTACCCCGAACGACATGACGTCGACGCCCGCCTTCCAGGTGATATCGGCGGGCCTGCATTTCAGGTGCGCAAGGGCGTTGGCGAAGCGGGCGCCGTCCATGTGCAGACTCAGACGTTCGGCCCTCGCAAAGCGGGAGAGTGCTTCGACTTCGGCGGGCGTGTAGGTCGTGCCCAGTTCGGTCGCTTGCGTGATCGAGATCGTCGCCGGTTGCGGGTGATGGACAAAGCCGCGCTGAAAATGGCCGAGCGCGGCCTTGATCGCGCCCGGCGTCAGCTTGCCCTGCGGGCCTTTGAGCGGCACGAGCTTGGCGCCTTGGCTGTAGAACTCAGGCGCGCCGCATTCGTCGACGTGGATGTGCGCGCCTTCGTGGCAGAACACGGCACCGTAGTGCGGGGTCAGCGTTGCAATCGCCAAGGAATTCGCCGCCGTGCCGGTCGCCACGGGAAAGACGGCTACGTCTTTTTCGAAGAGGGCAGAGAACTTCTCGCCGAGGCGGCGGGTGACGGCGTCGTCGCCGTAGCTTGCCTCAACACCGTCGTTGACGCGGGCGAGCGCGGCCAGAACTTCGGGCGCGGCGCCGGCTGTGTTGTCGCTCTTGAAATTCATGAGTGCCCCGGGGTTTTCCGGGACACCCTAATCATGCCGGATGCGATTGGAAGGGCGTTAGCCCTGCGCCACTTCGCGCTTGGTCCGCGAAGGGCGGAAGAAGATCACGTAGATCAGACCCGCGATCAGCAGCAGTGGCGCCGCGTGGACCAGAAGCTCGATGGCGAGCCCCAGGACCGCGAATGCGAGACCGATGGCGACGCCGATGGCCGCGAAGCCGAAGGCCACCAGAAGCACCAGGATCACGATCGGCGCCACAAGCAGGAAGACCAGAAACGCGATCAGTGCACCAAGTAAGTCGCCCATTTTTTGCCTCCCGAAGCCGCAGTTCCACGGCTAGTAAGAGGTAGATAGTACGAAGTTCTTACTATGGCAAGTGCGAAAAGGCCGGCGCTACTGCTCCACCATCTCGACCCGCCGGTTCTTGGCGCGTCCCTCTTCGGTTCGGTTCGTGGTGACGGGGGCCAGGGAGGCAAGGCCGCGGGCGGTCATGCGCTTCGCGTCGATGCCGTGCTTGGCGCTCAGCGCCTTCACAACCGCCTCGGCGCGGCGCTGGGACAGGCTCGTGTTGTAGTCGAGCTTTCCCTGGTTGTCGGTGTGGCCGACGATCAGAACCTTGAGCTTCGGATCGGCCTTCAGCGCCTTCGCCATTTCCGCGAGCTGGGGCTCGGACTCCGGCTTGATGTCGGCTTTGTCGAAGTCGAAGCCGATGCCGTAAAACACGGCGCGACCCTGGGCGGCGATGTCGCCCGTGATCGCCTCCGCCTTTAGCATGACCATCTTCGTTTCCATGCCTGCGGCCTCGACGATCTCGACCAGCACGCCGGCGCGGTCGCGCAGCACCTCGCTATAGGCGCCGAAGCTGCCGCCGACGTGTAGGCCCGCGTAGACGGCAACATGGGTTTCCTTGCCGCCATCGGCTTTCTTCATCAGCGCATAGCGCACGTCGTTCAGCTCATCAAAAGCGGCGGTAATGAGATGGCCGCGGATGCCGTCGTAACCTGCGGCATGAACCTGCGTTTCCTTGCGATCCCAGCGGTACTTCAAGACCACGAAGGACGGTCCGCAGGCTTCCTTCGCGCACTCGAAGACCGGCGTGAAGCCCTTCGCCACGAGCGCATCACGGTAGTTGCGGAACACCTCCAGTGCGGAGCGGTCCGGGGGCGCAACATAAGCCGTGCGGGTTACCTTGCCCTCGAGCGTCATGGTCGCTGAGAACTTCTTCTTGCTGCTGTAGGACTCGCCCTCCGCCGGCCCTGACGGGAGCGTCAGTTCGTCGAACGCCTTCACTGTTTGGCCCAGGATACGCGAGCCCTCGTAGCGGCCCGTCAGCGGGCTGTCGGCGGCCTTTGGGGCGTCGGTTTCGGCCACCTTCACGTAAGCCGGGTCCGGCGCAGCGATCGCCGCTGGGGGAACGGAAAGAGCAAGGACAAGGGCAAGGCATCCGACGGCATTGCGCATGGAGGGCTCCGATTCTGAGGGGCGCTCCTTGTCTAGGGCCGGTGGCACGGGCACCACAAGCGGATGAGCTTGATCGTCCCCGACCGCGCAAACCCCTCCACAGCAAGCAAAATCGCGGCGATAAACAAGCGGGAGCCGGTGATTCGTATGGGTCTTGCGCCGAGAGTGTCGATTGCGTCGCCGCGTCCGGTTGGTGGCCGGAGCCGGCTTGCCGTGGCAGAGACACCGCCCATGACGGGCATGAAACCGATCGACCTTTCCGTTGTCATCCCGACGCTGAACGCGGGCGTGCGCCTGAAGGAAACGATCGGGGCGCTCGAGGAAGTGCGCGAAACGATGGCGGTCGAAATCATCGTCGTCGACGGCGGATCGACCGACGGCACGCGCGAGCGGGCGGCGGCGCTGGGCGCCACCGTCGTCGAGGCGCCGCGGGGGCGCGGCACGCAATTGTCGGCCGGCGCGCGTGAAGCCTCAGGGCGATGGATTCTGTTCTTGCACGCGGACACGACGCTGGAGCCGTTCTGGAGCACGACGGTCAGTTCGTTCATGCGAGCGCGGGGCAACGTGCTCAAAGCTGCCTATTTCACGTTTGCGCTCGACGACGCGTCGGGGGCGGCGCGGCGCGTCGAGGTGCTGACCAATTGGCGGGCGCGCAAGCTCGGTCTGCCTTATGGCGACCAAGGGCTTTTGATGTCGCGCACGATGTACGATTCGCTCGTCGGCTATCTCGACCTGCCGATCATGGAAGACGTCGACATGGTGCGGCGGATCGGGGCAAAGAACCTCATCGAATTGCCGGCGACTGCAACGACGTCGGCGGAGCGCTACCGGCGCGACGGCTACTGGTGGCGGCCGATCAGGAACTTGACGCTGCTCGCGCTCTATTTTCTCGGCGTGCCGCCGCGGCGGCTCACCCGGCTTTATGGCTAAGCCACTCGTCGTGATCTTCGCGCGCGCGCCGCTCTACGGCGCCGTGAAGACGCGGTTGGCGCGCGATATCGGCGCCGCCGAGGCGATCCGCTTCTATCGCCGCACGTTGTTCGGCCTTGTGCTGCGGCTCGCGCGCGATCCGCGTTTCGAGACCGTGATCGCAGCGACGCCGGACGGCGCAGTAACGGCGGGCATCTGGCCGAAGCAGGCGCGCGTAACTGGTCAGGGCGACGGCGATCTGGGGCGGCGAATGATGCGCGTGCTGAAGAGTGCGGGTGCGCGACCTGCTGTTGTGATCGGTAGTGATATTCCCGGAATCACTGCAAGTCAGATGAATTCCGCGTTCCGAGCGCTTGGGCGCGCACCGTTCGTTCTGGGTCCTGCGCGGGACGGCGGGTATTGGCTTATCGGTGCGCGGCACCCCTCGCGCCTGCGGCTTGAAACGCTAGACTGCGTGCGGTGGTCGTCGGCCACGACAATGCGAGAGACGATCGACCGGCTGGGCTCGGTTGAAGTGCTGCCGCAGGTGCTCGATGATGTCGACGACGGCGAGGCTTTTCGCCGGATCGCGACGAGGGCACGATGAACGAACCGATCGAGCTTCTGCAGTTCCGCTACTCTCCTTACAACGAAAAAATTCGCTGGGCGCTGGACTACAAAGGGATCGCGCACACGCGGCGCAATCTGGCACCCGGACCGCACGTCCCGGTGACGCGCAAGCTGACCGGGCAGACGGCGACACCGGTGCTGAAGATCGGCGGGCGGGCGATCGCAGGCTCTGCACGGATCATTGGCGAACTCGAAGCACTGAAGCCATCGCCTGCGCTTTATCCCGCGGATGCAACATTGAAGACACGAGCTCTCGCGATCGAAAAGCGTTTCGACGACGATTTGATGCCGCGCATCCGCCGCGCGATCCTGATGACGATCGTGCATGACGGGCACTACGTGTCGAAGGTGTTCGGCGGTGGGTTCCTGTACGGGCTTCTGTTTCCGCTGGTGCGCGGGCTCGTGAAGAAGGGAAACGGCATCACCGGCCCTGAGTCGGCCGCCGACGGAGAGCGCGCGGCGCAGGAAGCGTTCGACTGGGTGGCGAACGAGACAACAGCGACGGGGTATCTCGCCGGGTCGTCCTTCAGCGTCGCCGACCTCGCTGTCGCATCGCACCTTGCTACGTGCGTCGATCCTCCGCATGTCGACATGCAGCGCCCGCAGCCTGCACCGCAGAAGATGAACGATTGGCTCGCGCGGTGGCGCGCGCATCCCGGTGCAGCCTGGGTGATGCGCATGTATGCAAAACACCGGCCGCAACCGCTCGCGACTTGATCAGCGGATCGCTTCCAACGCTTCGACCAAACGGTCGACGTCGCCTTCGTCTTGATAGATACCGAACCCGATACGCAGGCGGTCGCCGCGGTGATCGACGACGACGTTGCGGCCGCTAAGCGCTTCGTCGATGCGCGCGGCGTCAGGTGTTTCGAACGTCAGAAAGCGGCCGCATTTCGCGGGGTCCTTCACGACGAGTTGTTCGAGCTTGAGCCATGCGTTCGCCCGGGCGAGGCGTGCGACGAAGGCGTGCTGTAGTTTCGTGCACATGTCGTCCATCGCGGCGACGTCGAGACGTTCGGCGTCAAGCCAGTCCATGACCGCGTTCAGGCGATAGAGTCCGGACGGATCGAACGTCGCGCCCATGAAGCGCGAGGCATCTGTGCCGTAGGCGACGGCGCCGTCGCGGGCTTTTTCCAGCGCGCCGAACTCAGCGTACCAGCCGGTGTCACGCGGGCGCTCGCCGTAGCCCGGCGGGCAATGCATGAAGCAGGCTCCCTCACCCGCCATCGCATATTTGTAGCCGCCAGCGATGTAGAACGCGCGTGCTGCGATGCCCGAGAGATCGACCGGTCGGGCCATGAAGGCGTGATAGCCGTCGACGACGGCGAACGTGCCTTGCCACTCAATCGCGGCCAAGATCTCCGCGATATCGGATTCGGCCAGCATCAGACCCGAGTTGTAGAAAACATGGCTGAGCCAAACGAGGTCCCAGTCGTCGCGCTGGCGCAGTTCGGCAACGAAGCGGTCCCTGAACGTCGCGAGCGGTTCGACGGGCACGCGTACGATGTTTACGAGATCATCCTCGGCTAGGCGGTTCATCTGGCGGGTGAAGGAATGGAACTCACCGTCGGTCGCTAGAACGTTGTGCTTCGGTAAGCCGTGCGTCGCAGACAGCAGACGGACGATGAGGCCGTGCGTGTTCGGCGCGAAGACAATCGTGCGCGGGTCAGGCAGATTGAGCTTTCGCGCGACGTGGCTTTGCGCGCGCGGGATGACTTCGCCAAAGACTTTGCCCCATTTGCGGTCGAGCAGTTCCGCGGAATCTTGCCAATACTGCTGCTGCGCGCCGAACGTCGCATCGGGCCAGGGGTGATGGCTGTGCGCGGCGAAGTGCAACGGCGCTCCGGGACGGCCGATCGACCGGGAGAAGCGGGGTTTCAGACTCGCCACGTCAACCCTCGTACCCGAATCGCATGTCGCGGCGCACGCTTTCCGGCAGCGGCGGCAGAGCGGAGCGCGGGATCAGGAACGTCGCGATCGCGAAGAGGTCGTTGTAGGCGCGGTGTTTGTCGGCGGTCGCGCGCAGGTAGTCGTAGCCCGACGAACCGCCGGTGCCGACCTTGCGGCCGAGCATGCGGGCGACCATGAGGGCGTGGCGCAGGCGCCAGATCGCCAGTGTCTCGTCGATGTCCATGAGCGCCTTCAGCATCGAAAAGCCCGCGTGGGCGGCCGGTTCGTCGCGATAGAGAAAGAGAAAGAGTGCGGCCTGCAGCGCGCGTCGCGAGAAAGTCCAGGCACCCTCCGCACGCAGCTTCGCATAGGCCTGATCGTCGAGCAGACCGTCGAACATCTTGTGCGATCGCTCGAGCGAGGCGATCTGCACGTCCTTTTCGGATTGCGACAGCAACGCATGCCTTTCGATATGCGCACGCTCGCGGACCAGCATGTCGTTCAGCGAGCCGCGAAACGCTTCGGTGAAGTCGAAGTCGTCGCGGTGGACGAATGGTGTGCGCTCAAGCCAGGCGTTGACTTGCGTTCGCAGCGAGGGCCGTCCTTCGGCGGCCAATACGTTCTTGCGCGCCTCAGGCAAGAGGCTCGCGTCGTAGCTCGCCTCGTTGAAGGGCAGCCGCGCGTCGCGGGTCAGGCCCAAACGGATTTCGAGCAAACGGAACTGTTCACTCTGGAAGCCGGAGGCCGGGAACAAGAGATCGCGGAACTCCAGAAAATCCATCGGCGTCATCGTTTCGAGGATGTCGATCTGGTCGACCAGCAGTTGCTCGATCTTGACGATGCGCTCGGCGGCATGGACGGCGCGGCCGAGCTTCGCGTCGTTGACGCGGTCGCCACCGAAGGTGTCCTGGATCAGGTCAAGTTCGTGGTGAATCTGCTTGAACCAGAGCTCATAGGCTTGATGGATGACGATAAAGAGCATTTCGTCATGCGCGGGTTTGCCGCGCTTGGCGCTCTCCATCGTCTGCAGCGACAGGAGTTCGCGCAGTTTCAGATAGCCGGCATAGTCCATGAAGGCTCACTCCCGCTTTGGGGTGAGGTTTTAGACCTTGTGCCCGCGGGGCGTCTATTGGCCTTCGGCTTCGGGCTCGATCGGTTCGGATTGGCGGCCAAGCCGGTCGAAAACCGTGAGCAAACCGCGCGTGACGGCGGCGGGGAAGATGCTGTTGTGGCGCTCACCCTCAAAGATGCGCATGCTCATCTCGAGGCGCGGGTGGTTGCGGGCGCGCAGGTTGCGGTAGAACTGCGCCAGGTCATCCGACATCACGGGGCTTTCCAATTCGCCGACGCCGAAGAAGACATGCGCGTCGGGTCGGATACCGTTGCGGGCGGCCGCTTCTTCCATCGTCAGTGCGACGCGGTTCGCATACCATAGCGACGGGCTGACGATGACATAGCGCTTGAACAGCGCGGGCTCGGTCATCAGAACGAAAGTCGCGAAGAGGCCGCCATAAGAGTGACCGATGAGCGTGCGGTCGTCGCCCTTCGTGCGATAGCGGCGGTCGATCAGCGGGATTAGCTCGTTCGCTAGGAACGAACGGAACTTCGGGCCACCACCCGAGACCTTTTGGTACTCGGTGCCGTAGCCGCCGCGGGGCGCGTAGGTCGGCGTGTAATCGCGTGTGCGATTCTTTTTGTAGACCTCGCGATCAGTCGCGGCGCCCGGATAGGCGATGGCGACGAGGATCATCGGCGGCAAGTCCTCGCGCTCGACGAAGTGCTGCACGACGTTGCGCACGAGAGCGAACGAGTAGTCGGCATCCAGCATGTAGACGACGGGGTAGCTGCGGTGGCCGCGGTCGTGGTCCGGCGGCAGGGCGACGAGGATCTCGTAGTTCGCACCCGTGGCTTTTGCGCGCAGCTCGATCACTTCGGTGTTCGGAACGGTGTACGGCCTGGCGGTCGCTTGCGCCGCGATTGCCATAAACGTCAGTGTCGTGATCAGAAGACGGATCATTGGATTGTTCGTAAGGAACGTCGCCCAAGAGAGTTTAGCGCAGCAAAGCGGCGTTTGCGCCGACTTCCTAACGCCTGGTTAATCGGTGCGCTCCTTTACGCAACCGAAAGGCGAAAATGGGCACACTGGTTGTACAAATTGCAAGGGGGGCCTCCGGCAGTGGCGCGGGTACTGATCATCGACGACGACAATTTGTTCGTGAAACTCATGGTGCATTCGCTCACACAGCGCGGTCACGAGGTCGAGTTCGCGCTCGACGGGCTTGCGGGATCGAAGGCATTTGCGGCCTCGCGCTTCGATGTCGTCGTATGCGACATCATCATGCCGGAGCAAGAGGGCGTCGAGACCATCAAGGCAATGCGACGCCAGCGCCCGGACATCGGCATCGTCGCGATCTCCGGCGGGCTTAGCCTTGCGCGCGCGACGAACATCGACGTGTTGCACATTGCGGGACAGTTCGGCGCGGACGTGACGCTCAAGAAACCGTTCCAGCTCTCCGAACTCGCCGCGGCCGTCGACAAGGCGCTCAGCATCGACCGTTCGCCCAAGTCCGCCAGCGCGTAACCGCCCGAAGGGACTGCATCATGGCGACGCCGCTTGGCGACGGCCTAGGCCGCCCGAACGCGGGTGCCCATTC
>JAEUML010000123.1 GCA_016792785.1 Alphaproteobacteria bacterium
GGAGACTTCCACGTCGACCCGGTGCGCAAGGTGGCGCGCGCCGTCATCACGCACGGCCACTCGGACCACGCGCGCGCAGGCCACGAGGCGGTATTGGCGACGAAGGAAACGCTCGCCGTCATGGCCGCACGCTACGGCGACAAGTACACCGCTGCGCCCCAAGCAGCGCGCTTCGGCGAAACGAACACACTCGGCGCGGCGCGCGTTACGTTGAGACCCGCCGGTCACGTCATCGGCTCCGCGCAAATCGTGATCGAAGTCGAAGGCAAGCGCGTCATCGTCTCTGGCGACTACAAACGCGCCCGCGATCCGACGTGCCTGCCGTTCGAGCCGGTGAATTGCGACATCTTCATCACCGAAGCGACGTTCGGCTTGCCGGTGTTCCGCCATCCGCCAGCCGAACGCGAGGTCGCGAAAGTCCTGCACTCGCTGAGACTCTTCCCCGACCGCCCCCACGTCATCGGCGCCTACTCGCTCGGCAAAGCGCAACGCCTGATCGCGCTCATCCGTGAAGCGGGCTGCGACGATCCGATCTTCGTCGACAAAGCGACGGAGCGCCTTTGCGCGCTCTACGCAGTCCACGGGGTTCCGCTCGGCGACATCCGGCCGGTGGAAGGGGCGGACAAGCTGAACGGTTGCATCGTGATCGGCGCGCCAGGACGCAATGATCTGTTCCCGGCAGGCACCAACGACCCCGTCACGTCCTTCGCCAGCGGCTGGATGCGCACCCGTAAACGCGCAAGAAGCGCGAATGTCGACCTGCCGCTCATCGTTTCGGATCACGCCGACTGGGAGGAACTGACCACGACCGTGCGCGAGATCGCACCTGGCGAACTTTGGGTCACGCACGGCGCGGAGGCCGCCCTTGTCCATTGGGCGAAGGCCCAAGGCATCCGCGCCCGCCCGCTCGCGATCGCGGGCTACGGCGATGAGGACTCCGCGGACGCATGAACCGTCTCGCCGACCTGATCGACCGCTTGGCGACGTTGCGCGACGAACGCGCGAAGGCACTCCTCATCGCCGATCACCTTACGGCGACAGCGGAACCGGAGCGTCGCCTCACAGTCGACGTGCTGTTGGGACGGCTGAAACCCCGCACCGTGCGCCTCGCGCTGATCCGCGGCCTTGCTGAGGCTCGACTGGACCCGGTTCTGTTCGAACTCGCGCGCGACTACACCGGCGATCTCGCCGAGACGATCGCGCTCGCTTGGCCCGCGCGCCGCGGCGCGAACAAAGACCCGACTCTCGCCGAGGTGATCGAGGGTCTGGCGACGCTCGGTCGCAGCGAATTGCCCAAACGCATCGGAACCTGGCTCGACGCCTGCGACGCGAACGGGCGCTGGGCGCTCATCAAGCTTGCGACCGGCACGCTGCGCGCCGACGCCAAGCCCGAAACGGTGGCAATCGCCTGCGCCCGAGCCGGCCTGCACATCGAACACGCGCCGAGCGGCGGAGGCGGCCCCAGCCAAGACGAGATGTTCGCCCCTGCCCCGCGCACGCCGATCGCAGGCACGGTCGCCGCCGTCCTCATGTATGTTGAACGCACGAACCCGCGCGTAAAGGACTCGCCGCTTCGCGTGACGTTCGGTCTGTGGAGCGATGACGTGCTCATCCCCGTCGGCAAACTCGACCTCGACGCGGGCGCCATTCTCGACGACATCGAACGCTACGTCGCCGCCAACACGACCGCCCGCTTCGGCCCCGTGCGCGAAGTTGCTCGCACGCGCACGCAGAGCCTCGTGCTGGAGATCGCCTACGACGACATCGAACGGGCGCCGCGCCGCAAGGCGGGCATCGTTCTGGTGAACCCGAGTATCGCGCAAGTCCTGAACGAAGCGCCGCCGGACCGCGCCGCCTCGCTCAAGACCCTTGTGGCCAAGCTTCCGTCGAGCTGACCTATTCGCGCAACAGGCCGAGCTGCTTCAGCAGCGCATACTGGTCGAACGACGTCCACTCCTCGATGATCTGCCCGTCGACGAGCCGCGAGAACGTCATACCTCGCACACGCATGCTGCGCCCCGTCGCGGGAAAGCCGTTGCCTTCGCCCGTGTTCGTGCCGGCGCCTTCCCAATGCACGGCGGCAAAGTCGCAGTCCGCGACGACGAGCAGGACGGTCATCTTCAGGTCTGGCGCCATTTTGCGCCACCCCTCCGCGGCCGCGCGATCCTCCTCGCGCGTCGCGTCGCGCGTGATGCCGCGCACCTTGAATTCGGGATGATAGATATGTTCGTTCTCCGCGATCCGGCCTTTGTTCAGAATTTCGTCGTAAACGATACGCACGGTCGCCGCATTCTTCTGGCGTTGCACGAGCGAACAACGCTCCCCGCTCTCGGCTCTTTTCGTGCCGTAGAACGCCGCGCAAACTGCGGCAGCCGCAACGCCGCCAACGATGAGAACGGTCCGATACATCTGCATCCCTCCACAGACTTACAACGTAAGGTCATTGCCTCACTACGACTTACACTGTAAGGGAGTCAATATGAGAACCGTCGCTGCTCGCAAGAATGTGAAGCCGCTGAGCCGCGAACGCATCGGCGAGGCCGCGCTGGCGCACATCGAGGCTCATGGGCGCGCGGCGCTCTCCATGCGCAGCCTCGCCGCCGACCTCGGATGCGAGGCCATGTCGCTCTATCACCACGTCGACGGCATTGACGGCGTGCTGGACGAGGTCGTGGACCGCCTGTTGGCGAAGGTCGCAGGCGTGTTGCAGGACGCGCAGGACGCGCGCAAAGGCCTCGAGGCGTTTGCGCGGGCATTCCTCGCCCTCGCCGAGAACTACCCGGAGGCTTTCGCGCTGGTTCCCACGCGCCTGTGGCGCACGCCCGCGGCCATGACCCTGGTCGGCAGCGCCGTGAAACTGCTGCGCGAATTGGGCTTGCCGCAACGCACCGCCCTTCGCCAGGCGCGCGTGATCGGCGCCTATCTCAACGGCGCAGGCTTGGCGCTATCGGCCTGGCGCAGGACAGGCAAGGCCCTCTCGGGCAAGATGCAAGCAGCAGCCATAAACGACGCCGAACTCGCCCCGCTCAGAAGCCATGTGACCGCACGGGATGTGCGCGCCGACCTCGACGCGGGTATGAGGCTGATCCTCGACGCGATCGAGGCGCGCCGTCGCTAGCCGGAGCACGCCATACCCGCTACGATTGCCCATGATCCGCCTCTACATCGCCCAGTCGCTCGACGGCTACATCGCGCGTCCCGACGGCGGCATCGATTGGCTGAGGCCGTTCGACGACGTCGACTACGGCTACAACGCCTTCATCCGTGACATCGGCACCGTCGTCATCGGCCGCAAGTCCTACGACGTCGCCCGCTCGTTCGGCGACTGGCCGTATAAGACGATGCGCAGCCTTGTGATCACCTCGAGCCCGCTCGCCGACGCGCCGCCGAACGTGACGCGCGTTGGCGCCGACATCGCGCGCCTGACCACCGCCCTGCGCGCGGCCGGCGCGAAGGACACCTGGATCATGGGCGGCGCGATGACGATCAACGCGTTTCTGGCCGCCGGCGCCGTCGACCGCATCGACCTGTTCACGATCCCGGTCTTGCTGGGCGACGGCGTGCGCCTGTTCGTCGAAGGGCGCCCCGAAACACCGCTGAAATTCCTAAGTTCTCAGGTCTACGACAAGGGTCTGGCGCGCCTCAGCTATGCCCGTGCATAGTTGCGGCAGCAAAGGTGGGAGGGCCCCATGCGTTGGCCATTGCTGCTCGGCCTTGCGCTGAGCGTGTTCGTCGTGCCGGTCTCGGCCGCAACGACGAAGGATTTTCTCTATCGCTGCTCGCTCGACGCCAAAGCGTGCGCCGACAAGATCCGCGACGTTGCTCGCGTGATCGAGCGCCCGCCGCCGGGCCAGCGTGCGCCGGTGCGCATCTGCTTCCCCACGGGCCAAAGCGATGACGACCTCGCCGACGCGATCACGAGCTACATCGACAACCAGAGCCCGCCCTGGGACAACCGCAACGACTTCGACAGCATTGCAGCCGCGCTTGCGTCGCTATACGCCTGCGACGGCATCAAAGGATTGGGAGACTACGAATGACCATGTTTCGCGCCGACCTGTTCAAGGGCAAACGCATTCTCGTCACCGGCGGCGGCACCGGCCTTGGGCGCGAAATGGCGGACGAGTACGCCAAGCTCGGCGCCACGGTCTATATCTGCGGCCGCCGCGGCCCCGTGATCGAGGAAACCGCACAGGAACTCTCAAAGAACAACAACGCCCGCGTCGTCGGCCTCGAATGCGATATCCGTGTCCCCGACGCGGTCGACGACATGATGACGCGCATCTTCAACGAAGGCCCGCTGACCGGCCTCGTCAACAACGCCGCCGGCAACTTCATCTCGCGCACGAAGGACCTGTCGCCGAACGGCTTCAACGCGATCGCGAACA
This sequence comes from Alphaproteobacteria bacterium, assembly GCA_016792785.1. Lineage (GTDB taxonomy): Bacteria > Pseudomonadota > Alphaproteobacteria > Micropepsales > Micropepsaceae > SZUA-430. The sequence continues at coordinate 4,389 of JAEUML010000123.1, forward strand.
TTGTTTTTCACGGCACGTTCTTCGTGACGCTGGCCGCCGGCAAACGCTGGATCGAGAAGAAGCAGAAGGCGAACGTGATCTCGATCCTGACGACGTGGGTCTGGAACGGCGGCCCGTTCACCGTGCCCTCCGCCATGTCGAAGGCAGGTTTGAACGTGATGACGAAGTCGCTCGCCGTCGAATGGGCCCCCCACGGCATCCGCCTCAACGCCATCGCGCCCGGCCCCTTCCCGACGAAGGGCGCGTGGGAGCGCTTGAACCCGGGCTCGATGCGCTCCGGCACCATGGGCAGCGAACAGGACGGTAGCGCGAGCGGCAACCCGATGGGCCGCGTCGGCCAGATGCACGAACTCAGGAACCTCGCCACATTCCTGATGGCGGATGGCTGCGACTATCTGACGGGCGAGACGATCGCGATCGACGGCGGCGCCTTCCTCGCCGGCGGCGGCAACTTCTCCCAACTCTCGAAGCTCGGCGACCAGGACTGGGAGAACATCCGCAACATGATCAAGAGCACGAACGAGAAAGATCGCGCGAAACGCACGGTCTGACGCCATGATCCGCTTCTTGGCTGCGGTAGCGGTCGCGCTTTTCCTGGCCGCCGGCGCAGCGGCACGCGAGATCGCCATCACGTTCGACGACGCGCCGACGGCCGACAGCGCGACCATGACCGGCGAGGTGCGAACCCAAACGCTGATCGCCGCGCTGAAAACGGCGGGGATCGGCCAAGCCGCCTTCTTCACCGTCCCGCGCGGCCGCACGCGCGCCGACCTCACACGTCTCGAAGCCTACGCGGGCGCGGGCCACATCATCGCGAACCACTCGAACACGCACCGCAATCTGCGCGACCTGACGGCCGAAGAGTACATTGGCGACATCGCCGCCGCCGACGCGATTCTGAAGCCGATGCCGGGCTTCCGCCCGTGGTTCCGCTTCCCGTTCCTGTCTGAGGGCGAGACGCGCGAGAAGCGAGACGCCGTCCGCACAGCCCTTCGCGCCATGGGTTACGCGCAAGGCTACGTCACGATCGACAACTACGATTGGTACCTGAACAGCCTCGCGAACGCGGCGAAGAAAGAAGGAAAGCCGCTGAACGAAAGCGCGTTACGCGACCTCTATGTCGAGACGATCGTCCAAGCGGTCGAGTTCTACGACGCGATCGCCCTAAAGACACTCGGCCGCTCGCCACGCCACGTCCTGCTGCTGCACGAGAACGATCTGGCGGCGCTCTACATCGCCGACCTTGCAACGGCCTTGCGCGCCAAGGGCTGGACGATCATCGCCGCCGAGCAGGCCTACAAAGACCCGATCGCGGCGATCGAACCGGACACGCTGTTCCTCGGCCAAGGCCGCATCGCCGCCATCGCCCGCGCCCAAGGCATGAAACCTATGGAACTCATTCACGAACGCGAAGACGAAGCCGTCTTGGACCGCCTGTTCAACGAGCGCGTCCTCGCCCCTCGCTAGCGGCAACTACATCCGCACCACGACCTTGCCGATGGCACGGCGCTCCTGAAGCATCGCCATCGCGGCGCGTGTTTCGCTCAAGGGGAATTCCGCGCACACATGCGGGCGCAACTTCCCCTCCGAGGCAAAAGCGTGGATCGCGCGGATGTTCTCGCGGCCCTTCTCGGGGAATTGCCGGCCGTATTCGCCGGCGCGTACACCCACGACCGAAAACCCTTTGATCAGCGGCATGTTCGCGGAGACCGATGGAATGCGCCCGCTCGTGAAGCCGACGACAAGCAGCCGCCCGTCGAACGCAATGCAGCGCACGCTCTCGTCGAACACGTCGCCGCCGACCGGATCGTAGATCACGTCCGCTCCACGTCCGCCGGTCAACTCCTTCACCAAGTCGCGAAACCCCGACGGCGGCAAGACGTGGTCTGCGCCGTAGGACGCAAGAAACGCCTGCTTCTCCGCACTCGACGCCGTCGCAATCACGTGCGCGCCGAGCAGTTTCCCCACATCGACCGCCGCCAGTCCCACGCCGCCCGCGGCCCCATGCACGAGCAGGGTCTCGTCCCGTTGAAGCTGTCCGCGCCGCACCAGCGCCACGTAGGCGGTCAGATAAGCCGCCGGGAATCCCGCCCCTTGCGCATAGTCGAAGGGTGCGGGCAGCAGGTAGACCATCTGGGCCGGTACGACGATCTCGTCTGAAAAACACCCGAGGCGCGAGACGATCACCTTGTCGCCGGGTTTGAAACCCGCAACGCCGTCGCCAACCGCAACCACATCACCCGCGCCTTCCATACCGGGCGTGAACGGCAAGTCCGGCTTATGCTGATACTTGCCCTGCACCATCAGGATGTCGGGGAAGTTCACGCTCGCCGCGCGCAAGCGCACGCGCACCTCGCCGGGGCCGGGCGTTCGCACCTCGCGCGTCTCGAGCGCGAGCGTCGACAAATCCTCCGACAACGCGCGGACGACGATGGCGCGGCTCATCCGATCGCGCGCCTCAGGTCCGCGATGATCTCGAACAACGCCGTGCGCGCCGCAGGCACCGCCCCGCTCATCGCCGTGAACGCGTGCGAGAGATGGTCGTAACAGCGATAGATCACCGGCACGCCCGCGACCTTCAAGGCCTCCGCATAGTCGCGCCCCTGATCGACGAGCGGATCGTGCCCTGCCGTGTAGATCAGCGCCGGCGGCAACCCGGTCAAGTCGGTCGTCAGGCCCGGTGACGCCTTCAGGTCGCGCGCCTCGTCTTCCACGTTCGCGAAGTAGTGATTGCGGAAATACGCCATGATCGGCGTCGTCAACGGATAGGCCTCGCCGAACGCCTTCATCGACGCCGTCTCCGACAGCCAATCGATGGCGGGATAAATCAACAGCTGCAGCACCGGCGGCCGCTCGTTCGCGCGCTTCATCTCCTGCGCGATGACGGCGGAAAGATACCCGCCCGCCGAATCCCCGCCGACCGCGACGATCGCGGGGTTCCCGCCGAGCGAGCGCGCATTCTCCTTCACCCAGCGGAACGCGGCGAGCGCATCGTCGACGGCCGCCGGGAACTTGTGCTCCGGCGCCAGGCGATAGTCGACCGACACGACGAGGCACCCGGCCCGGTGCGCGATATGCGAACAGAACACATGGCACGTCTGCAGATCGCCGATCACGCACCCGCCCATATGGAAGTAGACGAGCACCGGCACATACCGGTTCGGCAGCCGCGGCTTATACGTTCTGACCGGGATCGGCGGCCGGTCCAGCATCGGCAGCATCCCGTCGGCGATGTCGATGTCGTGCGCTGGTTCGCCGTCGAGCAGCGCGAGACCTTCGGCCGCCGCTTGCCGCGCCATCGCAGGCGTCATCGTCGCAAGCGACGGCTGGCGCTTTGCCATCGCCGCGATGAATTGAAGCCTTGGGTCGAGCGTGCGCCCCTCGATGGTGAGAGGCTTGCCCCCCGACATCGCGACCAGCCAACTGCCGGGCAGACTCAACAAGGTGCGCACCAGAAACGTCCGCATGCGTTGCAAAATGCGGGCGCACGCCCGGCTGTCAAGCCCGTTGAGGTTGACCGCACCCGTGTTAACCTCTTCGCCAACGCTATTGAAGGACTGAGACAATGAGTGGCGAATTCGATCTTGTTGTGCGCGGCGGCACGATCGTCGACGGCACGGGCGACGCGCCGGTCGAAGGCGATGTCGCGATCGCTGCCGGACGTATCGCCGCAGTGGGCAAGATCGCAGGCCGTGGCCGCGAAGAGATCGACGCCAAGGGCAAGCTCGTCACGCCCGGCTTCGTCGACATCCACACGCACTACGACGGCCAAGCGACGTGGGACGAACGGCTGACGCCCTCGTCCTGGCACGGCGTCACCACCGCCGTGATGGGCAATTGCGGCGTCGGCTTCGCGCCCTGCCGCCCAAACGACCACGGCATGCTGATCCGTTTGATGGAGGGCGTCGAAGACATCCCTGGCGTCGTGCTGACCGAGGGTCTGAAGTGGACCTGGGAAACCTTTCCTGAGTTCCTAGACGCACTCGAAGCGCGCCCGCACGACATCGATTTCGCCACGCAAGTCCCGCACGGCGCGCTACGCGTCTATGTGATGGGCGAGCGCGGCGCGAATCGCGAACCCGCGACGCCGCGCGACATCGCGCAGATGGCGTCAATCGCACGCGACGCGGTGAAGGCGGGCGCGCTCGGCTTCTCGACGTCGCGCACGTTGAACCACCGCACCAGCGACGGCCAACCCACGCCGACCTTGACCGCAGCCGACGACGAGCTTGTCGGCATCGCACTGGGCTTGCGGGACGCGAACGCAGGCGTCCTGCAAGTGGTCTCGGACTTTGCGGAGCCCCAGCGCGAACTCGCCATGCTCCGCCGCATGGTCGCCGAGTCCGGCCGCCCGCTCTCGTTCTCGCTGCTGCAAAGCGACCGTGGGCCCCAGGCATGGAAGATGCTGCTCGGCTTCCTTGACGGCTGCGCCGCAGAGGGCTTGCCGGTGCGCGCCCAGGTCTGCGGCCGGCCCGTGGGCCTGCTGCTCGGCCTCTCGCTGACGCTGAACCCGTTCTCCGCACACCCGTCCTATCAAGAGATCGCGCATCTGCCGTTCGCCGAACGCCTTCGCCTGCTGCGCACGGAGGAATGGCGCCGCCGCCTGCTCGCGGAGGAGCCGCGCTCCGACAACCCGTTCGTCAAAGCCGTGTTGCGTAACTTCGCGAAGATGTTCCCGCTCGCCGACCCGCCGAACTACGAACCGTCGAGCGACGAAAGCCTCGGCGCCCGCGCCACGGCCCGCAATATGCGCGCCGAAGAACTCGCCTACGATTGGATGCTCGAAGACGACGGCAAGGCGCTTATCCTCTTCCCGTTCCTGAACTACGCCGAAGATACGCTCGAACCCGCGCTTGCGATGATGCGCCATCCGCACACGGTATTGGGCTTGGGCGACGGCGGCGCGCATGTCGGCATGATCTGCGACGGCAGCTTCCCGACGTCGATGCTGACGCATTGGACGCGCGACCGCACCCGTGGATCGAAGCTCCCGCTCGAATGGGTGATTAAAGCGCAAAGCCGCGATACCGCGCTCGCCGTCGGCCTCGCCGACCGCGGCCTGCTCAAACCCGGCTACAAGGCCGACCTGAACGTCATAGATCATGCCCGTTTGACGCTGCACCGCCCGTCGGTCGCCTACGACCTGCCCACCGGCGGCCGCCGCCTCGTCCAACACGCCGACGGCTACGAAGCGACGATCGTCTCGGGCGAAATTACGTATCGTGAAGGCAAACCGACCCGGGCGCTCCCCGGCAAACTTATCCGCGGCGCGAAGGCGGCCCCTTAAGCCTTCCGCTTCGGCAACGCCTGCACGCCGCCGAGGAAGAGCGCGGTCGCAAACTTCGCGGTATCTTCGACCGCAAGATCGCGCGTCAGCATCTCGTGCGCGACTTCGAAGGCCACGCCCACGATCGAAGCCATCAGCAGGTTCGGATCCGTGTCCGGCACGACGCCGTTCTCGATCGCGACCTCAAGGTCCGCGCGCAGTTCGTCGAAGCCGGCAATGACCTCCGGCGTGTCGATGCGCACCCGGCTCATCTCGGGGTGATTGCTGCGCATCGTGGCGAACGTCGTGCGGTCGTTCTTCACGAAGTCGAAGAACGTACGGAACGACCCTGAGATGAACTCTTCGAAATTGCGCGCCCGAATGCGCTCCGCGCGCAACCGCGGACGCACGCGCAAAGCGGTCTCGTCCTGCAGCGCCTGGAACACCTCTTCCTTCGACTTGAAGTAATTGTAGAACGTCCCCGACGCGAGGTCGGTCGCGCGGATGATGTCGCGCACGGTCGTGGCCCCATAGCCAAGCTCCGCGAACACGCGCCGCGCCGCGTCGATGATCGCCTGCCTGTTGCTCGCCTTCGTCTCTTCGCGCTTGCCGCGCGTCTTCGCGTCCAAATCGACGCTCATGCCGCCACCGTCTGTTTGGGCGAAGGCCGGATGACGCGCGGCTCGACCGGCAGCACGTAACCGTGCGCCGCCGCGCGCCTCAATCCCTTCGCAAGTTCCCGTCTCAGGTCGTACGTGTATTCGCCGCAATTGATCTGGATCGTGTGCCGCGCCGTCGCGACATAGCGCGACTTCGACCGCTCGTGCATTTCGACGCGCTCGGCGTTCATCACCTCGACCGGCGGCAACGCATAGCGCCCGGTCAGATAATGCGCCACGAATTTCGACTGCTCCTCCGCAATCGGCATCATCGCGCACAGAGGCTGCACGAGCCCCACGAAGAACAGATTGGCGAAACGCGGATCGATCATCCGCTTCCACAGCGCAATGTCGTTGCCTGGAGCCGCGATCACGCCCTCGTCGAAGAACGGGAAACTGATCTTGTAACCCGTGCACCAGATGATGACGTCGATCTTCTCCGCCGTCGCATCGACGAACTCGACCGCATCCCCGCGCAACGTCTTAATCCCGGGCTTCGGCTTCACGTCGCCCGAGCCGACGCGGATGTAGAGCTCCTGGCTGACCGCCGGATGCGTCGAGAGCAGCGGGTGATCGGGCTTCGGCAACCCATATTGCTCCGGCCGCCCCACGGTCGCCGCCAACCGCCGCTCCGCCAACGCCCTGAGAACAGAGCCGGGCAGATACCGCTGCCACCACGGCGGGTCCTGCGACGGATGTGCATTGTGCGCGTCGAGCACTTCGCCGGCGGTGTACTTCGGAATGACCCAGTAACCGCGCCGCTGCGACAGAAACACGTTGCGCGCGACGCCCTTGCGCCCGAGTTCGCACGCGATGTCGAGCGCCGAATTCCCGAACCCGACCACAAGCACGTTCTTGCCCCGGCAATCGACCGGGTCTTCCGGATCGATGTAGTCGTGCGAGTGAATCTGCTCGCCGTCGAACGTGCCGGGATAGGTGGGCTCGGGCCAGCGCGCATCCCAATGATGCCCGTTCGCGACGACGAGCGCGTCGTAGAGTCGCTGCTCCCCGCTATCGAGCGCGACCTTCCAAAGCCCGTCGACCGTGCGCTCCACCCGCTTCACGCCGGTGTTGAACATAATGCGGTCGCGGATGCCGAAATGCTCGACATAGGCGTCGAAATAGAGCGCGATCTGCGCGTGATGCGGATAATCGGGAAAGTCGCGCGGCATCGGAAAGTCCGAGTACGCCATCTTGTCGCGTGAGGTGTTGATGTGCAGCGACCGGTAGGACGACGACATCCCGTTCGCGTTCTTGAACACCCAGTTCCCGCCGACCCGGTCGGACTTTTCCAGGCAGTCGAACGGGATGCCGTTCTCGGCAAACACTTTGGCCGCGGCGATCCCGCTCGACCCTGCGCCGATGATGCAGGTCTTGGGCAGGCGCGGATCGGGCGCGCGCGAAGCGACGGCCATGGTCCCCCAGTCGAAGAATACTCAGCCTGCGGAACAATGGACCGAAAGTGACGCCCCGTCAACTTTCATCAGACGCTAGGGTTTC
>JAEUML010000151.1 GCA_016792785.1 Alphaproteobacteria bacterium
TCCATCTCCCAGGGCCCAGGCGTTGCCGAGACGCACACGGTTTGCGTGCGCATCGCGTCCCATTCCTCGAACTTCAGCGGGCGGTTGTCCATGCACGAGGGCAGGCGAAAGCCGTATTCCTGCAGCGTGAACTTGCGCCGGAAGTCGCCGCGGTACATGCCGCCGATTTGCGGGATCGTGACGTGGCTTTCGTCGGCGAAGACGATCGCGTTGTCGGGCAGGTATTCGAACAGCGTTGGCGGCGGCTCGCCCGGTTTGCGGCCGGTGAGCCAGCGCGAGTAGTTCTCGATGCCGGGGCAGGAGCCGGTTGCTTCCATCATCTCCAGGTCGAGCAGCGTGCGTTGTTCGATGCGTTGCGCCTCAAGCAGCTTGCCGGCTTTGTTGAACGCGTCGAGCGTCGTGCGCAGTTCGTCCTTGATGCCCTTCATCGCCTTGGTCAGCGTCGGGCGCGGCGTCACGTAGTGCGAGTTGGCGTAAACCTTGATCTCGTCCAGTTCGTCGGTCTTCTGGCCGGTCAGCGGGTCGAATTCGTGGATCGCTTCCACTTCGTCGCCGAACAGCGTGATGCGCCATGCGCTGTCTTCGTAGTGCGCGGGGAACACCTCCACCGTGTCGCCGCGCACGCGGAAGGCGCCGCGGGCGAAGTTCGCGTCGTTGCGGCGGTACTGGAGTGCCACGAGGTTCGCGAGCAAGTCGTTGCGCGAGATGCGGCTGCCCGCTTTCACGCCGAACGTCATCGCTGTGTAGGTTTCGACCGAGCCGATGCCGTAGATGCACGAGACCGACGCCACGATGATGACGTCGTCGCGCTCTAGGATCGCGCGCGTCGCGGAGTGGCGCATGCGGTCGATTTGTTCGTTGATCGAGGATTCCTTCTCGATATAGGTGTCGGTGCGCGGGACGTAGGCTTCGGGCTGGTAGTAGTCGTAGTACGAGACGAAATACTCGACCGCGTTCTCCGGGAAGAAGTTCTTCATCTCGCCGTAGAGCTGGGCGGCGAGCGTTTTGTTCGGCGCGAGGATGAGCGCCGGGCGCTGCGTCGCCTCGATCACCTGCGCCATCGTGAACGTCTTGCCGGAGCCGGTGACGCCGAGCAGCACCTGATCGCGCTCGTTCGCCTTGATGCCTTTGACGAGTTCCTTGATCGCGGCCGGCTGATCGCCCTTCGGCGTCATGTCGGAGACGACCTTGAACCGCCGCCCACCCTCGGATTTCTCCGGACGCGCGGGCTTGTGCGGCACGAACATAGCGGCCGGCGCTTCGGCGAGGCCGGGATTGGGTTTGGGTGGCATGGGCGGGAATATAGGGGCGGGCGCGCGCTAGGTCGATACGCGGGCGGCGCACGCATGCCGCCCGCGATTGTTGCCCGCTAAGCCATTCTCGGCCACAGGTCGGTTTCGAAGAAGCGCTTTTGCATTCGGTTGAGATAGGCCACGAGGTTGGGGTGTTCCGCGACGATGTCGGGTAGCTCGCTCTCGAAGAAGCGCGTTGCGCATCCGGCGAGCACGCCGAAGGCGGCGCCGTCGACTGCGGTTGGCGTATCGCCGAAGAAGTGCGCTTTGGAGCCCAACAGCAATGCCGCCGCCGCGATGTCCGCGCGCGCGAGCGTTATGCGCTCTTGGCGTGAGTATCGGGAGAAGCCGCTGCCGTGCATTGTCTTTGCAAAGTCAGCGCGCACCTGTGCGATCACCGCGTCGCGCATCGGCGCCGGAACGCCCAGGAAGAACTGCTTTGGACCGCGCTCGAAGTTTTCGTCGATCAGCCAGCGTTCGCAGGCGTCGATCGGCTGAAGGTGCCGTTCCAGCATCTTCTCGAGCGCCCACGATGCGGCGCGCTGTTCCGGCGTCAGGCCGCTGTCCAGGTCGATGCCGAGTTTCTTTTCGAAATGCCGGCGTATGAAGGCCGAGTCCTGAACGACAACGCCGTCGTCGCGAACATAGGGCGCCTTGTGCTTGTCGACCGAATCCAGATCGGCGATGGCGCGTTCGAACGGAATGCCGAACATCTGCAGGTGAATGTCCGCCTTCATGACGAAGGGGCTGGGGCTCGGCAGGTCGAACATCGATCCCCAGCCGTAGAGCGTCGTTTTCATCGTGATTTCCTTCTTGCTGCTGATCACATCGGCCGGTATAGCGGCAGGCTGCTGACAGCATGATGTCAGCAGTGATCGGGCATGAAGCGTTATGCGACGGACGGAGCGGCTGTTTCAGATCATTCAGATCCTGCGCGCACGGCGCGGGCCCGTCACCGGCACGACGCTGGCCGAGGAACTGGAAATTTCGCTGCGCACGCTCTATCGCGACATCGCCGAACTCGTCGCGCAGCGTGTCCCGATCCGCGGCGAGGCCGGCGTCGGCTACGTGATCGACAGCGACTTCGACATGCCGCCGCTGATGCTGACGGCGGACGAGTTGGAAGCGGCGGCGCTGGGCGCGGCGTGGGTCGCGCAACGCGGCGATGCGGCATTGGTCCGCGGCGCGCGTGACCTCATCGCCAAGCTGACCGCAGCGGTTCCCGCGAATCTTCGCCCGGTGATCCTGGATGCCAATCTGCGCGCGATCACGCGTTCGACGATCACGGCGGATTCGTTCGATGCGGCGGCGGTGCGGCAAGCGATCCGCACGCACCGCAAGCTCGACATCGAATACCGCAACGAGGAAGGCGTGTCTTCACGCCGGCGAATTTGGCCGATCACCATGGCCTATTCGGAGCAACACCGGCTGGTGGCGGCGTGGTGCGAACTGCGTTCCGACTTCCGCCACTTCCGGACTGATCGCGTCCGCGCATGCAACCTCTTGGACGATGCGATTCCCGTCCCGGTCCAGCGGCTGCGAAAGCAATGGGAGAAGGCGCGATTGGCGCGCAGGTCCTCGGCGACGCGCGATTCCTGAAGCAATGTCGGCGTGGACGATACGGCGCGCCTATGGCGCCCTTCGATCGGTGCGACGGTCAGCAAGGATCGTTTGAGTACTCGACCACCAGAATGTTCGAACCTTTGATCCGGAAGACATCGATGCCGACGCCCATGCCGCCCCAGCGGGTCCAGACGCGGTCGATGTCACCCATTTCCTCGTTGGGGGCGTCGGGCAGGGCGCGCCGGATGTGGCGAAGCGTCGTGCGTTCGGGAACGAGGTTGCCCATCGTCAAGCCTCGTGCGGCCTGCTCTTGGGCCCATGTGATCTCTTGTTCTTCCTCCGACGGCGTCAGATTGGGCTTAGGGTCGATGCCGATGAGCGTCTGGACAATGCTGCGGAAGCCATCTTGTGGCGTTGAAGGCAGCCGGGGCTCAATCTTGGCGGCAGGCGCGGGGCGCGCGGCGCAGTTCTCCGGTGTGATGCGCAGCAACCCGGGTTCGCTCATCGGCGCGGAGATGCAGAGCTTCCTCGCATCATCCCAGACGCCGATCTTCGTCGCGGATGTGAAAATGTACTCACCGCGGTCCGGTGAGAAGAGCCGGGTAACGACTTTCCAACGCCGAGCGTCGATCAGGTAGAAATCGCTTAGTGCGAGATCGATGCCTGCGGTTGTGATTTCGAACTTGCCGCGATCCGTCAGGATGATCGGGTTGTTCTCGGGCGAGCGGCCGAGGTAGGCGATCCCAGGGAACGCTGCTCCATCGTCCGGCCGCCATGCCTGCTCCCAGTCGAGTTTGAGCATGAACTCTGTTTGTGGGCCACCGTCGATTCTGCCCCAGAGGCGCATGAACTGCGGGCCTTTGCTGGGCAATTCGATGTAGGGGAAGATACCGTCTCGACCTTCAGCGCCTTCGCGCAGCAGCGTTACTTCGATGCACGCGCGGTGTGGTCCTCTGACGGGACATTTGAATACGGCGTTCAGCGCGGGCGCGGCGTGTGCAGTCGATTGCAGGCTTGCGACGGCCAGAGTCAACAGGATGAAGCGCATTCTTGTACTCCCAGCGGCGCGCACGTTTGCTCTCAGCAATCGTCGTGGACGATGGACACGAACAGGATGTGCGTGCCCCTGATGCGGTGAATGCTGATGCCCGTGCCGGCGCCGCCGTAGTGGTCGGAGATAGGGCCGGCGTATTCCATCTCGTCATTGACTTCGTTGGGGCACAGTTCTTTCAGGCGTGCGAGCGGCATGGGGTAGGGTTCCGAAAAGAGGTCTTCGTCTTCCTCTTTCGGTGACGGCCAGTTCAGCTCGAGTATGTCGTCTGCCTTGAGGCCTGTGCGCCACGCCGCGTAGCGTGCGTAGGCTTGACGCCGGAGTTCGCGAGGGAATCGTGCGATCTCTTGGAACAACATTCTCCGGTAGGCTGGCGAGCCGAATGCCGGTGGGGCACCGGGCCGCGCGCGACAGCCGCCGGGGACGAGGCGCAGCCGCTCACGCTTTTGGAAGAGAGCGGAGATGCACACGCGGCGATCGTTGTCCCAGATCAGGATGTTCGCTGGCGAGGTCACAACAAGGTCGCCCGGAGCCGTGATGATCTTTAGATTCAAGAATTTCCAGGTTCGCCGTCGATGTAGTCGTGACCGTATGTTTCGACGGCGAAGCCTCGGGACAGTATTTCCAACTGTCCTTTCGTCGTGAGGATGATGATGTTTCCGGCCGGCGACTGTCCGAGATAGGGGATCGAGGGTGGAAAAGGTGTCACCTCGGCGCCCTTGTGGCGCACGACCTGCAAGCGGAAAGCCTGGGGCGGTGCGCCGTTCAAGCGACCGCGAATATCGAACAACTTTGGGTCCGGATAGTCAGGTCGTTCAGATTCGTCGACGTCATGATCATCATCGTGTGCCGGAATTCTGAAGGGAATCATCGGCGTGGTCAGGCACGCGCGGTTGGGACCGAACATCGGGCAGACGGTCGCCGCTTCGATGAGTGGCGGTTCGGCGGCGCGCGCGGTGGCCTGCGCCAAGACCGCGAAGGCGAGTGCGCACAACGTCCGGCGCATGGGATTCAAAGCTCTCCCCTTTGATCGGCAGAGTTAGCGCTTCGATTGCGGCTGAATCCAGGCGGTGGGACGGCAATCTCGTTTGGCTGCCGTGGTATCACGATGAAACGGCGGCCGTGCTATGCTTGGAGCAAGTTCGGTGGTGTGGGATCGAAGTATGCGGGGTACTTTGTGCGCTCGGGCGATCAAGCGCGGCGCGCTCCAACTCCTGTGATTGCGACGATTGTCAGCGCCAGAACAACGACGATGCCGTAGCCGACGACCGCGCTGTGCTGTTCAAACGAGGTGCGTCCACCAGGGAAAAACGTGCGGCCAGCATTGAAGAGTGCGTGAACCAGAATGATGGCGAAAAGGCTGCCGGTGCCGTTGTACAGCCAAAAGTAGATAATTCGGAAGGCAACTGTCGCGATCAGTCCGCAGATGATCAAGCCAATCGGCTGGCCCAGCCCAATCATCGACGGCAAGTGCCAAAGTGCCCAAAGCGTGCCGATGATGAGCGCGGCGAGTAGCGGCGATGTGCGTTGCTGCAGGAGGCCGGTCGCGTATCCGGTGTAGCCGACTTCTTCGCCCACCGCTGCGAGAAAGTATAGAAGAAAAACGAGTATAGCGGTGGCCGGTAGGGTCCATGTGTCGGGCAGCGACATGCCCAGCATACGCATGAACATGTAGGTGAGAACAAGAATTGCCGGCATGATCAGCAGCGTGATAGCCCACCAGCCGACGCCGCTGATGCGTTGAAAATCGAGGATGCGTGCGAGCAGTCGTGTGACGCCCTGCGCGCCGCTTTCGCGAGCGACCAGAATGACGGCTGCCAACAGGGGCATGAACGTGGCGCCGGCGTCAGTGATTGGCAGCTCGTCGGGCAAGCCTTCGATTCGTACGAACTGCGCAAGAATCCACCAGGGCACACTTAGTGCGTAGAGAAGGGCGAAGAAACGCCATGCTGATGGGCGCGAAACATTGGCGCTATCGTGCGGCATCGGCGGGAGCACATCCGAAGTGAGGATCGTATGTGGAGCGTCTTGCCATGAGCCCCCCCAAGATGGTCGCTGTCATGCCCCTTTCGTCCGCAGCGACGCGCACGATGTCGGCGTCATCTGGCAGTTCCGCGCGGCAGCTATCGAGAGTGCGCCCGCTGACGAGGACGCAAGAGCACATGGTCTTTGCTACATAAGCTTCCCCGAGGTCGGCGCGCACCCAGTGGTCGCGCGCATACAACGCCGCAGCCGAAAGTGCGCCGAGCGTCACAACGAAACCGACAGTGCGAGAAACCCGCATGAACCTCAATGCCTCGGGCGCGGAATGTTGGCGACCACTTGAAGTTTCCTGAAGGAGAAGGTAGACAGTGTCTACCAAGAGCGAAGTGCTGTCAACATGAGATTTCTTGCGGCCCTGATATGGTTGTCGGCTTCGGTGGCGTGGGCGCATCCGCTTCAGTCCCTGCCGACACAGCCGGTTGGCGTGCCGTTCCCAACGCGCGAGTGGCCCATCGGGTCGCTCCAGGACGATGTCGATCGCGAATCATTGGAAGCGGCGTCCGAAGATGCGTTCGCTAGGCGTGTTCCGGATCTCGGCGCGACCTACGCGCTTGTTGTCGTTCAACGGGGCCGGATCGTCTACGAGCGATACGGCGAGGGCGTTACGCGCAAGACTCGTTTGCCCTCGTGGTCTATGGCAAAGTCCGTGTCGCATGCCCTCGTTGGGATTGCCGTCCGCCGGTTGGGCGTCAATATCGATGCCGCCATGGGCCATCCCGCGTGGCGTGCCGACGATCCGCGTGCGCGAATTTCCTGGCGCACCTGGATGCAGATGGCGGACGGTCTCAGAAACAGCGAGTTTCAGTCTCCCACATTTGCGACGATGGATGCCGCGCACATGCTCTATGGCCGCGGCCGGCAGGACAATGCAGCGTTCTGTGCGCAAGAGCCGCTCATCCATGCTCCGCGAACACACTGGAACTACAATTCCTGCGCCTGGGTGCTCACGGACGATGCGCTCACCAGGCTGGCGGCGCCGCAATCCCAGACCGCAACCGAACGCCGGCGCAACTATGCCGCATGGATGGAGTCAGAGTTGTTTTCGCCTATTGGTCTACGAAGCGCCCTTGCCGAGTTCGACGGTGCGGGGCGACCCACGGGCAGCGCTTGGCTTTTCGCCACGGCGCGCGACTATGCTCGACTTGGATTGCTCTATCTCCGTGACGGCGTTTGGGAAGGGCGGCGCATTTTGCCGGAGGGATGGGTGGACTTTGGACGAACCGCGGGCCCGGCATCCAATTCGAACGCCTACGGCGCCGGATGGTGGATCACGCCGCCTGACGGCCGTGGCCGCCCGCGCGCGACGTTGATCGAGACAGGATGCTATCGCGACGCCTTCAGCGCGCAGGGCCGGCGCGGTCAATTCATCCTGCTGGTGCCGTCCAAAGACCTTGTCGTCGTGCGTCTGGGATATTTCTCCGACGCGCCCGACGCCTGGGAAGCGACATATGCTTGGATCGGGCGCGTCGCGCGCGCCTTTCCTCAACTCGAAAGCGCTCCGTGCCAGCCGGGTCGGGACAGAAATTGAGCGATTTGAAACAGCGTTTGGTGGCGGTCAGCCTCGATGTGATTGCCGAGCACGGCCTGGAAGCGCTGTCGATGCGCGAAGTGGCGCGTCGCGCGGATGTCAGTCACCAGGCTCCCTACAAGCACTTCGCCGATCGGGAGGCGGTGTTGGCCGCCGTTACCGCCGAAGGGTTCCGACGCCTGGCCGCGGCGCTCGTCAAGTCAGGTGCAAAGAAGCGCGACCCCTGGGAAAAGGTGCTGGCGTTGGGAGAGGTTTATGTCAGCTTCGCAATTTCCAACCCGGACCTCTTTCGTCTCATGTATCGGACGGGACTGATCGACCCTAAGCAGCATCCTGATTGCGCCGCGAGTGTCGCGGCTTCCATCAATGCCTTTAACGATCGGGTGTCTGTCGTGATACGACAACTTGTCGACGTGGACGACCCTGATCTGTCCATCGTGTTCTGGTCGATGGCACACGGTCTCGCAAATCTGCTCATTGAAGGCAGGCTCGCTCGCGCGGGGCGCGACAGTCCGCGCGATCAGAAGCATACGATGCAGGAAGTTGTAGACGCGTTGCGACGCGTGTTGGCACGCTGGCGCCGGTAAATCCCGCCGTTCTTGCACTTCAAGCCGACGCATTGGGTAGCGCCCCGTCCTGGGCGGGCCGGTGCGCTTTTGCTAAAGGCACGTTTTGCCGGTTCTCGCGCCGAACGTCATGATCGCGCTCGTTCGTCATTGCCGCGGGCGTATCAGCAGGCGGTACGTAAGTGCGATGGCGCCATCGTCACGAACAAACGAAGCCTTGTGCTCGTCCTTACTGACGGCATGATGTCAGTAGTGATCAGGTATGAGAGCTTATGCGCCGGACGGAGCGGTTGTTCCAGATCATTAAGTCCCTGCGCACGCGGCGCGGGCTGACCACACGTACGGCGTTGGCGCAGGAGCTGGCGATTTCGTTGTCACGCAAATCCTCTTCGACGCGCGACGGGCTTACTGATCCGCCGTGAAGAGCATGTGGCGGCCTTCTTGGGCGGCTTTGCGGTAGAGGGTGCGGACGTTCTGGAACCACTCCCATGTGTAGGCGAAGTCCTCGTCGTTCTTGTCGCCGTCGTAGGAGTCTTCGTCGATCGCGTCGTACCGGCGGCGGAAGTCTTGTTCGGTGAGTGCGTCGAGGGCGGCGGCGATGTCGCGCACTTGGGGCGGCGTTTTCAGGATCAGGATGTAGTCGTCGCCGGTGTAGAGGCGCTCGCCGCCCAAGACGGTGTGATTGAGCGGGTAGGTGCCGCCGTCCCAGGTGAGTTCACCGTCCGCGAGTGTGCGATGCATGGCGTCCCAGGCCTTGTCGTTTTCGGCGACGTAGGCTTTGCCGTCCTCCCAGTAGCGCGGTTCAATGTCGTCGGTGACGAACTCGAGGCGCGTGTCGTCCGTGCCGAGCGCGCGCAGCTTGTCGGCGTCTTCGTCGGTCAACGCGAAGTAAACGCCGAGGCAGGACATGGCAGCTCCGGTCAGGTGTGCGACAGCGTCTTCAAATAACGCCACATGCCGATGACGGCGAGCGCCAGCATCACGTGGACGGCGATCACCGGGGGCCAGCCGATGAGGTAGAGGATGTCGTTGGCGAGGCCGGGTTTGAAGGGACCGCCGCCCATGGCGAGGCCGCGCGTGCCCAGCATCGCGTGGAAGTAGGTCGGGACCGTGAAGAGCCAGGTGGTGATCAGGGCGCTCCAGAAGAAGATGCGGTGCTGAAGGGCGGTGAGATGGAGGAAGCGGCCGCCGAGGCCTAAGGCCATCAGCAGCAGGCCTTGCGTGATGGCTTCCATATGGACCATGCGCCAGGCGCGGTGGTCGTCGGGGAGTTGCACGTCGATCGGTGGGATCACCGGCCAGAGCACGATTTGGCCGAGCAGCGCGAAGAACCAGTGCCAGCCGACGAAGACGGCAAAGCAGAAGAGACCGATGCCGTTCAGGAACAGAAGCGCGCGACGGCGTTCCGGCATCGCGATTGACGGAGTCATTTTGGTTGCCTCATGCGGGGCGCGGGATGGGCGCGGGCGCGGTCAGTTGCGTGACGTCGAGCGCGCCCAGATTCTCGCGGCCTTCGGCGTGTTGGCGCCACCAGTCTTTCACCCATTCCGGGTCGGGGACCTCGCGCGGGTCGTAGCTGGGCTTCAAGATTCGCAGCAGGCGCGGCGTCAGGCGGGCGAAGATGCGGAAGAGCAGCTTGTAGAGCGCGAGGCGCGAGCTCAGCGTGAACCAGCGGCCGTCCTCGATCAGCATCGCGCGATAGCCTTGGCGCGTGCGGGCCATGATGTGGATCATCGCGTAGAACATGCCGTAGATGCGCCACGCATAGCGGCCGTCGAGCGCCTTGAAGACGTCGTACGTCACTGTCTTGTGCTCGATCTCTTCGACGAAGTGCCAGAGCACGAGCGAGGCGACGGCCGGGTCGGCGCCAGCGAACAGATGCTCGCGCTCTTCGACCAGCATGTGGCCGATCGTCAGCGCCATCGCCTCGAAGCCTTCGGCGTAGGCGACGTTGAACGCGAAGGAGCGGGTGCGGGCGAACGCTTCGTAGTCGCTCTTGAGGATCGCCTCCATCTTCGGCACCGACGCGTAACCGAGGTCGGTGAGGCGCTTGTTCCATTGCTGATGCTGGCGAAAGTGGGTCGATTCCTGGCCGATGTAGAGGTCGACGTCTTTCAGCAGCTCGGGATCGGTGATGCGTTCTTTCGCCTTGCGCATGGTCTCGATCAGGTAGGGTTCGAGATACGGCATGCCGAGCGAGGCCGCGTTGACGACGTGGCTGAACTCAGGGCGCGCTGGGTTCCACCAGGCCTTCAAGCCCTCGGGGTAGGGGAAGCGCATGCGGCGGACCGTCATCGGCCGCGCCGCGTGTTCGGTCGACGCCATGGCTGTCTCCCTTTCGATCGGGGACAGTGTAGGCTGGAAATTCCCGAGGCGCGAGGGGACTTATTCGATCGGTGGTTCCTCTTGCGCCTCTTCTTCGTCGAGCGGCGGCTCTTCGTTCTCGCTGTTTTCGGAGGACGAGGATGATGAGGACGAGCTCATGGTCGGCGTTGTCGCGACGGCCTTGGTCTTCTTGCGCGCGTTCTTCGCTTCTTCAGCCTGGAACTTGTGGCGGATGTCCTCCACGGCGTAGGCGGGGCGCGCCTGAACCTCGTGCTTGGAGGGCGCCAGATACATCGTGCCGAACAGCGTCAGCCCGATGATGGCCGCGAACAGCACCATGATCGTTTGCCGGTCCATTTCCATTTGACGCACATCCCCGGATCGTTGAGCGACAAAGCCTAGGGGGAATGGATTAATGCTTTCTCAATCTTTGGCGGTGGATTTGCGGGTCGCGGTTTAGCCCCACCAAAGCATCAGCAGGACCACGGCCGTCGCGACGCAGGCGCCGTGGAGCGCCAGGTAGGTGAGCAGCACGCGGCGGTTCAGCCAGTCCCATTCCTTGGCCTGGCCATAGGCCTGAATGCCCTCGGTCAGGGCGAAGAGCGCCAAGGCGGCGGCCGCAGCCTTGAAGCCGCCCGCGCCGGCGACGCCCAGCCACATCAGCGCGCGGCCGGTCAGGTGACTGGCGAAGGCGACACCGCGTTCGGCAAAGAACGCGTTCCAGCCGGCGGTCTGTTTCGTCTTCGTCTGGGCGTTCTTGCCCCAATTTGCGGACAGGGCCGGGATCAGCAGGACGATGAACTCCGCGAGTGCCGCGCCCAAGGCCATCACCAACGCGTCCGCGAACGTCGCGCTCCAAATCCAGAACGCGAGCGCAGCCAGTCCCAATTCGCACACGGCCGACCAGACGCCCGACAGGATCGAGGCAGCCCAATCGCGCAGCTCGATCTGCGTCGAGGTCTGAACGAGGAAATCCGCCAGGACCTTGAGCACGACGGCCAGGACCCAGGTGCCTGCGCCAAGAAGTAGCCAGCCCCAAATCGACATGGCGCAACTATGGCTGTGCCCAAGGCCGGTGTCGAGCAAAGCGGCTTGTCGATTTCGGCACGCGCCGTTCGTCCTTTGGGACGGCATCAATCAAGGAGGACGGGCCATGAGGACGATGGGGTGGATTGTGGGGGCGGCGCTCATGCTGGCGCCGGTTGCTGCGGCGGGCGAGTTGCTGCCGGCCGGCGTGACGGAAGACAGCTTGAGCGCGGAACCGGCGCTGGTGCGGCTCGACGCGCAGGCGATTTTGTTCGTGCGGCTCAAGACCGTGCGGAACACGCCTGAGTCCACCGAACTGATCAGCAGCACGTTCAAGCGCATCTGGAAGTTCGCGGCGGCGAACAAGATCCAGGTCATCGGCTCGCCCATGGAGATCATGACGTCGTACCAGGAGGCCGATGGGTCGTGGCACGTGTCGGCGGCGATCCCCGTCGCGGCGGCGGCATTGCCCGCGCGGGCCGGCGACATTCAGCTGGGTACGATCGGCGGAGGGGAGGGCGTGCAGGCGGCCCATCGCGGCGACCACGGGCGGATCAAGGACACGCACGCGCGGATCGAAGCGTTCCTCGCCGCGCGCGGCCTAACGCGCCGGGGCAAGATCGTCGAGCAACACTTCGACGATCCGCACAAGGTGCCGGCGGAGAAGTTGCGATCGGCGGTGACGTTTTTCTTGGAGTGACGGGGCGGCGTTAGGCGTGGAAGATTGTACGCGCATTGCCAGCATGGCAGAAGCTCTGAGCAATGCTCCCCCACGCCACCATCTCCGACATTTCGCCTGACGTTCGGGTGCTAATCCTCTCGCGGCTCGACGAAGTCGCTCGCACGGAACGCGTGCGGATCGTGCTTGCGGTTGAGTCGGGGTCGCGGGCTTGGGGGTTTGCTTCGCCCGACAGCGACTATGACGTGCGCTTTCTCTATGTGCGGCAGCTTGAGGATTATGCGGCACTGACCGTGCCGCGCGATGTGATCGAACGGCCGATCGAGGGCGAACTCGATCTCAACGGGTGGGACTTGCGCAAGGCGCTGACGCTCGGGCTTCGCTGGAACCCGGCGCTCGTCGAGTGGTTGACGTCGCCGATCGTCTATCGCGAGGAAGGGTGGGAGGCGGTCGCGCTGCGAAGGTTGTTCGCCGTGCCGCAGAACCGAGCGGCGCTGATCCGGCATTACTTCGGCCTCGCGTATCGCCAGTTCGGGCGGCACATCGACGGGCGGGCTGAGGTGAACCTCAAGAAGTACTTTTACGTCGTGCGGCCGGCGGCGGCTTTGTTGTGGCTCGAGACGCGCGGCGAGGAGACGCCGCCGATGTCGCTGCCGGCGCTGCTCGACGGCGTGGCGCTGCCCGCGGATGTCGCGGCGGCGATCGTCGATTTGCGGGCGCGCAAAGCGCGCGCGGTGGAGGCGGGGAAGGGGCCGCGCATCGCGGCGCTCGATGCGTTCTGCACGGCGCGCATGGAATGGGCGCGCATGCATCTGCCGAAGATCGCGCCGGCGCCCGACGTGGCGCTCGTGCGCGGGGCGGAGGCGGTCTTCCACGCGTCGGTATTTGGACTGCCTGCGCCGGCCTAGTCGCATCCGGGGGAGCGTAACGCCAACAGCGCGCTTGATCAGATGTCGCGGCCGGCTTTCGCGGGACTTGCGGACGCGCTCAGTCGCTAACGCGCCGAGGCCTCACCGGGTGCGCCTGTGTTTGAGTCGTCAGTTCGCGCAGCACGGCCTTCATGCGCAACAGACCGAGAAAGTCGATCATCACGTGGATTGCGGTGCGCGCCAGTTCAGCTGCGTCAGGCTCGTTCATTCGCCCCTGCACGATCGAAAGGAAGCGTCGCACCTCGACGTGCGCGAGCGCATTGGCCGACTGCACATACATGTCGACAACTTCCGGATTGAAGCCATTGGCCTCGCTGAACCCCGCCGCACGCATCTGACTCCACAGCGCAAGCAATTGCATGTCTGTCCGGCTGAGATGAACTTGACCCTCCCGGCGGCGCAGCGTGATCGCGCCCACGCGCGCGAAAACCCTGGCATCGCGCGCTGCACCCGGGATCTGCGCTTCCACCTGCGACAGCGGGATCAGCGCATCACCCGTGTCGATCCGCGTGGCCACAAGCGACTCGAGGTGCGTAAACACAGCCGCATCGCCTGGCAGGGCCGAGGCATCGCCTTCCATCGCGCGGCGGATTTGCGCAAGCCCGATACGCCGACCCCGATGCAGGTTTCGCACCGCAAGGATCGCCTGCACATGCGCGTCGGAATAATGAGCTACATTGAGCTTCGGCCTCTCGGGGCGCGGCAGAAGCCCTGCGCGGAAATAGACCCGAATGGTTTCGCGATTCACACCCGTCAGCCGCTCAAGATCCCGCATTTTCAGCACGCCGCCCGGCGGCAGGACGGGGCGGGGCGGGCGTGGCATGCGGCGCATGGTGGTTCTCTCGGCTAGCTACGCAAAAAATGCGTATCACAAAAACGCGTTTTCACGTAACGCAAAAGTATCTATGCTGCCCGTCAGCGCGGGCGAATACGCCTTTCCGGAAATGATCCGAACCAGCGGCCCGCAAGCCTTCCGACCAGCAAGCGAGGCAGCAAATGACCATGACCGCCGCTGACGCCGAGTTCCAGTCCCTGCGCACCTGCCCGACGATCGCCTGGCCGACGGTCGGACTGTTCGTCGTCTGCACCGGCGTCATCGGCAGCGTCTGGTATCTCGGCATCAATGATCGCCTGCCGCTCTGGTTGGGCGCAGTCATCAATGGTCTGACTTCCTACTTCCTGTTTTCGGTTGTCCACGACAGCGCACACAACGCGGTGAGCCGCATCAGGTTGCTCAATGAAACGCTCGGTCGCATCGGTCTCGTCTACTTTGCGCCGCTCGCGCCCATGGATGTCGCCCGCTTCATTCACATGGCGCACCACCGCTACACGAACGACCCCGACCGCGATCCGGACGCCTACAGCCACAAGCTCGATTGGCTGTTCCCGATCCGATGGGCGAACTTCGACTATTTCTACACCAAGTGGTTCTTCCAAAAAGGCGGCGAGTTCGCACGCCGAAAGTACGTACCCCTCGCGCTCTACGTCTCCACCATCGTTGCCGGCGCCGGCGCCATCGTCTATGCCGGCTATGGCTGGGAGCTTCTGATGCTCTGGATCGTGCCCACGCGCATCAGCTCATTCCTGTTCGTGTTCGTCTTCAGCTACCTGACGCACCAGCCGTTCGAGACTCTGGCACGAGAGAACGAGTACAAAGCAACCGCGCTGCGCCTCGGCGCCGACTGGTTCTGGTCGCCCGTCATGGCGAACCACAACTACCACCTCCTACACCACCTCTACCCCAGCGCGCCGTTCTACGTGTACCAACGCATGTGGAAGCTGAAGGGCGAAGAGATTCTGCGGGAACACCCGTTGTTGCCGCCAACATGGGGCCTCTCAAAGCCTGCGGAGACCGTGCATGCCTAGCGCGCACTGCAGGCTTCCACAAATTCTCGGGTCGTAGGAAGAAATGAGGTCAGGTTCGACCGGATGCGAGCGAAGACGCCCGCGGTCCCAGGCGGCGCTTGTGTGATTGCCCGCGTGGAGTGTGCATGACAAAACGCTGGCCATGTCGCTGCGTGCGCTGCTCGATGGAGTCGCGCTGCGGACTGCCTGCGCCGGCTTAGTTCGCCGGTTGTTGCACCCAGATGAGGGCGTCGGTGTTGTAGCCCTTGGCTTGCAGTTTCGCGACGAGGTCGGCGCGCAGCTCTGGTCCGATTTGCGGCGTGCGCGCGAGGATCCAGAGGTAGCGGCCCGACGGTTCGCCGACGAGCGCCCAGCTGTAGTCGTCGGCCAAACCGATGATCCAATAGTCGCCCGAGAACGGCCAGAAGAACGTGACGGCGAGTTTCGCGTTCGTGGTGGGGTCTGCGATCGTGGCGGAGCCGTCGGCGACGTCTTCGGGTCCGTCGAGCGCACCCTTGCGGCAGCGGTTGACGACTTTGATCGAGCCGTCGGCGTTTTTGCTGTAGGTCGCGGTGACGGCGAAACAGCCGCGCTCGAAGCTGTGGTCGTAGCGCGCGATCTCGTACCAGCGGCCGAGATAGCGCTCGAGTTCGACCTTGGGCACGGTTTCAAGCGGGCGCGCCGGGTCGCGGTTCACGGGCGGCTGTTCGCAGGCGGCGAGCGCGAAGGCCGCCAGCACAACCGCGATTTTGGCCAGAATTCCCGCCGAATTCCGTGTGGATTGGCGGAGGAAGGTTGCGTTGTGTGGCACGGTTGCACGCCTCAAGTGGTCAGGAGTGGTATCATATCAGCACTTGTACTTGAGTCTGGCGCCCGCGGATCAGTTTCGGCGGTCTTCGGGTTCAATTTTCTTAAGTGGGGTCTCTCATGGTCCGGAACATCATCATCGGTCTGATCGCGCTGATCGTCATCGTAGTCGGCGTCGCGTTCGTGCTGCCGCAGAACGTGCATGTGGAGCGTTCCACGGTCATCGGCGCGCGGCCGGATTCGGTGTTCGAGGTCGTCAACGACCTGACGCGCTCCAAGGAATGGGGCCCCTGGTACAAGCGCGATCCGAAGATGCAGCTGACGTTCGAAGGTCCGCCGGGCGGCGAGGGCGCAAAGCTCAGCTGGAAGAGCGAGACGGAAGGCGAAGGCAGCCAGCAGATCATCGAGAGCAAGCCGTTCAGCCACGTGAAGACGAAGCTCGACTTCGGCGCGCAGGGTACCGCGTTCGCGACGATCGCGCTCACGACGGCGGAAGGCGGCACGAAAGTCACGTGGTCGATGGACACGGACGTCGGCATGAATCCGATCGCGCGCTACATGGGCCTGATGTTCGACAGCTGGATCGGCAAGGACTACGAGGAAGGTCTCGCCAATCTGAAGAAGCTGGTCGAGGAGCACGCGACCGCCGAAACGAAGGCGGCGTTGGACGCGCCGGTGACGGGCGCCGCACCGCCGGATGTGCCGCCCCTGCCGGCCGATGCCGATCCGACCAAGGGCCCTGAGATCATCACCGTCGAGGCGCGGCCCATCGTGGTGACGCGGGCGAAGGCGAAGTCGGGCGATGCGGCGGCGATTTCGGCTTCACTTGGTGCCGCGTATCAGAAGCTTCTGAACTACGCGATGGCGAACGAGCTTGAGATTTCGGGCGCGCCGCTCGCCATCACCGTGTCAAACGATGCGGCGGGCGATTGGGTGTTCGATGCGGCGATGCCGCTTGCCGCCAAGCCCGAGAAGACGCCGGCGGAGGCCGACGGCGTGAAGGTCGGCGAGACGCCCGCAGGGCGCGTCGTGAAGCTCACGCACAAGGGGCCGTACAACACGACGGTCTCGGCGCATGAGCGCATCTCGGCCTATGCGAAGGAGAAGAGCCTCAAAGAGAAGCCGGTCGTGTGGGAAGAGTACGTCAGCGACCCCGGCGAAACCGTCGAGACCGAGCTTCTGACGAACGTCTATGTCGCGGTCGAGTAGCGCTTACTTCTCGCAGGACTCGGGCTCTTCCTGACCGGCGACGAGCAGCGTCGCGGTTGGGCCGTTCGTCCAGAACACCGTTTGGCCGTCGGAGTATTTCTGGCCCTGGTCGGAGGCGACCGTTTTCAACTGCACTTCGCGGTTCTGGAACGCGAGCACGACGGTCTTGCCGTCCTCACCCAACGGGCGCACCACGACGCGGCCGGAGTCGTCGCACTCATAGGTTGCCGGGCGCATGTTCATCATCGGCGGCGTGACGAGCGGCGACTGGACGACATCCGCACGATCGGCGGGATCGACACAGGCGGCCAGCGGCAGGAGCGACACGACGACGGCAGGGATGAGGATCAAGCGCATGGTTGAACTGGGGCTCGCGGTTTGCTGCGCTTGTCGTAGCAGGGCCCCGGCGAGACCCGCAAGATGCGGCTTAGAGGCCCGCGCCGGTGCGGATTTCGTCGAGCGCGGAGCAGTAGGCGCGGTGATTGCCGTCCTCAGTGAACTTCGTGCCCGCGGCCATGATCTTGGCGGCGATCTCGCCGGCCGTGATGTCGTCGATCTTGCCGGTGCTTTGCGCTTTGGCGATGCTGTCGGTCAGGGCGGTCATCTTTTGAGCCACGCCTTCGGCCGTCGCGCAGGGGCCTTGCGCCGCGCCTTCGCAGGCCACCAATCCGATCGAGAGGCCGCACACCAACGCCGCGACCGCGATACCGCCCCTCATCCCCGCCACCAGAAATCCCGTAAACCGCACAATATGTGCGCACCATGCCGAAAGGGCCTCTACTTCACAACTGCGTTCTTTTGCAGGGGTTAGCGGGCCGCGAATTGGCGGACGGGATAAAGCTTGACCTTCTCGGTCAGCCGGCCGCCGGCGTAGAAATTGAACGTCATGGCCCGCGATTTCGGGTCGTAGACGAACAGCGGTGCATAGCCGCCAGCCTTGGTTATCACGTTGTCCTTGAAGTCGATTTCGCCCTCGACCGCCATCGGCCACTGGTCGATCAGGCGCTCCTTGATCTTGGCGGTCAGCTCCACCCGCTTGGGTAGGGCGACACCCTCCACGCTTACCGACAGGGCGGTCGCGTGGATCACGTTGCCTTTGTCGACTTGCAGGCGGACGGCGACCAGCCACTTCGCGGATTGGGAGAAGCCTTCCCAGCGACCTTGTGGTGCGGCCACGTCGCCGCAGCCGGCGAGGAGAAGCGCCAGCGCGAGGAGGAGAAGGGTGCGCGGCCCGGTCATAGGGCGGATTCTCGCGCGCTGGCGTTGCGGAACCTTTAAGCCCCCTTAACTGCATGTTCCGGCTTGTGATTTTGTGTCGCGAGTGCGGGTGCGAACGAATCCTGCTAGACAGCGGCGCCATCTCGAAACGGGACACGTTACCCATGAGCGGTTCTTCCGCGCTGCCCCAGGGCTTTCTGTCGAAAGCTCTTCAACGCATCAAACCGTCGCCGACGATTGCAGTGTCGCAGAAGGCGCGCGATCTGATCGCGGCGGGGCGCGACGTGATCGGGCTTGGCGCAGGCGAGCCCGACTTTCCGACGCCGGAGAACATCAAGAAGGCGGCCTACCGCGCGATCGAGCGCGACGAGACGCGCTACACGGCGGTCGAGGGTATTCCCGAACTGCGCAAAGCGATCTGCGAGAAGTTCAAGCGCGAGAACGGGCTCG
Source organism: Alphaproteobacteria bacterium (assembly GCA_016792785.1). Lineage (GTDB taxonomy): Bacteria > Pseudomonadota > Alphaproteobacteria > Micropepsales > Micropepsaceae > SZUA-430. Next base: position 18,532 of record JAEUML010000151.1, read on the forward strand.
ACTACAAGCCGTCGCAGACGCTTGTCGCGCCGGGCGGCAAGGCGATCATCTTCAACGCGTTCGTGGCGACGCTGAATCCGGGCGACGAGGTCGTGATCCCCGCGCCCTATTGGGTCAGTTATCCCGACATCGTGCAGCTCTGCGGCGCGACGCCGGTGATCGTCGAGGCGACGCAGGCGAACGGCTTTCGCATCACGCCGGAGCAGCTTTCCAAGGCGATCACGCCGAAGACGAAGTGGGTGATGCTGAACGCGCCATCGAATCCGACGGGCGCGGCATACTCGGCCGCGCATTTGAAGGCGCTCGCCGCTGTGCTTGTCGACCACCCGAATGTGTGGGTGCTGACCGACGACATGTACGAGCACATTCTCTATGACGGTTTCCAGTTCGCGACGATCGCGCAGGTGGAGCCGCGACTCTATCCGCGCACGCTGACGATGAACGGCTGTTCGAAGGCCTATTCGATGACGGGCTGGCGCATCGGTTATTGCGCGGGCGCGGAGCCGCTGATCAAGGCGATGGCCGCGGTGCAGTCGCAGTCGACGACGATGGCGGCCTCGATCAGTCAGTGGGCTGCAGTCGAAGCGCTGACCGGGCCGCAGGATTTCATCCGCCCACGCGCGGCGGCGTTCCAGAAGCGGCGCGATCTTGTCGTTTCGATGTTGAACCAGGCGAAAGGCATCAAGTGCCCGACGCCCGAAGGCGCGTTCTACGTCTATCCGTCGTGCGCGGGCACGATCGGAAAGGTCGCGCCGTCGGGACGCACGATCGAGAACGACGAGTCGTTTGCGGCCGAGCTGCTCGAGGCCGAAGGCGTCGCCGTGGTGCACGGCGCGGCGTTCGGATCGTCGCCGCATTTCCGCATTTCCTACGCGACGTCGGAGGACGTGCTGGAAAAGGCGTGCCAGCGCATTCAGCGGTTCTGCGCGAATTTGCGGTAGGTTGCCCTACCGTCGAAAAAAAAGGCCCCGCGGCGTGTACCGCGGGGCCTTCCATGCTTAAGCAGCCTTGTCGCCTTCGAGGCGGAACAGGCTCTTGAGGATGGCCTCAAGTCCCTGGCCCTGACCCGTGGCGTGCAGGTCGATGCGGCCGACCTTTTCGACCAGCTTCTCGAGCGACTCGAGCTCCTTCAAACGCAGAAGCAGCTTGTTGTCCTCCATCAGCTTGGCCGTGTTCGCGAGCGAACGGGTTGCGGCCGTCTCTTCCTGCCGGCGGATCAAGTTGGCCTTGGCCGTACGCTCGGCCTCGACCACCTTGTTGATCAACTCGCGGATCTCGCCCGGCAAGATCACGTCCTTGACGCCGAGTTCGTCGACCGCGACGCCGAGTTCGCCCGTGCGCTTGGCCACCGACTCGCGCAACTCCGCGTCCAGCCGGTCGCGCGCCGCCAAGATGTCGTCGAGCGTGCGTGCCGCCACCGCCTCACGGATCGCGAACTGCGCGACCTTGTAAAGCGTCTGCGCCACGTCGGTCGCGCCCTGAACCGCCTTCAGCGGATCGACGACGCGCCAGAACGCGGTCAGCGTCACGCGCACGCTGACGCGATCCTTCGTCAGGATCTCCTGCGCCGTGATCTCGAGCGCCTGCGGACGCAGGTCGAGCTTCTGCACGCGAACCGTCCGGTCGACGTTCCAGAACGCATGCCGCCCGGCCTTGACCTGCTCGACGAACGCGCCGTCGACGAAGACGAGCCCCGTCTCGTGCGCCTCGACCACCGACTGGACTGCGAGCGCAGTTGCGCGCGAAAGGTCCAGCCGCTCAAGGTGCCGCTTCTCGATGCGCAGCGATCCCTTCGCGTCGATCTTTTCGACGTCGACCTTGGTCACGCCCTTCCAGAACGCGCGCGGCTGCCACGGGGCGACCAGATGCGTCGGCACGCCGTCGAACGAGACGATCGCGACCTCGCCAGCACCCGTCTGCACGGTGACGAAGTGCGCGGCTGCCGTTTCCGCGTTCGCGGCGGCAAGCGTCGCGTAGCGATCCCACGCGATCTCGGCCCGCACGATCTTGAACGTTTCGGCGCTCAGCCGGCGCAGCGGATCGACGATCCGATGCCGTCCCGCCTCGAGCACGCGCACGAACTTTCCGTCGCGTGCGAGCAACGCCCGCTCGTCGTCCTTCACAACCACAGTCAACCAAACACGCACGGCACTTCTCCTTTGTCTCAACATCGAAGGCACGGCACTTCACGGCATGCGAAAGAACACCGGCCGGTCGCCGACGGAGGCCCGCGGCCGGCGCTTTCAGTCGCGGTCTCACGCCGGCTCCCGCACGCGGCAAAGCACGTGCGTTCGCCGGCGCAAAACGCGCGACGGTATCCAGCGCCGGACAAAGCGGTCGCCCGCCTGCCGGTTCCGATCAGCGGCGAAGCCCGCTCGGGCTTAACGCCTTTACGAGTTTCGCTTAGATGTTCGCCGGCGGGCAGGCCGGCCGGTATTCCTCAGTCTCAATCAACGTTTCACCGTTGCATGGCTTAACAGGCCATTTGCGTAGCGGGATTCGAACCCGCGACAGGAAGAACCCAAATCTTCTGCTCTACCACTGAGCTATTCGCATGGTGCACCCAATGGGACTCGAACCCACGACCTCCCGACAAAGTCGGGCGCTCTACCGCTGAGCTATGGACGCGCTTCCCAGCTGAAGACGGAACACGCACTCCGCAGAGCGGCGCGCGCCAGCCGGGACATCAACGAGCCCGGACCTTTGTCTTCAAAGGGGCGCGGTGGATACAGCCAAGGGTCCAATCAAGTCAACAGGACTTTTGTGCAACACAAAGCACGTTGGACGCGTGACCCAATGGTACAAAGGCGCTGAAACGCTGCCTTCGAGAGCAGTGCTGAGGAGGAACGACGATGACCGCACCCGATGTCAGTTTGGGCAATTGGTTTTTGCAGCGCAGCCGGCGCACGCCGAACCGGCGCGCGCTGACCTTCGAAGGCAAGACCTGGACCTATGCCGAATTGCAGGAGCGGTTCGACCGGTTGGCCGCGGCGCTGAAGGCGGGCGGCGTGTGCCGCGGCGATCGCGTCGCGTTCATCGGGCTCAATCAGCCGGCGTTTTTCGAGACGATGTTCGCGGCGGCGCGGATCGGCGCGATCTTCGTGCCGCTGAACTTTCGTCTGACGGGGCCGGAGCTCGACTACATCATCAACGATGCGGGCGTGCACACGATTGTCGCGGACAGTCCGCATCGCGGCGTGATCGACGGCATCCGCGCGAAGCTGCCGTGCAAGCATTATCTCTCCGCCGACGTGGATGCGGCGGACTGGCCGTCGCTGACCTCTTTCGTGGGCAAGACGGCGCCGCTGCCGAACGCCGAACCGATCGGTGAGGATGAGGTTGCGATCGTCATGTACACCTCCGGCACGACCGGGCGGCCGAAGGGCGCGATGCTGACCCACGGCAATATCTGGTGGAACAACAGCATGAGCCTGCTCACCATCGACTCGCTTGAGACCGATGTGACGCTGGTGGTGGCGCCGCTGTTTCATATCGGCGGGTTGAACGTCACGACGTTG
>JAEUML010000161.1 GCA_016792785.1 Alphaproteobacteria bacterium
CCGCCAAACACCCCGTCGTGCTCTCGAACCCGCGCCCGATCACAGGCGCAGCCGACGTGCTCGAAATCCTCCGCGCCGCCTACTGAACGACCAACCGCTGCCAATAAAACGCCGGGCGATACTCGTCATAGCGCGCGTGGAACGGCAACGCGTTGTGATAGGCGATGAGCGCCGCGTCTTCACTTGACCGCACCGCGCTTTCCGTCTGGCCGATCACGCAAGCGCGCGAGGTGGCCGAGCGCGAGCGGAACCCGCCTTCCAGCGAATGCCAGCACTGCGCACCCGCACGCCGCACGATCCGAAGCTGCACACTGTCGAGCACACTGAGCGAATCCGCATCACGCGGAAACCCGCCGGGCTGATATGCGACCGGCGTGGCGGCTGCCGCGGCGCCAAGGCCCGCGGCCAACGAAGCGGCAATCAAAAGGGAACGCATGGGGGTAGCTCCCGTGTTCGATCGATGGATAAGATCATAGCCTAATCCCGCCTGCCCGTCCCGACCTGAACGCCGGTTCAGAATTCCGGCACGATCCCGTGAACCGAAAGGCCGCACCGCATGCTGAGCTTCGCCGATTATCGCAGCCACGACGCACTCGCCCTCGCCGACCTCGTGCGCACGAAGAAGGTGACGCCGCAGGAACTGCTCGACGCGGCGCTTGCCCGCGCGGCCGAGGTCAACCCGAAGATCAACGCGATCGTGCTTGAGCACGAAGACGTCGGCCGCAAGGCGATCAAGGACGGCCTGCCCCAAGGCCCGCTCACCGGCGTGCCCTATCTGCTGAAAGATCTGGGCGCGGCGCTCAAAGGCACCGTCACGACGGGAAGTTTGAGCCTCGCACGCGAGAGCGTCGCCGAAATCGACTCGACCTACGTCGAACGCTGCAAGAAGGCGGGTCTCGTCATCTTCGGCAAGACGCACTCGCCGGAACTGGGCCTCAGCCCCTCCTCCGAATCCCGCATGTTCGGCGCGACGAAGAACCCGTGGGACACGACGCGCATCGCAGGCGGCTCGAGCGGCGGCGCGGCAGCCGCGGTCGCCGCCGGCATCGTCCCCGTCGCGCACGCGACCGACGGCGGCGGCTCGATCCGCATCCCGGCAAGCTGCTGCGGCCTCTTCGGCTTGAAGCCGACGCGCGCCCGCACGCCAATGGGCCCGAAGCGCGGCGAAGGCTGGGGCGGCGCGTCCGTCGGCCACGTCGTCTCGCGCAGCGTGCGCGACAGCGCGGCCTTCCTCGACGCGACGCACGGCCCCGCCGCAGGCGATCCCTACCCCGCGCCGCCGCCCACGCGCCCGTTCCTCGACGAAGTGAAAACCGCACCCGGCCGCCTGCGCATCGCGTTCTCGACAAAGCCCGCAATCCCAACGGAGGCTCATCCCGACGCGATCGCCGCCGTACGCGATGCGGCGAAGCTCTGCGAAAGCCTCGGCCACATCGTGGAAGAGGCGGCCCCCGCCATCGACGGCATGCAGATCATGCAGGCACAAGGCATCGTCATCAGCGCGAACGTCGCCTTCACCGTCGATGAAGCCGCCGAAGCGTTGGGCCGCACCTCGCGCCCCGAAGACGTCGAACGCGCCACCTGGTTCCGCGTCGAAAACGCCCGCAAGACGGATTCGTCCGCCTATGCCCGTGCGATGAACACGCTTCACGCCCTCGGCCGCACCGTCGCAAATTTCATGCAGGCCTACGACGTGATCCTGCAGCCGACCGCGGCCGAACCGCCACTGAAGCTCGGCGTGCTCAACATGGACCGCGAAGACCTGCAGCAGATGTTCCGCGAGATGATCTCGTTCATCCCTTACACCGGCATCTACAACCTGACCGGCCAACCGTCTGCGAACATTCCCCTGCACTGGAACGCGCAAGGTCTTCCCATCGGCACGATGTTCACGACGCGCTACGGCGATGAAGCGACCCTGTTCCGCCTCGCCGCCCAACTCGAACAAGCGCGTCCGTGGAAGGATCGCCACGCGCCGCTCTGAGGATAGGCGCAATTTCCGCCTTGGGTTAAGCTCTCCCCGCGCACAGACGGAGAGCCCCCAAATGCCCTGCTTCAAGGCACGCCACGTTGCCGCCTTGCTCGGCGCGCTGCTGATCGCCAACGTCGCAACCGCCAAGGACCTTCCGTCGATAAGCACGGTCGGGGTCGTCTCCGACGTGGGCGACAAGGTTCACTTTCGCCATATCGGCTTCACCGCTTTCACGAACGCCAACGTCGTCATCGACGTGCCCGATTGGAAAATCGACGCCTACGTGACGGGCCTCATCGAGACAGCGCTGAAAGAGCGCTACACTATAAGCACCGTAAACTTCCCGCGCGGCGGGATCGCGCCCGATCTGTCGCCGTCGCTGTTCAGCAGCCCGAGCCCCGAAGACAACATGCGAGCAAAGGCAAAGCCCGTCGACGGACAGCCGGTCGACGCCTACATCGTCGTCTGGCCGCGCCGCAACGAAGTGTACCCGACGAACCAGCAGGTCGAAGGCATCGGCATCCTGACCCAAGGCGAGCGCGCCCGCCTATTCACCGCTCTCGTAGTGACGCTGCTCGACGGGCGCACATTCGAAGAGATCGACAATTGCTGGGCCCGCGTACGCCCTGTTTCGATGTGGGAACCCGACGGTAGCTACATGAACGAGGCGAACGATCTCTTCGCCGAGAACTACGAGTCGATGACGCCCGACCAAAGACAGAAGCTGGAGCAGGGCTTGAAGTCGATGATTGGCGACGGATTGGCCTACTGCATGCGCGATTTGAAGTTGTTGAAGTGACGTCAACGACCAACCCAGGAAGGAATCTATGAGCTACAGCGAACCAACCGACATGAACCACCTGCGCGACATTCGCCACGCCGCGCCAAAGGAATTCGAGGCCTGGCTGAACCTCGACAAGATCGTCGGCCGCGAAGACGGCGCGATCCCACGCAAGTATCGCGAGTTGATCGCGATCGCCGTCGCCGTGACGACGCAATGCCCCTACTGCCTCGACGCCCATACCAAGGCGGCGAAGGAGAAAGGCGTCACCGAGGCCGAACTCGCCGAAGCCGTGATGATCGCAACCGCCCTGCGCGCAGGCGCAGGCGCCACCCACGGCGCGCTCGCCATGAAGCTGTTCAAGCGCGATTGACCGGAACGGACGCCGCCGCTGCGACCGCGTCGCCGCGGGGACGAGTACCGCGCCTCATCGGTGACGCCTCACCGGAGCCCCGCGCTCACGCCGAGCGTCCCTAGGCTGGCGAGAGCAACCGCTGCAAGCGCAATTGTAACCGTCAGAGACCGCCGCGTCAGAACGCCTGCCGCCAGCGCCGCTCGATAGTAAAACAGCGCGAACGGAAGGTTGACGAAAAGTGCCGTCGCCAAGCCGGGCGCATAGCCGCGTATCAGAACCGCCGCCGCCACATGCGGCAGAAAGACATTCACGAAAAAGATCGAAACGAAGAACGCGACCACCATCTCCTTTCGCCGGGACGGACGCCCCGCAGCGGCGAAGACGACGGCTGCGGCCGGCACAAGCGTCGCCACGGCGAGTCCCACCTGCAACGCGCTCCAGGGCGGCGTCTGCAAGACGAAGCCCAACCGCCGGGCCGCAATCACGGCTGTCTCGCCCATATGTGGAAACGTGAGCCATTCCTCGAAATTGTGCAGCGCGACGACAAGGACGAACAGCCATCGAAGCCTGGTATACCCGGCCGGCAAATACGGCATCTCGCGCTGCGACTGCTCGATCATCAACGTCAAACATCCAATCGCGACACCGTTAAGTACTTCAACGGCTACAGCCCTCGTAGCGTCATCGTGAACGCCTCGCGCCACAGCACGCCCCAACCGCGCCAATCTTGAGACCGGCCTCTGGAAGAAGAGTTCCGCACCACTCTAAAATGGAGCGGATGAGCGCCGGCGCCGCCCCGAACCGTCACTTTTTCATCGCCGGCGCTTTCCTGGCGGCATGGGTGCTGCTCGCGCTCGCTTCCGTCCACGCGTTGATGGCGTCGCGCCAAGTGGCAGGCCAGGGGGCACCACCGTTCGACTGGCTGCTGCTCGCGTCCGAACTGCTCCGTCTCTCTCCGTGGGTTGCGGCGGCGCCCCTGCTCTTCTGGCTGGCGCGCCGCTTTCCGATCTCCGAACAAGGCACGGCGCGCGCGATCGTCGTGCATGCCCTCGCAGCGGTCGTTCTCATTCCGCTTGTGACGCTATGCGGCATCCTGCTTGCGCGCACGATCGAGATACCGAACGGCTTCTCGAGCCTGAAACCGGATCGCATCCTGTGGGCCACGATCATGATGTCGCTGTACGGCCTGCCGATATACATCTCCGTCGCCGCAACCGGTCAGGCCAACGCCTATTTCGAACGCTATCGGATTCGCGAGCGCCTGCTTGCGCAAGCCCAGCTGCGCGCGCTGCAGGCGCAGATCAATCCGCATTTTCTCTTCAACACGCTGAATGCGATCGCAGCCTTGGGCCACCGCGATCCTTCGCGCGCCGAGATCGCGCTTTCGCGCCTCAGCGAGCTGATCCGCACGGCGCTCGCCGACCGCGGACAAACCGTTCCGCTCAAGGATGAAATCGCCTTCGTGCGCGGCTACATCGACCTCTACGAAGTTCTGCTTCCGGAGAAGATTCGGGCGACGTTCGACGTCGACGACGAAGCCTGGAACGCAGCCGTCCCGCCGATGCTGCTTCAGCCGTTGATCGAGAACGCGATCGTCCACGGTATAGCGAAACGCGCACAAGGCGGCGGGATCGGCCTGACCGCACGCAAAGACGGTGGCCGCCTCACGATCGCCCTCGTGAACGACGCGGCCGACAAGCCAACGACGCCCGGCAACGCTGTCGGCCTAGCCAACGTGCGCGAGCGTCTTCGGGCGCTTTACGGCAATGCACAAGCCTGTGAATTGACCGCGACCGTTGAGCGCGCCACGGTGACGCTCTCGCTTCCGTTCACACGCGTGGGGGCCGCACGCGAATGACGCCGATTCGCACAGTCATCGTCGACGACGTCGATCTCGCCCGCGAGCATCTGCGCCGCATGCTCGCCGAGGAGAAGGACTTGGAAATCGTTGGTGAGGCCGCCGACGGCCGCTCGGCCCTTCAATCGATCGAAACGCTCGCGCCGGATCTGGTCTTCCTAGATGTGCGCCTGCCAGACATGGATGGCTACGAGATCGCGCGCCGCATACCGCCCGGCAAGCAACCCGTCGTCATCTATGTCAGCGCCTACGACGACAAGGTCGTCGAGGCCTTCGACGTTGACGCCACCGACTACGTGCTGAAGCCGTTCGACCGCGAACGCTTCCGTCGCGCGCTCGACCGTGCGCGGAGCAAAATCGCACCAGAACCCGTGCGCCGCGACTATCTTCAGCGCCTGATGATCAAGGACCGCGCGCACACGGAAATCGTCGTGACGCGCGACATAGACTACATCGACGTGGCGGGTCACTATCTCTGCATTCATGTCGGCCGCACCGTGCATCTTCAACGCGGCGCACTCGCCGACCTCGAACGCCAACTCGACCCGGCCGAGTTCTGCCGCATCCACCGCTCAAGCATCGTCCGCCTCGATCGCGTGCAGTCGCTGATCGCGCGGCGCAACGGCGACTACGACGTGCAACTCAAGACGGGCGCGAAACTGTTGATGAGCCGCACTTACGGCGAAGCGGCGCGTCAACGCCTCGCCGCCACGGTGATCTAGAAGCGTGTGAATTGCTGCTCGGAGTAAAGCCACCGCCCGTTCACCTTGCGCCAAACGTTCAGGTAGCGGAACCGCACCGGCTTCGTGCCCGCGGGCGCGCCGATTCCCTCGGCTTCGGCAAGTCCGATGACAACCGCCGCAGTTCCATACACGCGGATGTCGAGTTCCACGAGATCGAAGCGCGACGCCCAAGGGCGGCTTCGCCCGCCGACGAAACTCTCGAACACGCTGTCGACGCCGGCAATCTTGCCGTCCGGCCCGACCGACACCCACTTCGGCGCAAAGAACGCCTTCGCTTCATCGAGGGTCCAGCCTTCGACATTGGTGCGCGCGCCGCGCAACTCCAACCGGCGAAGTTCTTCGATATCGGCAGGATCGGCCGTCTCGCCCGGACAGCAAATTCCGGACGAACCCGCGTCGGAGGACGAGAACGCCAACGCCCCCAAACTCAACACAAGGGCCGCAACAGGAAAAATCCGCATCAATCACACCTCACTCGGAAGTCGCGCACGCACGATACGCAAGCAACCGAAGTCGAACAGCGCGGTCCGAACGAATTGTCATGAGCGGTGAGGCAATCGGCATCGTCCGGGCGGCCCCGGTTCGCACCTCGAAACGCACGCACGGTGCCACATCACTTGAGCAGAACGCATCGGGCGCCTATCGCTGGGGCATGGAGGGCTCATGAAAGAGCGCAAGAATTCTTCGATTGAAAAGTACCTTTGGTTCATACCGTTGCCGGCCGTTGTGGTCCCGGGCATCGTGTTGGCTGCACGCCATGACGATCCGGTGGCCGTCGCGGCCGGAGTCGGCGCGTCTCTTGCGGTCGCAGTCGTCGCAATCGTCGTCGCGAAGTGGCTGCTCGGCCGCAAAGCGGAATGACCGGCAAACACGTTGCACTGGTAACCGGCGCCAGCCGCGGGATCGGACGCGGCGTCTCGCACGCGCTGGAGCAGGCAGGCAACGTTGTGTTTGCGACGGGCCGCACGATCGATCTCGCGGCCACGCCAACCTATGTGCCTCGCCGCTGCGATCATCGCGATGACGATCAAACCTTTACTGTGTTCGAAGAGATCGCCGCGATCCATGGCCGTCTCGACATTCTCGTGAACACCGCGTGGGGCGGCTATGAGCGTATGTCCGACGCCGGCGTGTGGACCTGGAACGATCCGTTCTGGCGTCAGCCGATGCATCGCTGGGCGTCCATGGTCGATGGCGGATTGCGTCCGGCCTTCGTCTGTTCGGCGCTGGCCGCACGCCTCATGATCCCGAAGCGCAAGGGTCTCATCGTCAACATCGGCTACTGGGCCGCGCAAAAGCACCTCGGCAACGCGATCTACGGCGCCGTGAAAGCCGCAACCGACAAGCTGACCGCCGACATGGCCGTCGAACTCGCGCCACACGGTATCGCTGCCGTCTCGCTCTATCCGGGTCTCGTGCGCACGCAAGCCGTTCTCCAAGCCGCCAAAGCGGGCGTGCTCGACCTCGCAAACAGTGAAACCCCGGAATTCATCGGCCGCGTGATCGCGGCTCTTGCGGCGTGCGACAACCTTCCCGCCCGATCTGGACAGCGGCTGGTCGCTGCCGAACTCGCCCGGGAGTTCGGTGTGCGCGACGTCGACGGAAGGACCTCTCAACCGCTGTCATTGGAAACCGCGTGATGGAGATCGGAATCGAAGCGGAATTCGCCGCACTCTTTGTCGTTGCGGCATTGGGTTCGAGCTTCTTCGACAAATTCGAAACGGAAACGCCTGCGGTGCGCAAACTGGCGCGATGGACCCTCGCCGCAACTCTGACGATCGGCGCCTATGCGTGGATCGGTCACTGGGCGCTCGCCGTATTGGCAGGTTTCGCTTTGCTTGGCGCGCTTACCCACGTGATCTGGTGCAGGACGAACGGCATTCATCCGCTCACTGCGGAGCCGCGCCTCCGCTACTACGAACTGCGAGGTTGGAAGTGGCCCGAGCGTTGATCCCGCTCCGCGACAGCAGAGAGGCACGGCATGATTTGGTTTGATCGTTTGAGCGTGCTCCTGCTGTTCGCGCTCGGCTGCATCCACAATTTCGTCGCAGCGCCCGCTGTGTCCGACGTGCTCACGACGCGGCTTCTCTGGTTCGTGACCGGCGGCATCACACTTTGGTTTGCCGCGATCATCAATTTGCTCTGGCTCCGGACAGCTGCAGACCGGTTCGCCGCGTCGCTCGCCGCGCTCGCGAACCTTGTGCTGCTCGGCTTCGCGGCGATGTTCGTGGCGACCAAGGGAAGCTACTCGGACCCGCAGAACCTAGCACTGCTGCTTCCCGCCGCATGGCTCGCCGCGCAGTCCGTCGCGGCAGTGATCGTCGGACGCCGCACATGAGCGATTTCGCACGCATCGACGAAGTGATGCTCTGGGTGCAGGACCTCGCGCGGTCCATCGCGTTCTACGAGCAGACGCTGAGCATCCCCGTCGCCGACCGCAACCCGAACTACACGCGGTTGGTCCTCGCAGGCACCGGCATCGCCTTGCGCCCTTCGCGCTCAAAGCGGCCGATTCACGCGCAAACAGGTCCCGAACTCGTCTTTCGCGTCGCCGACATCCACGCGACGCACAAGCGTCTCGCAGACGCCGGCGTCCCGTTCGACAAGCCCCCTTTTCGCCCGCAACCGGATCGCGACGTCTGGCTCGCCTTCTTCCATGACCCCGACGGCAATCGCTTGCAACTCGTGCAAGGCTGACTCACCACGCCGCCGTAATCTCTGCCTCGCCCAGCAGTTCAGCCAACCGCCGCCGTGTCCCGCCGGTCGTGCCCTTCGGCAAATCGCTCACAGGAAAGAACGCCGCCTCCGCAATCTCGAGCGGCCGCGTCTTGCCGTCGATGCGCCGCCACTCGCCCGCCTCAAAGAGCACGATGTGATCGGACTTCTTCTGCACCGTGCTCAAGTAGACGCCGACGAGCCTGGGCGGCGTCACCGCCTCGATCAGCGCCTCTTCGCGCAGTTCGCGCACGGCCGCGTCGGCCGCCGTCTCGCGCCGGTCGATCGCCCCGCCCGGAAAGTGCCAGCCCGGCGCATAGGTGTGACGAACGAGCAGAACGCGGTCGTCCTCGCGCACGATGATCCGTACACCAATCGTTAAGGGCCAACGCCCCACGCGGGTGAGCCGCGCGACGCGGTGATAGGCATAGATCGTCGAACCGACGAGGCGGGCGCGCAAGGTCGTCATGGTAACGCTGTTTTAAGCGCAACTCACCCGTCCGGGTAAAGCGTTCCCTAACCCCTGAAGCGTTAGGTTCGCTGCTCGAACTCTTGCGTCAATCGGGGGCACTGCCATGTCGGTTCAACAAAAGCGGGTCGAAGCGCAGGACCTGTTCGCATACGCGCGCCGCGTTCTGTCCGGCAACAAGGAAGTGCCGGTCGAGGCGCCCGTCGACCCGGTCGACATCCGTTCCGGCATCGACCGCGCGCTGCGCCAGGTGCGCAAGGCGCACACCCCCGCTTCGTTCGCCGAGACCGCCGCCCGCGCGGTTGCGACCGTCGAAGGCACGCTTGTCGCGATCGATTCCATCCACACCTATTTGAGCGAAGCGCTGGAGCTGACCGCCGAGGCGCTCGCCCATCCCGATGAAACGAAACGCGCCATGATCGCCGACCGCTACGAGGAACTGCGCTCGCGCATCGACACGGTCGCCGCAGGCGCGACGTTTGAGGGCGTGAACCTGATCGACGGCGCCCGCAAGGCAATCGAAGTGGTCATCCCCGAAGGCGGCCAGCCTCGCCACGCAATCGGCCACATCACGCTCGTCGCTGGCGAACGCGGCCTCTCGCTGAAGTCGCCGTCGGAACTGTTCGCATCGAACGACGAGGTCGAAGCCGCGCGCCTGTCGCTGCTCGCTGCGCGTCAGCGCCTGGAACGCGCCGCCGAAACGTTCCTGAATCAGGCAAGCGTCCTGGCGCCCCATCTCGCGCAAGACCCGGTCATGGGCGAAGCCTGAGATTGGGTTTCGCCACGCTCCGGAGATCACCTTCATCAGCATTTCGCAACGTCGGTGCGCCCGTCCTGAGTTCGTGCAGAGCGGACCGGACGGTCTCGACTGAGGCGGTCAGCGCAAGTCCCGCCATGACCGCGGCAACCGCAATGTCCGGCCACAGACTGCCCGTGCCGAACACGCCGAGCGCCGCCGCCATGACCGCGACATTGCCCAGCGCATCGTTGCGCGTGCACAGCCACACCGATCGCATGTTCGCGTCGCCCTCGCGGTAACGGTAGAGCAGCACCGCGACGCCGACATTCGCGGCCAACGCCAAAAACCCAATCACGCCCATCGTCGCGGCGTGCGGCGTCTCGCCCGCCGCCACGTTGACAGCGGCGGCCGCGATCACCCACACGCCGAAAAGCCCCATGCTGACGCCCTTCACCAGCGCCGCCCGCGCCCGCCATGCAAGCGCCATCGAGAGCACGGAGAGGCTCAATCCGTAGTTCGCCGCGTCCCCAAAAAAGTCGAGCGCGTCCGCCTGTAGCGACACGGACCCCGCGGCGAGCCCGGCCGACGCTTCCACCACAAACATCACCGCATTGACGATGAGCGCGATCCAAAGCACGCGCCGGTAGCCGGGCGCTTCACTCGGTGGCGGTGGCGAACAGCAATGATCCATGGGACGCTTCCGCCCTGATTTGCGATCTGACGCGAAGCACCCTACATCCTACAGTCGCTGTAGCTTCAAGGGTGAAAATATGGCGCAAGACCTGACGATCGGCCGATTGGCGGAACGCGCGGCCACGAAAGTGCAGACGATCCGCTTCTATGAGCAGGAAGGGCTGATGCCCGCGCCTGCGCGCAGCGCAGGCGGCCAGCGCCGCTACACGAAAGCCCATGCCGACCGTCTCGCCTTCATCCGCCACGCCCGCGAACTCGGCTTCCCGCTCGATGCCATTCGCGAGTTGCTGCACCTCGTCGACAAACCCGACCAATCCTGCGAGCGCGTGGATCACGTCGCACGGGACGTGCTGGCCGACGTCGAGGCGAAGATCGCGCGCCTGGAAAGCCTGCGCGGCGAACTGAAGCGCATGATCCGCAGCTGCGGTCACGGCCGCGTCTCCGACTGCCGGGTCGTGAAAGTTCTCGCCGATCACTCGCATTCGCAGTGCTTGTCGCACGACCATTGAGGCGTGCTACGCTGCCGCCTCGCTCTTGCAACGGAACACGCCATGTCGAACCCATCGAATGCCGATCAGATCGCCTTCTGGAATGGAGAGGCAGGCGAGAAATGGGTGAAGTCGCAAGACCGCCTCGACAAGATGCTGGCCGGCATCAGCGATGAAATCGTCAAGACCGCGCGCGCCGCGCCGGGTGAGGCGATACTCGACATCGGGTGCGGCTGCGGTGAAACCTCGTTGCGCCTCGCCAAGACGGCGGGCCGCGTTGTCGGCATCGACATTTCGCGTCCGATGCTCGCCCGTGCCGCCCAGCGCGCGAAAGACGCAGGCATCGCGAACTTCAAAGCGATCGAAGCCGACGCATCGGACCATAGCTTCGGCGCCGAATTCGACCTGCTGTTCTCGCGATTCGGCGTCATGTTCTTCGCCGACCCCGACCGCGCGTTTGCGAACTTGCGCAAGAGCCTGAAGCCCGGCGGCCGGCTCGCCTTCGTCTGCTGGCGCGATTGGCGCGACAACGAATGGGCACGCGTGCCCATCGCGGCCGCCCGCCCGCATCTGCCGCCGCAGCCCCCCATGGGGCCGGAAGACCCCGGCCCCTTCGCCTTCGCGGACCTCGCACGCCTGCGCCGCATTCTGTCGAGCGGTGGCTTCGATGAGATCACGGCGCGGCCGTTCGACACGCAGATGCACCTCGGCGCAGACCACGAAGAGGCACTGGCCCACACCCAGGAATTCGGCCCCGTTGCCCGCATGATGGCCGCCGCCAGCGACGCCGAGAAAGCCAAGGCCGTCGCGGCTTTGAGCGCCGCGCTGAAACCCTTTGCCGACCGCAAGCCGTTCACGTTGGGTGGCGCGGTTTGGATCGTCACGGCGAGGATTTGAGACCCATGAACAGCGCCGAATTCATCCGCCTGCTCGATCGCTTCGCCGACGCCGCATCACGCGGCGACGGCAAGGCCTTCGCCGCCTGCTTCACCGAAGACGGCGTCTATCATGATTACATCTACGGCCCCCACACAGGCCGCGAAGCGATCGCCGACATGCTGGTGAACCTCTTCCACCGCGACGCCACGGCCTACGACTGGCGCATGTTCGATCCGGTCGTGAACGGCGACATCGGCTACGCCTGGTCGCTCTCGAAATTCACCTCGACGATCCCCCAGTTCAAGGGCAAGGACGTCGTGATCGACGGCATGAGCCGCTTCGTGCTCAAGGACGGCCTGATCGCCGAGTACCGTGAGAGCGTCAACGGCGGCGTCGCGATGGTGCAACTCGGCGTCGAAGCGCCGCGCATCGAAAAGGTGCTGAAGCGCTGGGCCGGCTGGCTGCGCGAACGCCCCGAGGTCAAAGCGTATCTGAAGCGTTAAGCGCAGGTCACGCTCGTAACGCTCCCTTAACGGCTTTGCGCGCCGCACTTCAACGATCCTTAAGCGCGACTTGCCATATTCGATCGCAATCAAAGCTCCGCGCAGCTTCGCGACGGGGCTCGGTGGGTACGTGCGCGCATGTTTCAAATCGGCGGCATCATCTTCGTCTTCGTCACCGTGTTCGGCGGCTATGTCTTGGCCGGCGGCAAGTTCGACGTGATTTTGCACGCGCTTCCCTACGAAGGCACGCAGATTTTGGGTGCAGCGATCGGCGCGCTACTGATCGCCTCGTCCATGCCCGCGCTGAAGGCCGTCCTGGGCTCGTTCGGCAAGATCATGGCCGGCGCGAAGTGGAAGGAGAAGGACTACGTCGATCTTCTCTGCCTGCTGTTCACGCTGACCAAGACGATGAAGTCCAAGGGCTTGATCGCGCTCGAGCAGCACATCGAAAAGCCGGAAGAGTCGACGATCTTCAAGAACTACCCGCGCATCCTGAAGGACCACTTCGCGCTCGACTTCATCTGCGACACGATCCGCATGATGACCATGAGCCTGGAGGACCCCCACCAGGTCGAGACCGCGATGGAAAAGCAGCTCGAGAAGCACCATCACGAGGCGCTCTCGGCCGCCCACTCCTGGCAGTCGATGGCCGACGGCATGCCTGCGCTCGGCATCGTCGCCGCCGTGCTCGGCGTCATCAAGACCATGGGCTCGATCACCGAGCCGCCGGAAATCCTGGGCGAGATGATCGGCGGCGCGCTCGTCGGTACGTTCTTCGGCGTGTTCGTCGCTTATGGCTTCTTCGCGCCGTTCGCGAGCCGCCTGAAATCGACGGCGGAAGAAGAGTCGCTCTTTTATCACGTGATCCGCGACGTGCTGGTCGCACATCTGCACGGCAACGCGGCGCAAGTGTCGGTGGAGATCGGCCGCGGCAGCGTGCCGTCGCACTTCCAGCCGTCGTTCGCGCAGCTTGAAGAGGCAATCAACGCCGCGCCGCAGGAGAAGTGATTCTACCTGCGCCGGCGCTGATAGGCGTCGACGGCGAAGATCGCAAACCCGCCGGCCAGCATCGCAGCCAGCACCAGCCAGTCGACCGGCAGATCGACCAGCACCACGACCGCCGTCGCGACGGCGAAGCCTGCGAGTTGCGGCGCCTGCATCGGCTGCACGCTCCATTTTCCCCAGCAAGAGTGTACCGCGAAGCCACCCCGCAACGCCCGGTCCATTGGCTTTAGGGTTAAGCCGACCTATCGCTGATCCCGACAAACGCGCAAGGGCCAAACGCGCCATGATTCTGCTCATCAACGACGTTCTGACCGCCGATGACGTCGCCAAGGTCACGGACAAGCTCGCGACCATGCAATTCGTCGAAGGCACGACGACGGCGGGTTGGCACGCGAAACTCGTCAAAAACAATCTCCAGGCCGATCGCAATCAGCCCGACTACTCGGCCCTGAACAAGGCCGTGACCGACGCGATCGCGCGCAATGGCACGTTCCGCATCGCCGCCCGCCCGCGCCACACGACGCCGCTTCTGTTCTCGCGCTATCGCGACAACATGGAGTACGGCAACCACGTCGACGACCCGCTGATGTACAACATCAGAAGCGACATCTCGTTCACGCTCGCGCTCTCGGATCCTTCCGCCTACGACGGCGGCGAATTGGTGATGGAGATCGCGGGCGGCGCGCTCGCCTACAAGCTAAAAGCCGGGCAGATGATCATCTATCCCTCGACGACGCTGCACCGCGTGAAGCCGGTGACCCGCGGCGAACGCGTGGCGGCCGTCGGCTGGTGCCAAAGCTACGTCCGCGACGCCGCCCAGCGCGAGATCCTCTACGACCTCGACGTCGCCCGCCGGGCAATGTTCGAGCGCGAAAAGAAAACCCGCGAATTCGACCTCATCAGCCGCAGCCACGCCAACCTGCTGCG
>JAEUML010000174.1 GCA_016792785.1 Alphaproteobacteria bacterium
CGCTGGAGCAGGATTCGCCGGCCATCGCCTACGGCTTTGAAGCCGGCATGAACTGGGAGAACTTCTACCTCGCGGGCGAATGGTACAAATTCGAGCTCGACCGCAACGTGAGCGCGCTCGATCCGGACTTCGACGGTTGGTATGTCGAGGGCGAGTGGATCTTCACCGGTGAGAACAAGCGCTACGTCGCCTCGGGCACCAACAACAACATTGCCGTCTGGCGCGGCCCCGCGATCTCGGCCCCGTGGTCGCCCGGCGGCGGTAGCGGCGCATGGTCGATCCACGCCCGCTACTCGAACCTGAACCTGAACTGGAACGAAGGCATTGCCGGTGCCGCGACGCCCGCCGGCGGCGTGCGCGGCGGCGAGCAGACGAACGCGATCGTGGGCCTCACCTGGTACATGAACACGAACCTGAAAATGATGGCCGAGTACAACATGGTCGAGATCGAACGCCTGAACGCCGCCGGCGCCAGCCTCGACGCCGACTTCGACATCTTCCAAGGCCGCATGATGTTCACGTTCTAAACGCATAGCCTCCCAATACCCGACAACTCAGCCCCGCGACTTCGGTCGCGGGGTTTTTCGTTCAGCTTGCGGGTGCCGCGTCGCGGATCTGCGCCTGCACGCGAACGTTGCCCTGCCATTCATCGGCTTTCAGCGACGCCGCCACGTGCAGCGCGCGGCCTTTTGCGTTCAACAGCAGCGCGCCGAGTTCCGATTGCAGCGCGCGGAACGCGATGCCCGACAGCCGCGCGCCGTCGGCGCCGGTGAAAACGCACCGCACATGGCTTTCGCCGACCACTGCGGCGTTGACCACGCGCATATTCGGGAAGGCGAACAACGGCTCCGGATTGCCGGCCCCGTAGGGCCCGCAACGCGCGATCAGCGCACACATCTCAACTGTCGCGCCCTTCGCACTCAGCGCCCCATCAAGCGTCAGCGTCGCGCCGTCGGTCGAAGCCGCGCAATCGCCACCGAGCCGCGCGGCGAGAAAGTCGGCAAGCGCCGGCACTTGGCGCCCCTCGATCGTCAACCCCGCCGCCATCTTGTGACCGCCACCGTTCACGAGCAGCCCCG
This sequence comes from Alphaproteobacteria bacterium, assembly GCA_016792785.1. GTDB lineage: Bacteria > Pseudomonadota > Alphaproteobacteria > Micropepsales > Micropepsaceae > SZUA-430. Next base: position 1,080 of record JAEUML010000174.1, read on the forward strand.
CCTCGCGCGCGGCGACGACGGCGCTCCCCAGATCGACGCCGTTCAGCGACCGGCCCGAACCTTTGCCGATCCCGTCGTTCACACCAATGACGATCGCAGGCTTGCCGTAGCGCTCCTTGAGCCGCCCGGCCACGATGCCGATAACGCCCGGATGCCAGCCCTCGCGCGCGACGACAAGCACCGGCGCCCCGCGCAGCGCCGCGTCCCCTTCGACCATCGCGATCGCCTCGTCCAGCGTCGCCTGCTCGATCGCCCGCCGCTGCTGGTTCAGCACGTCAAGCTCGCGCGCGATTGCCTCCGCCTCGCCCGCATCGTCGGTCGCGAGCAACCGCGCGCCGAGATCGCACCGCCCGACGCGACCGCCCGCATTGACCCGCGGCCCCAGCACGAAGCCCAGATGATACGGCTCGACCTCGCCGCTCAAGCCCCCAACCGCCTTCAACGCCGCGACCCCGGCAAACGGCGCCGCCGCCATCTGCTCCAACCCCTTCACGACGAACGTGCGGTTCAGCCCTTTGAGCGGCACGACATCCGCGACGGTGCCGAGCGCCACCAAACTCAACAGCGGCCGCAAATCCGGCTCAGGCCGCGCCGCAAACCAGCCGCCATCGCGCAGCACCCGGTTCACGGCCACCGCCAGCATGAACGCAACGCCGACCGCCGCGAGCTGCCCCAGCTCAGACCGATCATCGTGCCGGTTCGGGTTGACGATCGCGAGCGCCGGCGGCAACAGCTCGCCGGGCAAATGGTGATCGCACACGACGACATCGGCGCCCGCATCGCGCGCCGCCGTCAGCGCCTCCTGCGCCTGCGTCCCACAATCGACCGTGATGATGACCTTCGCACCTTCGCGCGCCAGCCGCGTCATCGCCGCGACGTTCGGCCCATAGCCTTCGCTCAGGCGGTCGGGGATGTAGATCGTGGGCTCGACGCCGACCGCGCGCAGAAACCGCGCCAACAACGCCGACGAGGTCGCCCCATCGACGTCGTAGTCGCCAAAGATCGCAATCCCCTCGCCCGTACGCACCGCCGCTGCAATCCGCAGTGCCGCGCACTCCATATCGAGGATGACATTCGGGTCCGGCAGATCGTTCTTCAACGTCGGCGACAGATAGCGCGCCGCCGCATCAAGCCCGACACCACGTGAAGCCAACAACCGCCCGACAATCTCCCCGGCATTCAACCGCTGCGCAATTGCAAGCGCCGCCGACGCATCGGCCGCTCGCTCAACCCACCGCCGCCCGAGCGCTGACCGCGCAACGCCGAGAAAGGGCGGCGCCTCGTCCAAAGCCTGAGCCGTCGCCGACATACGCACAGCGTCCATGTGATGATCCACATCCGACAATAGGCGACCGGGCGACCCACAGCGCACGCGGCCACCCACGCGCCTGAGGAAAAGCCCGTCCCAAGCCGCCAAACCAAGTGAGATTTCAAAATCCGTTAGATGCGTTAGAGCGGCTGATTTCCGCGACATTTGCCGTTTGGCGTGCGTTTGCCGGCCGTTTGGGATGCGTATGCGGCACGGGCTCGCGCGAAC
>JAEUML010000185.1 GCA_016792785.1 Alphaproteobacteria bacterium
ATGGGTGTCGCGAGGCGCGAGAACAGGGCGGCGCGTTTGCCGTCGTCGAACGATCGTGCGATGCGGAAGGCGAGGGCGGTTGCCGCTTCGCTTTCGAGCGCGAGGTCGGCGAGCACGCGGGCCATCAACGGCTGGTCGATCAGCTTCTTCTGGAACGCGGTGCGATGCGACGTGTGCCATAGCGCCTGCGCGAGCGCCTGGCGCATGTAGGCGGCGGGTGCGATCGTGCAGTCGAGGCGGGTGTGGTGGACCATCTCGATGATCGTCTTGACGCCGCGGCCTTCTTCGCCGACCTGACGCGCATATGCGCCGTGGTATTCGATCTCCGAGGAGGCGTTCGCGCGATCGCCGAGCTTGTCTTTCAGGCGCATGATGTGCATCGCGTTGCGCTCGCCGTCGGGCGTCCATCGCGGCACGAGGAAGCAGGTCAGCCCCTTGTCGCTGTAGGCCAGCGTCAGGAACGCATCGCACATCGGCGCGGAGCAGAACCATTTGTGGCCCGAGAGCGCGAACGCGCCGTTGCCGAGCGGCGTCGCCCTCGTCGTGTTGGCGCGCACGTCGGAGCCGCCTTGCTTCTCCGTCATCGCCATGCCGAGCGTCGCGCCACGCTTTTGGTTTGCGGGCGCGGAGGTCGGGTCATAGACGCCGCCGGCAATGCGCGGTGCCCATTCGGCGGCGAGGTCGGGCTGATGGCGGAGCGCCGGCAGCACGGCGTAGGTCATCGTCATCGGGCAACACACGCCCTGTTCGATCTGCGCCATCATGTAGAGGACCGCGGCGTGTGCGACGTGGCCGCCCTGTCGTGCCGTCCAGGGGATCGACGCGAAGCCGCCCGAAAGGCCCAGGTCCATCAGCTTGTGATAGCTCGGGTGAAACGCGACTTCGTCGATGCGGCGGCCGTAGCGGTCGAACGTCTTGAGTTCGGGCGTGTTGCGATTGGCCTCGAAGCTCCAGGCGATTGCTTCGGCGGAACCGACGCGCCGGCCGAATGCCTTCAGATCTGGGGTGTGGCTGGACGCACCTTCGCGCGCGATGGCTTCGGTGAGGACGCGGTCCGATGAGAAGAGGTCCACATCCTCGAAGGGCGGCGGCTGGTTCGTGACGTCGTGCGTTGCCAGATGCGTGCGAGGGTTCAAGGGCGACATAGGACGGGCTCGTTGCGTGACGCCGTCAAGCTACCACGCGTCGTCCCGGCGTGGCGATCACCGCTCCGGCTTGTATGTCCAGTCTTCGCCTTCGAGTTTTCCCTTGATGGTTCCCTCGATGCGGGCGTGGAGCGTGCCGTCGGCTTCTTTGCGGTAGATCACCCGATGTGGGAAATCGTTGGTCTTGTTTTCGAAAACGACCTTGTCGGCGCACAGTTCGATTGCCTTGAACTCGACCGCGGGCTTGGCGTTCGGACTTGCGAAGTAGCTGATGCCGGAAGGCGTTTGGGCGATGCGGAAGAACTCGAACGACTTGGCGGCGTCGCCCACGATCGTCATGCCAACGCCGAGCAGGAGCCCGCCATAGGGGCCCGACCAGTGTTCGCGGACCACGCGCGTCTTGCCGGTTTCGATCCAGTCTCCGGCGAGCCAGGACAGTGACGCGACCTTGGCGTCCGATTTGGGCAACGCGCAGATGTCGGCTGCGAAGGCCGCCGGTGCGAGGCCGAGGGTTGCGATGGCGGTGATGAGCAAGCGAGGCACGAGCGATCTCCGGTCCATTGTTTTGTCGAACGCAACAAACGCTAGCCGGCACCGGCGCGTCTTGTAACCACACGACATGCGGTGTCTTCGTCGGCGCCGACCAGAACGGCGGTCAGGCCCCGCAGCTGGGTCACAAACGCGGTCGGCGAGCAACCGAGGAAGCGGCGGAAATCGCGGTTCAAATGCGATTGGTCGAAATAGCCGGCCTCAGCAGCGAGCTTCGCCCAGTCAGCCTTCGCGCCGCCGGTGAGCAGGTCGAACACCGAACGGAAGCGGATGATGTTCGCATAGTCCCGGGGTGCGATGCCGACCTGCGTGCGAAAGCGGCGTTCGAGTTGGCGCGTCGAGAGGGAGGCTTCGCCGGCGAGTTCGGTGACCGTCAAGCGCCCGTTCGCGCACGCTATACGCGCCGCCCAGCGATCGACGTCGGTGTCCTGGTAGCGTGTGGATCGCGCTGCGCGGTCGGTGACGAAGTTTTGAATGATCTCTGCACGGGCCGGTGCGTCGGCAGCACTCGCGATTTCATCGACGAGGCCTTTCGCGCGCGACGGCGCGAAGTTCGACACTTCGATGCGGCCGTTCGTGAACTCATCCATCGCGGCGCCGATCAACGCGCGAACGCCCGCCGGATGGAACCTCACGCCCAAAACGCCCGCGACACCGTGGCACGCGTCGAGCGCGAGAGGCCGCGTGATCTGGCCCATGACGAAAGCGCGCGGCTGAAGCCGCTTGCCGCCGTCGGGCGCGATTTCGGCGAACGGATCGCCGTAGTGGATGACAAGCTCGGGGTTGCCGTCGGGGACGATGCGTTCCGGCCGCTCCGCCGTATCGTCGGCCGCCGCGTCGTAGTTCCACACGCACTTGACGATGTGCGCGAGATCGGGCCGAGGTTTGAATTCTACGTAAGGCACAGCGCGCCCTCTTCCTCCGCGGCGTCGTCCACCGTCGCGCCGAATACGTCCTCAAACGCCTCGCGCATGGCGAGGTCGACATCCGTCATTGCTGCCGTGATGCCGAGATCGGCGAGACTGGTCACGCCGTGTCCCTGGATTCCGCAGGGTACGATACCGGAGAAGTGCTCCAGGTCAGGCTCAACGTTCAGCGAGACGCCGTGGAACGTGACGCCACGGCGCACGCGGATGCCGAGCGCTGCGATTTTGTCTTCGCGCCCGCCTTTGCGCGCCACCCAGATGCCAACCCGGCCTTCGCGGCGTTCGCCCTTCACGTTGAAGGCGGCCAGGGTCTTGATCAGCCATTCCTCGAGGTCGCGCACGAAGCGGCGGACATCGTTGCCGCGCCGGCGCAGGTCGATCATCACGTAACCCACCCGTTGGCCAGGCCCGTGATACGTGAACTGCCCGCCGCGACCGGTGGCAAACACGGGAAAGCGCGAGGGGGCGAGAAGGTCCTGTTCCTTTGCGCTGGTGCCGGCGGAGTAGAGTGGGGGGTGCTCGAGCAGCCAAACAAGTTCGCCAGCGTGTCCATCGGCAATCGCCGCAGCGCGCACTTCCATTTCGGCCACCGCTGCCGGATAGGGCACGCGTGCATCGCTGATGCGCCAGGCGATGGTTTCCTTGGACTTAACGATCACGAAAGGTCTCCGCTCCTAGAGTGGCGGCCTGGGCTTCTACGGATCAAGGCACAATGACGTCATCGGCGGTCGGCAGCGTAAAGGTCGAAATCTCGGTCGTGCTGGGCAAGGCGAAGTTGCCGATGCAGCAGCTGCTGCGCATGGGGCGCGGTGCGGTCATCGAACTCGACGCCAAGCAGAACGAACAGGTTTGGGTGCTCGCCAACAACAAGCCGATCGCGCGGGGCGAAATCGTGCTCCAGGGCGAGAAGATCAGCGTTTCCATCACGGACCTCCTGAAGGCCGTTGGGTGATCATTATTACGCGTACTCACGTGAATTAAATTATTTCACGTTCAGTTCTTGAGTATAGTATGCGGAATGGCTATTTGGTTGTGAATAGCCATTGAAGGGTGCTTTCCGTGCTCCCGCTGATACTGGATACACGCGAACGTCGGGTTGTTGTGGCAGGGCGCGGCTTGGCCGCGCAGCAGCGCTATGAACTCGCCCGGGATGCCGGGACAGGGCGCCTCGCGCTGTTTGTCATCGACCAGGACGGTTGGGCCTGCCACGCCGAGGCCGCGCTCTACGAGCGTTTACCGGTGCGGGCGGACCTTGAAGGTGCCGCCGTCGTGTTCGTCGCCGGCCTCTCGCGCGATGACACGGCGCGGATCGTGGCGCATGCGCGCGCGGTCGGTGCGCTCGTCAATGCCGAGGATCAGCCTGAGTTCTGCGACTTTCATGTTCCGGCCGTCGTGCGTCGTGCCGATCTGCTGATTACGGTGTCGACGGGCGGTAAGGCGCCGGGGCTGTCGCAGCGGATCAAGGCGCATCTCGAAGTGCAGTTCGGGCCTGAGTGGAGTGCGCGCGTGCGTACGCTTGTTGACGCGCGGGCGCTGTGGCGCGCCGAAGGCCGGCCGAAGACCGAGGTCACGCGGCTGACCCGCGAAATGTTGGAACGTGAAGGCTGGCTTCGCGCGACGGAGGCGGCATGAGCGCGGAACCCGCCTTTCAAGCCCTTCGTCCGGCGAAGCGCAAAGCCGCGCCGCCCGCGCCGCGTATCTTCGATCGAAGCGAGACGGGCGTTGCGTCCGACGCTTTGCGGCAGCGCCTCGACGCGTTGCGCGCGAAATACGAGGGGGCCGATGCAACGACGCTGCTCCGTGCGATGATTAAGGGCGAATTCCCCGGCCGCATCACGACAGTGTCGTCGTTCGGTTCCGAATCCGTCGTGCTGCTGCATCTGATTTCGCAGATCGATCCGACGGTTCCGGTGATTTTCCTCAACACCGGAAAGCTGTTCGGCGAGACGCTGCGCTATCGCGACCGTTTGCAGGAGAAGCTTGGGCTTACCGACCTGCGCTCCGTCGGGCCGCACCCCGACGATACGCGCACGCTCGACCCCGAAGGCACGCTATGGGCGCGCGATCCGGATTCGTGCTGCAATTTCCGCAAGGTGCTGCCGCTGCGCCGGGCGATGGCGGGCTTCGACGCCGAGATCACGGGACGCAAGCGGTTTCAGACGCTGGCGCGCACGGGCATGGCGCCGCTCGAACTCAATGGCACGCGCTTCGTCGTCAACCCGCTGTGGAACTGGTCCCTTGAGGATTTGAAGAACCACATTTTGGCGCACGACCTGCCGCGCCATCCGCTCGTCGAAGACGGGTTCCTGTCGATCGGCTGCATGCCGTGCACGCAGCGCGTCAAAGACGGCGAAGACTACCGCTCAGGCCGATGGGCGGGGTCCGATAAGGACGAATGCGGCATTCATGAGAATATCGAGGGTGATGGGATCTAAGCCGTCTCCTCAAACAACTCCCGCCCGATCAGCATGCGCCGTATCTCGCTCGTGCCGGCGCCGATTTCGTAGAGTTTGGCGTCGCGTAGCAGGCGGCCGGTCGGGTAGTCATTGATGTAGCCGTTGCCGCCCAGGACTTGGATCGCTTCCAGCGCCATCCAGGTTGCTGTTTCGGACGAGAACAGGATCGCGGCGGCGGCGTCTTTGCGGGTGGTCTCGCCGCGGTCGCAGGCTTTGGCCACTGTGTAGACGTAGGCGCGCGCGGCGTTCATGCGCGTGTACATGTCGGCGAGTTTGCCCTGCATCAACTGGAACGTGCCGATCGGCTGGCCGAATTGTTTGCGCTCGTGCACGTAGGGCAGGATGATGTCCATCGCCTGGCGCATGATGCCGAGTGGTCCCGCGGCGAGCACCGCGCGCTCGTAGTCGAGGCCCGACATCAGCACGCGCACGCCTTCATTGACGCGCCCCAAGATGTTCTCTTCCGGGACCTCGCAATCGTTGAACACGAGTTCGCCGGTGTCGGAGCCGCGCATGCCGAGCTTGTCGAGCTTTTGCGCGGTCGTGAAACCCTTCATGCCCTTTTCGACGATGAAGGCGGTGATGCCGCGCGGGCCGGCGTCGGGGTCGGTCTTCGCATAGACGACGACCACGTCCGCGTCGGGACCGTTCGTGATCCACATCTTCGAGCCGTTGAGCACGTATTTCTTTCCGCGCTTGTCGGCGCGCAGGCGCATGCCGACGACGTCGGAGCCGGCGCCGGGCTCGGACATTGCGAGCGCGCCCAAATGCTGGCCGGAGACGAGCTTCGGCAAATAGTGCGCCTTTTGGGCATGATCGCCGTTGCGGCGGATTTGGTTCACGCAGAGGTTCGAGTGGGCGCCGTAGGAGAGGCCGACGGCGGCCGAGCCGCGGCTGATTTCCTCCATCGCCACGACGTGCTCGAGATAGCCGAGTGCCGAGCCGCCGAATTCCTCTTCGACCGTGACGCCGAGCAAGCCGAGTTCGCCGAGCTTCGGCCAGAGGTCGCGTGGGAACTTGTTCGTCTTGTCGATTTCGTCGGCGCGCGGGGCGATGTCGTTGGCGGTGAACTTCTCCACCGTGTCGCGCAGTGCGTCCGCCGTTTCACCAAGATCGAAGTTCAGTCCACGGAACGCATTGGCGAGCATGAGGCCCCTTGTCTTGTTCTTATGGTTCGAAGGCTTCGACGGCGTCGGATGCCGTGAACACGCCGAAGACGCCGGCGCCGCTGCCGCCACCGATCACCCACCAACGTCCTGCGGCGACGCCGGAGGCCATGCCTTGGCGGGCGGTGGGAAGCGGGGCTTCTTTGCTCCAGGCCTGTGCGCGGAGGTCGAAGACGTCGTGGCTCGCGAATGTTTTGAGCGGACGCCACGTCGCGCCGCCGGTGACGTGAACGCTGCCGTCGATGATGGCGGCGGTGAGCGCGCCGCGCGGCGTCGGCAGCGGGGGCAGCGAGGTCCAGGTGTTTGCAGACGGGTCGAAGACGTCGAACGCAGAGGAAACGCTACCATCGGACTTGATGCCGCCGACGACGTAGATGCGCTTGCCGTCGGTCGCGGCGCCCACGGCGCGGCGGGACGTCGGCAGGCTGGGACCCGTTGTCCATTTGTCGTTCGCAGTATCGTAAATCAGCGTCTTGCCCGCTTCGGGTCCGTTGCCGCCGATGACGTAGAGGCGGCCCTTCACTTCGACCATCGCATGTGCGGCGCGGGCGTGCGGGAGCGACGCCTTACGCGACCACGACGCGCTCTCGGTGTCGTAGGCCCAGACTTCCTTGCGCGGTTCGCCGGGCGCGTCGGCGGCGTAGCCACCGGAAATGAAGACCTGCGTGCCGCTCACCGTCATGGCGAAGCTCATCAAGCCTTTCGGTAGCGCGGGGAGTGGACGCCAGGATTCCTTCGCGGCGTCGAAGACGTCGAATGCGGTCGTCGGGTCGCCTGCTGCTGCGCCGCCGCCGACGAAAATCAGATCGCCCGCGGCGGTTGCCGCGAGACCTGCGCGCGGGGTCTCTAGGCGCTCAGACGCACTCCAGCCGGAGGCATCGGCCGTGGCTGCAGCGGCGCCGGCGGCGACGACTGCGGCGAGGCGGAGTATCTTCAACGCAAGAGAAGCCACGTTGCCAATCCTAAGAACGAGAGGAACCCGATCACGTCCGTCACGGTGGTCACGAATACGGGGGAAGAGACCGCCGGATCAACTCCCGCCCGGTTCAGTCCGACCGGCACCAAAATGCCTGCCAGAGCCGCCGCCACGAGGTTGATGATCATAGCGGCTGCAATGATGCCTGCTAAGGCCGCATCGTTGAACCAGACATAGGTTATCCCAGCCGCGATCAAGGCGAAACCGGCCCCGTTCACGGCGCCCATCACCAATTCGCGGTTCAGCACGCGGCGGAGATTGGTGCGGTTAAGCTCTTTCGTGGCCAAAGCGCGCACAACCACTGTTAGGGTTTGCGTGCCGGCATTTCCCCCCATCGAGGCGACAATCGGCATCAAAATGGCCAGGGCGACGACTTTCTCAAGCGAATCCTCGAAGAAGCCGATCACGATCGAGGCCAGGATGGCTGTGAGCAAGTTCACAAACAGCCACGAAAAACGCAGGTAGGTTGTCTTTCGGAGCGGCGCGGACAGGGTTTCTTCGTCGGCGACGCCGCCGAGCGCCAGGACCTCGGCCTTGTGCATGTCCTGCAAGACTTCGACGACGGAGCCCGCCGTCAGAACGCCGACGAGGCGGCCCTGATCGTCGGTGATCGGCGCGCTGTTCAGGTGGTAATGCTCGAACAGATAGGCAAACGCCTTTTGCTCCGTGGCAGCGGGGATGACGGTCATCTCGCTCGAGGCGAGGTCGGTCAACATGGTTGCCGGTTCGGCGCGCAACAGGCGGCTGAGTGCAACGAAACCGGTCGGTTTGCCGTCGGCGTCGATGAGGAAGATTTCCTGGAACTCCTCCGGCGCTTCGGGTGCGGTTAGCCGGACGATTGCTTCGGCCGCCGTCAATGAACCCGGCAGCGCGAGGAATTCGCGGTGCATCAGGCGGCCCGCGGACTCCTCCGGAAACAGCAGGGCGTCAATGACTTCGGCGCGGTCTTCAATCGGGACCTGTGCGAGGACTTCGCGTTTCTCGGCGTCTTCCAGATCTTCAAGAACGTAGGCGGCGTCCTCGACGTCGAGTTCCTTGACCGCATCGGCAAGCGACTTCGAACCCAACAGGCGCGCGAGTTCGTTGCGCAGATCCTCGTCGAGTTCGGACAGGACTTCGGGGTCGAGATCGCTTCCCAATGCTGCGACAAGTTCGCGCCGGTCGGCCGCCGACATCGCCTCCAGGAGCGCGCCAAGGTCGGCGGGGTGGAGGGGATCGATGAGCGCCTTGACGCGCGCGGTGTCGCCCAGCTCGAGCGCTTCCACGACGGCGCGCAGCAGCTCCGGCGTCAGCACTTCGCCGGGCTCGGGCGCGTTCTTCAGCTCGGCCTGTGTTTCGGGCATTTGGCGCCGGTTTGTCGTTTGATCCCCTAACCAAACGATAACGCGAGGCGGATCAAGAAACTCTGAACGGCGCGTCAAAGCGCGCGAGAAGGGGATGGTGCGGTCAAGAAGACTCGAACTTCCACGGGTCGCCCCGCTACCACCTCAAGGTAGTGCGTCTACCAATTCCGCCATGACCGCGCCGGTAGCCCTTTAGGCAAGGGCGGCGATGTAACAGATAGGCTTTGCGTTGTGAAGGGCCGAGGAGGCCTCACATCCAGGCCGCGGAACTGCGCCACAAAACATACGCCGCGACCGTCAGGACGAGGCTCGCGAAGATGCGGTTTAGGAGGCCCTTCGAGGCCGAGAGTCGCCCTGCGAGCGCGATGCCGGCGACGCCGCCGACGATACCGCCCGCAACGAACTCAGCCGCGATGCGCCAGTCGACGAGGCCGTCATAGGCATACGTCGCCGCCGTCGTGAGACCGAATGCGCCGACCGAGAACAGCGAGGAGCCGACCGCGTTCAGCATTGCCATGCCGCTGCCCAGCATGATGCCCGGCACAATCAGGAACCCGCCACCGATGCCGAAGAACCCTGCGAGCAGCCCGGTCAGCAAGCCGATACCGACGAGGCGTGCGGCGATCGCCGGGTTGATGCGCACGGCTGGGTCGCCCTCGGACTGGCGTGGGCGCAACATAGCGAGCGCAACCGCGATCATGACCAGTCCGAACAGGAAGACGAGCTTCTCGCCGTCGACGAGCTTGCCCAGGGTCGAGCCGATGAAGGCGCCAGCAACGCCGGAGACGCCGAACACAATCGCGCAAGGCCATTTCACGTTGCCGGCGCGCGAATGGGCGATCAGGTTTGCGAACGCGTTGACCGACACGGCGAGCGCACTGGTGCCGATTGCGACGTGGGGGTTCTTGATACCCACGACGTAGAGCAAGAGCGGCACGGCGAGGATCGAACCGCCCCCACCGACTAGACCCAAGGTGAAGCCGACGGCGCTGCCCGACAGGACGGCGAGGGCGTCGCTGATCATGTCGGCGCCACGGCGTTCCACGGCATGCGCCCAAGCAGGCGCGCCATGGCGCATGTTCCGGTCGTGCCCGCAAAGACAAGGCCCGCGCCCACAAAGGCGCTAAGCAGCACGAACCAGGGCGAAAGGAGTGCGGCGAGCGCGATTCCGAGCACAACCAAACTGCCGGCGGCGATCTGCACTTGGCGCTGGAGGTCGATCGGCTGCGAGCGGTCGATGTGTGCGGGCAGACCGGCGGCGCGCCAGCCGCTTAAGCCGCCTTCCAGCGTGTAGGCTTCCTTGAACCCCGTCGCGAGGAGGCGGGCGGCATTGGCGGCTGTGCGACGGCCGCTTTGGCAATGGAAGATGACCGCTTTGCCGGTGGCGCGGTCGCGGTCGAAGTCGTGCGTGTCGACATTGCCGATCGGCACGAGGCGGGCGCCCGGGATGTGCTCGCGGGCATATTCGTTCGGCTCACGAATGTCGATGAGGATGGCGCTGCCCTCGTCGAGGCGGCGGTTGGCCTCGCGCGGCGGGATGGTGGCGAAGGTGCAGGGGGCGTCGTTCATTTCTTGGCCTTTCCGGGTTTGCAGAAAATGTCGTGGAGAGCGGCCACAAGACCGCTCACGCGGGCATCGGCAATGCGGTAGTGGATCGTTTGTGCGTCGCGGCGCGTGGCGACGAGGCCTTCGGCGCGTAGTTTGGCCAGGTGCTGGGAAAGCGCCGACTGGCTCAAGCCGACCAGGTCGTTCAGTTCGCCGACCGACATCTCGCCGCGGCCGAGTTGGCAGAGGACGAGAAGGCGCGTCTCATTGGACAGCGCGCGCAGCATGGCGACAGCGTCGCCGGCGTTCGCTTGCAGTGCCTTCAGTTCGCTCGGGTTCAAGGCGTTCATGGTCGATCCATTAAATTCGCACTTGCTAATGTAGTAAGCGCTAATATATATGTCAACGGACAAGATTTGGAGAACTCCCATGCGCCCCCACATCGAAGCTTTTTTTGACGAAGCCACGTTCACAGTGACCTACCTGGTCGCCGATTCCACGACCATGGCGGCAGCGGTGATCGACCCGGTGCTCGACTACGATCCGAAGGCGGGCCGTACGGCGACCGCTTCGGCGGACAGGGTGTTGGCGGCGGCCGCCAAGGGCGGATACCGGCTGGTTTGGGTGCTGGAAACGCACGCTCATGCGGATCACCTGTCGGCGGGCGCTTATCTGCGCGAGAAGACGGGCGCCAAGATCGTGATCGGCGAGCACATCACGAAGGTCCAGAAAACGTTCCTGCCGATCTTCAACATGCGCGGCGAGGCGGACGGGCGCGCCTTTGACCGCCTGGTGGGCGACGGCGAGATGCTCAAACTGGGGGCGCTCGATATAGAAGTGTTGTTCACGCCGGGGCACACGCCGGCGTGCGTCAGCTACAAGATCGGCGATGCGGTATTCGTGGGCGACACGTTGTTCATGCCGGACTACGGCACGGCGCGGGCGGATTTTCCGGGTGGCGACGCGCGGGCGCTTTACCGCTCGATCAAACGCATTTTGTCATTGCCGGGCGAGACGCGGCTCTTCATGTGCCACGACTACAAGGCGCCCGGGCGCGAGGCCTTTGCCTGGGAGACGACCGTTGCCGAGCAGCGGGCACGCAATGTCCACATCAATGACAAGATCGACGAGGATGCGTTCGTTGCGATGCGTACGGCGCGCGATAAGACGCTGTCCATGCCGGTGCTGATCTTGCCGTCGATCCAGGTCAATTTGCGCGCCGGGCAGTTGCCGGAACCCGAGAGCAACGGTGTTTCCTATCTCAGGATTCCACTGAACCGGCTTTGACGTAAGAAAAGGGGCGGGATCGCTCCCGCCCCTTCGCCGTCGAACCCTGCCAGGGGTTTCTTAGTTCAGCGCCAGCTTCAAGCCGACCGAGGCGCCGTAGAAGATCTCGTCGTCGTCGTCGCGGACATTGCCGTCCGCCGTGTCGGCGAGCGTCTGATAGTGCGATGCGGCGCGTGACGTCTCGTTGATCCAGAGCACCGTGCCGCCGATCGTGAGCGTCGCCGTTTCGCTGAGCGCGATGTCGACGCGCGGATTGAACTCGGCGAACTGCGCGAAGCCCGTGTCGTCGTGACTGTCGGCGTAGACGAGGTCGGGTCCTGCGTCGAGGCTGGCAAACGAGCGTTCACGGTCGACGAAGTTTGCCGCGATGCCGCCCTTCAGGCTGCCACCGATCGAGATAGTGGACGTGACGCTCCACATTCCTTGCAGACCGACCTGAAGGCCGACGAGATCGTTCTCGACGCCGATAAATGCGCTATCGATGAAGGGGCCACCCGGGAAATCGCCTTCATCGTCGAACACCGTCGAGTTCAGATCTTCGCCGTAGTGGATGTAGCGGACGCCCAGCAACAGATCGACGTTCTTGAAGCCATAGCTTTCAAGGTTTTTCACCCATGAGAACTCTGCGCCCCAGAGTTCAGACTCGATGTCGAGTGCGAGGGCATGCAACTCGTCCGAATTCGATGGGAACGTGTTGCTGGGGTCGTTGCCGCCAACAAATTCGGAATATGTCGTGCTGGTGTCGCCCGGAGCCAAGTCGGGGTCGAGATCGGAGATCAGGAAATCTTGATCGAACGAGACGACGCCCAAGCCCGAGGCCTGCCAGGTGTGGCCAAAGGCATTGAACTGTGCGGTCGCGCGGGCGCCGCCGGTGCCGTCGAATTCGAGGTCGTCAGTCGTGACGAGCGCGAACGGCGTGGTCGCGCCCCCGAGGCCGTTGTCCGGCGCGGTGAAATCTATCGTGTCCCCGTCACCCTTTTCGAGGTACAGACCTTCGATCATGAAGTACTGACCATTGTCGCCTGCCGCGCCCCAAGCGCTGGCAGCGCCCATCGACGAGACCATACCGGCGACGACAAGCGCGTGCGGGACGCGCCCCAAACCACCCAATTTCATGTGTTTTACCCCAGGTTGCTCTGCCATTTACGAGGCATGTGGCTCGTCCTTAGGTGCGCATCGAATGCGATGCAAGGGAAAATGCGGGGTATGGCGCGATCATCAGCAGAAAATCCGCATTCGATCACGCTTTTTCGGCGCACCGTCGGTGAAACGCAACCGACGATGCGCGGAGTGGTTGTGAGGAGCAAATTCCTCGCGGTCCCTATCGCGTTGCCGGCGTGACGAAGTAAGCGAGGATCGCGCCCGCGATCACATAGGCACCCGCATCGTACGCGGCACCGACCATCGCGTAGCTCCACGGATAGTGCCACCAGATCGGTTGGCCGAGATGCGTGAAGAACGCCGCGATGACGCCGATGACCGCGACGAGGCGGAACCGCGCAGCATAGGTCGATGCAGGCGCGACGAACATCAGCAGTGCAGCGAGAAGGATCGATGTGATCAGCATGTGCAGAAA
>JAEUML010000210.1 GCA_016792785.1 Alphaproteobacteria bacterium
CGCGACAATCCCCCAACGCGAACAGCGCCCGTAAGTCGGCTTGATCCCCGCGATGCCGGCAACGGCCGCTGGCTGACGAATAGACCCGCCCGTATCGGTGCCCGTCGCACCAAGCACCAACCGCCCGGCAACCGCCGCCGCGGATCCGCCCGACGATCCGCCGGGCACCAGCTTCGTGTTCGCGCCCTTGCGCCGCCACGGATTGATGACGGGACCGTAGTAGCTCGTCTCGTTCGACGAGCCCATCGCAAACTCGTCCATGTTGAGCTTGCCGAGCATCACCGCGCCCGCGTCGAACAGGTTGCGCGTGACCGTCGACTCGTAGGGCGGCTTGAACCCGTCCAGAATGTGCGACCCCGCGGTCGTCAGCACGCCTTTCGTGCAGAAGAGGTCTTTGATCCCAAGCGGAATCCCCTCAAGCGCGCGCGCCGAACCCGCCGCAATGCGCTTGTCGGCCTCCGCCGCGCCGGCGCGTGCGATCTCCGGCGTCTCGGTCACGAACGCATTCAGCGCCCGCGCCTTCTCCACCGCCTTGATATGGGCCTCGGTCAGCTCCTTCGCCGAGAACGCCTTCTTCTTGAGGCCATCGCGCGCCTCGGCGATCGTCAATCCGGTTAGGTCGCTCATTCGACCACCTTCGGCACGGCGAAATAGTTGTCCTCGCCTAGCGGCGCGTTCTGCACCACCGCCTCTGCCCGCGCCCCATCGCTCACCACGTCGTCGCGCATCTTGAGCGACATCGTGACGACGCTCGTCATCGGCTCGACCTTGGACGTGTCGACCTCGTTCAATTGCTCGACCCACGCCAGGATGCGATTGAGCTCGCCCGCCATGGGCTCGAGCCGTTCTTCGGGAAAGGCGATGCGCGCAAGCCGCGCCACACGCCTGACGGTGTCTTTATCGACGGACATGGAAGCGATTTCTTGTGGTGGAACGGGCGCTTTGCTACCAACCGAGGCCAACTGTTGCAAGGCGCGAACCGCCACCCTCGTGATCGTCAAAACCCCGGCCGAACTGGCCGAAGCCCTAAAGCCCGGCGAGCGCCTGTTCGGCCTCGACCTCGGCGAAAAGACGATCGGCATCGCGCTCACCGACGTGCTGCGCACCGTGGCGACGCCGTTGGAAACGCTCGCGCGCGGCAAGTTCTCTGTCGATGCCCAAAAACTCATCGACCTGATCAAGAAGCACAACGTCGGCGGCCTGGTGATCGGCCTGCCCCTGAACATGAACGGCACGGAGGGCCCTTCCGCCCAATCCGCCCGCGCCTTCGCCCGCAATTTTGAGGGCAAGCACCCGCTCCCAATCCTGTTCTGGGACGAGCGCCTGTCGACGACCGCCGTCACCCGCACGCTGATCGAGGCCGACGTCTCCCGCGCAAAGCGCAAAGAGGTCGTCGACAAGATGGCCGCAAGCTTCATCCTGCAAGGCGTGCTCGAAGCCATGAGGCGAGGCTGAATGTTCGGCCAGCTCTTCCGCCGCATCTACATTCGCTCGCCCGAACCGATACCGCGCGAACAACGAAGCCTGCTGCTGCTCGTCGGCGCGGCCTACTTCATCGCCGGCTACGACGTGAACATCTACGGCTTTGCGGCGAAGCAAATTCAAGCGAGCTTCGCGATCCCGGAAGAGAACATCGGCATCGTGATCGCGATCTTCCGCCTGGGGGTCATCCCCGCGCTCGCGCTCGCCTACCTGGCCGACCGCGTCGGCCGGCGAAATCTGTTGATGATCACCCTTGCGGGCGCCGCCGCCGCCACGGTGTGGACCGCCTTCGCACAGTCGCTGACTGAGTTCATCGCCGCCCAAACCATCGCGCGCATATTCATCTACACCGAAGAAATCCTCTGCATGGTCGTGATCGCGGAGGAATTTTCCGAACGCACGCGCGGTTGGGCTGCAGGCCAACTCGGCGCGCTGGGCGCGCTCGGCGGCGGCGCGGCCGCGCTCGTCTTCGCACTCGTGAACCAGCTGCCGTTCGGATGGCGCACGATCTACGCACTCGGCGCCATTCCGTTGCTCTGGCTTCTTTGGGCGCGCCGCAGCTTGCCCGAAACGCGCCGTTTCCGCGAACGCGCCACGCAAGGACCGGTCAACCCGCTCGCAAGTCTCATGCGGAACTACCCGAGCAGGATTCTCCTAATCGTGGCCATGTGCGTAATGTCCGGAATGACGCTGGGAACGGCGATCCCGCTGGCATCGTCATACCTTCAAGGCACGCATCAGTGGCTGCCCTGGCAGGTCAGCGCCCTGACGCTCGGCGCAGGTTTTGTCGCGATCCTGGGCACCACGACGGCGGGCACGCTGAGCGACAAATACGGCCGGCGCGTGGTGATCGCCGTGTCCGTGCTGACCTCGGCCTTGAGCTTCGCTCTGTTCTTCGCGTGGGCGAGCGGCCTCTGGCTCATTCTGTTTTGGACGACAGGCCTGTTCGCGTTGTTGGCATCCGATGTTCTGAAAGCATCGCTCGGCGCCGAACTGTTCCCGACCTCGCACCGCAGCCTGGCGGCCGCGATCCGCTTCACGGCATCGCTCGCCGGCGGCATTCTCGCCTTCGTAATCGAGCGCGAACTCTTCCGCTATTTCGGCTCGCACGGACCGGCGATAGCGACGCTGGCGGTTTTGGCGCCGCTCTGTCTCCTGCCCGTGTTGTTCCTGCCCGAACCCGCACGCAAGCCACTCGAAGAGATCGCGGCCGAGAGGACATGACCGACGTCGTCTGGGCGATCCTACCCGTCTTCGCCATCATCGCGCTTGGCGCGGTGCTGCGCCGCCTCGCCTTCCTGCCCGAAGACGGCTGGCGCGCGGTCGAGCGCCTCACCTACTTCGTTCTCTTCCCCTGTTTCCTCTTCGGCGCCATAGCCTTTGCCGACTTCGCAAACCAGCCCGTGGGCCGCATGGCGCTGCTGCTCGCCGGCGCGATGATCACGATGGCGGTGCTGACCTTCCCGTTCCGCGCGGCGCTCGCGCTCGACGGCCCGGCGTTCACGAGCCTCTTCCAAGGCGCCGTGCGCTGGAACAGCTACGTCGCCTTGGGCGCAATCGCGGCCGTCCTCGGCCAACAAGGCTTGGCGCTCGTCGCGATCGCGGTCGCCGTGATGGTCCCGCTCGCGAACCTGCTCTGCGTGGTCGTGCTCATGCGCAACAACGGACAGGCGGCGGGGATCGCAATGCTCGCCCGCCAACTCGCAACGAACCCGCTGATTCTGGCTTGCCTCGCCGGCATCGCCGCACAAGCGATCGGCCTCACGCTCCCCAAGACCGCAACGACGACGATCGACCTCCTCGGCAAGGCAGCCTTGCCGCTCGGCCTGCTCGCAGTCGGCGCAAGCCTCGACCTCGGCAACGCGCTCGCGAGGCCCTTGCCGGTGCTCGCAGCGATGCTCCTAAAACTCGCCGTCATGCCCTTGATCGTCGCCGGAGGCGCAACACTCCTCGGCGTCACCGCCGCAGCCAAAATGGCGGCCCTCATCTGCGCCGCCGTCCCCGGCGCGCCGTCGTCCTACATCCTCGCCCGCCAACTCGGCGGCGACGCTCCCCTGATGGCCAACATCACGACCGCCCAAACACTGGCCGCGATGGTTACCATGCCCATCATGCTGTGGGTTTTGGCCTAAAGAGCTTGCGGCGCACGGGGGGCGCCCCTATACCCACCCCGCGATGACCGGCCTGTTCGCCCGCCAGCACCTTCTCGCCATCGCGCCATTGACGCGCCACGAGATCGAATCGTTGCTGGATCTGGGGGCCGAGTATGTCGACCTCAACCGCCAGATCAGCAAGAAGCGCGACACGCTGCGCGGCCGCACGCTGATCAACCTGTTCTTCGAGCCCTCGACCCGAACGCAATCCTCGTTCGAACTCGCGGGCAAGCGCCTGGGCGCCGACACGATGAACATGTCGGTGAACCAGTCGTCGCTGAAGAAGGGCGAGACGTTGATCGACACAGCGACGACGCTGAACGCGATGCGCCCAGACATCATCGTCATCCGCCATCAGGATTCCGGAGCCGTCGCGCTGCTCGCCGACAAGGTCTCGTGCTCCGTCGTCAATGCAGGCGACGGCGCGCACGAGCACCCGACGCAAGCCCTGCTCGACGCGCTCACGATCCGCCGGCGCTTAGGCCGCATCGAGGGCCTGACGGTTGCGATCTGCGGCGACGTCATGCACAGCCGCGTCGCCCGCTCGAACGTGCATCTGCTGACGAAACTCGGCGCGCGCGTCCGCCTCGTCGCGCCGCGCACATTGATGCCGGCGGGCGCCGCGACCTGGGGCGCGGAGATCTTCACCGACATGCGCGAGGGCCTGAAAGGCGCCGACATCGTCATGATGCTGCGCCTGCAGATGGAGCGCATGACGGGCTCGTTCCTGCCGTCGCAGCGCGAGTATTTCCACTTCTACGGCCTCGACCGCGAGAAGCTGGCGCTCGCCAAACCGGGCGCACTCGTCATGCACCCGGGTCCCATGAACCGCGGCGTCGAAATCGACAGCGCCATCGCCGACGACATCGACCGCAGCATCATCAACGAACAAGTCGAAATGGGCGTCGCCGCCCGCATGGCGGTGCTCGACGCGCTGTCGCGTCAGCTGCCGAATGCGGAGCGCAAGATATGAAGCGCACCGCGTTCCTCAACGCGCGCCTGATCGACCCCGCGGCGAACCTCGACGCGGCCGGCGCGCTCCTCGTCGAAGACGGCAAGATCGCCGACGCCGGCCCTCGCCTCTTCAACGACGCAAAGCCCGCAAGCGCCGACATCGTCGACTGCGGCGGCCAAGTCTTGGCGCCCGGCCTCATCGACCTGCGCGTCTTCACAGGCGAGCCCGGCGCCGAGCACCGCGAGACGCTGGCCTCCGCCGGCGAGTCGGCGGCCGCAGGCGGCATCACCTCGTTCGCGATGATGCCCGTGACGGATCCGGTGATCGACGACGCAGCACTCGTCGACTTCATCAAGCGCCGCGCGGCGGCGAACGCAAAGGTCAACGTCTACCCGGCAGCGGCGCTCACCCAGGGCCTCAAAGGCGGGCAGATGGCCGAGATCGGCCTGTTGCAAGAAGCGGGCGCGATCGCCTTCACCGACGCCGACCGCACGATCGCCTCAACGCTGATCATGCGCCGCTGCCTCACCTATGCCGCGAATTTCGACGCGCTTGTCATCGCCCATGCGGAAGACCCGCACTTGGCCGCCGTCGGCCATATGAACGAAGGGGCGTTCGCAGCGCGCATGGGTGTGGGCGGCATCCCGGCGGCGGCCGAAGCGATCATCGTCGAACGGGATCTGCGCCTCGTCGAACTCACGGGCGCGCGCTATCACCTCGGCCAAGTCTCGACAGCCGCAGCGCTGGAAATCGTCGCAAAGGCCAAGGCGCGCGGCCTTCCCGTCACCTGCGCCGTCTCCGCCCACCACCTCGTCCTGAACGAACAAGACATCGGCGAGTACAAGACATTCGCCAAAGTATCCCCGCCGCTACGCAGCGAGGACGACCGCAAAGCGATGGTCGAAGGCGTGCGCTCAGGGATCATCGACGCGATCGTCTCCAGCCACGACCCGCAAGCGCCCGAGACGAAACGCCTGCCCTTCGCCCAAGCCGCCTACGGCGCCGTCGGCCTCGAGACGCTGTTGCCCGCGGCGCTTTCGCTCCACCACGATGGCGGCATCAGTTTGATCGACGTACTGCGCCGCCTGACGATCCAACCGGCGAAACTTCTGCGCTTGGACGCCGGCCGCCTCGCGAAAGGCGCCCCCGCCGACCTCGTCCTCTTCGATCCCGGCAGCCCGCGCAAGATCGACCCCGCCGAATTCCGCTCCCGCTGCAAGAACTCGCCGTTCAAAGGCCGGTTGATGCAAGGCCGCGTGTTGCGCACAGTGGTGGGCGGTCAGACTGTCTTTTCGGCGACCTAGATGCTGAGCACCTCAACAACTTCTTTGCGCTTCTCCCCTGTGGGGCGAAGCTGGCGCGCCGAAGGCGCGACTGATGAGGGGCCTGCGCAAGCGTCCCCTCATTCCGCCTTCGCTAAAGCTTCGGCGGACCAAGTGCACAATCAGACCCGCCGTAGCTTTAGCGAAGGCGGGCCGTCTCGCCGCCACGCGGCGATCCACCTTCTCCCGCAAGCGGGAGAAGGGCTAGGAGGAGCGGCGTAATGCTCGAAACTCTCCTCGCCCTCGCCTGCGGCTACGCTCTAGGCTCCATCCCCTTCGCCTACGTCGTCACGCAGGCATTCGGCCTTGGCGATATCCGTGAGGTCGGCTCCGGCAA
>JAEUML010000265.1 GCA_016792785.1 Alphaproteobacteria bacterium
CGCGCGTTGTTCCCGGGCATGTGGCAGGATTCCTACTGGCTCTACGACGCCCAACTCGTCTGGGCGAACGAGAGCGAGACGTTCCTCGCCGGCATCTACGGGCGCAATCTGTCGGATGAAGTGTACAAGACCGACGCGCAGGAATTTTCGAGCGTCGGCGGCATCCGCACCGCCTATTACGGCGCGCCGCAGACGGTGAGCTTCAAGATCACCGTCCGCTACTGAGAGAGACCGCACGACAAGGGGGGCGCGAACGGCGACGTCCGCGCCCTTTTCGTTTCAGGGTACCCGCGCAAGGAAGTTCGCGACAGCACTCCACGCCGCAGGCTCCTCGAGCGTCGGCGCGTGCCCGACGCGCGGCACCTCGGCGACCTCGAGATCGGGTTTCAGCGCCTTCATCGCGGCGATCCCTTCCGGCAGCAATATGTCGCTCAGCATCCCGTGCACGACAAGCGTGGGCACCTGCGCCAGCGCCTGAAAGATCGGCGTCAAATCGGGCGCGGCCGCGGCCGGCGGCTGCTCGAAGATATGCGCGATCTTGGGGTCGTAGTCGAATTCGACCCGCCCGTCCGCCAACGCCCGCCCGGTGCGCCGCGCAAATGTCTGCCAGAACGCGTCGTCGGCGTCGGGAAACGCCGCCGCTTGCGTCGTCTTGATGAGCGCCGTCAACGCCGCCCACGAAGGCTGCGGCGGCGTCTTGCCGACATATTGCGCGATGCGGGCGAGCCCACCCGTGTTCACCACGGGTCCCACGTCGTTCAGCACCGCGGCGGCAACACGTCCCGGCGCCATCGCCGCGATCAGCATCGTCATCAACCCGCCCATCGACGTGCCGACGAACACCGCGCGCGCGATGTCGAGCGAATTCATGAGGAACAAAACGTCGCCGACATACGTTGGCGGGATGTAGCGCGCCGGCGTCGGATCCCGGTCCGACTTCCCGCGCCCGCGCACATCGACCGCCAGCACCCGCCGCCCCAGCGCCGCGATGCGCGGCGCGACCGCCTCGAAATCCGCCGAGTTGCGCGTGAGCCCATGAAGACAAATCACCGGCACGCCGCGCGCGGCCCCTTCGGCCGGATAGTCCCGCACGAAAATCTTGAGCCCGTCCGGCACTTCGACAAAGCGTTCCTGGTACGCCATCGCCCTTCCCTCTTTCGCGGCGGCCGGACCCTGCCGCCAACGCTCATCAAGTAGTGTGCGGCATGGACGAGCGCAATGAGATTGCACCGCTCGCTGCCCGACGTCATGATCCGCCAATGGACTTCGCGATCCCTACACGCTTCACGCGGCTCGGCCGCATCGTCGGCTTCGGCGCAGAGCGCGGCACGATCATCAACGGCGACCCTTGCATCGTGTGGGATGAAGCGGAGCACGCCTGGCGCATGTTTTACTTTTGCCTGCCGCCGGGACACGCCCAAGCGCTTTGCAGTGGCGACCCGGCAACCGCCGCGAACTGGCGCGAGTTGGGACCGCTTACCTTCACAAACGCGGACGCCTTGCCCGACGGCATTGCCATAAAGCCGTTCGTCGTGCTGGACCCGCATCGCCCGAACCGGGCCGCGCACATCGACGGGCGGCACTGCCTCGTTCTCGTCACGAACTTTCGCCGCCGCGAAGTGCGCCGCGCCTGGAGCGACACGCTTGCCGGCCCATGGACGCTTGAAAACGAACCCATCGTTGCGCCGGGCGACGACGATGCGATCGACGCCAAGCACGTCGAAGCGCCGTCTGCCTACTGGTTCGCCGATCGCAAAGCGTTCGTCTACTTCTACATGGCGACGCCGAAGAACCCGCAAGGCCGCGCAGCAAGTCCCTTGGGCTCCTGCCAAGCCGCCGCAATCCAGCATCTGCACGAACCGCGCGCGCGCAAGCTCGGCTCAGTGCTCTTGCCGTCGCCCGTGCCGAACCACTGGACGGCGGGATGGATCGGCGGCTTGCAACTGGTTGGCCGGCGCGGCAGCGGCTGGGTTGCGTTGATCAACGCCGGCGCAAACGCGCCGACAGTCGGCGATACGGCCATCACGCAGGACGAGCCGCCGCCGAGCCTCGGCGGCTTCGCTGTCACTGACGATCCGAACGCGGTCACGGGTTGGCGCGCGCTCGACGAGCCGATCGAACGCATCGACGACATCCCAGCCGACGCTCTGGCAAACGGCGAAGGGACGAACCTCTGGCGCCATCATTTGCTCGCGCTGCCAGACGGGCGACGCCTGATTTTCTACAACTCTGGCGCCTACGCGCGCGAACAGCTCTTCGCCAAACGCGCCGACAATTGAGTCACCTAACGCGCCAATAGAGCCAGCGCCTCGCGCGCCAGAGCCTCCGTCAACGCCCCCGCCCCGCCTTCCCGTGCGAAGACCGGCGCCTGGCCGGACCACATCGGCGTGAAGTCGCCCGACCCCTGGGCCTCCGCCTTCTGCCGCAAGGGCAGCATCGCGTTCGACGCGCCCGGAAACGCCGGCGCGTCGGCGCTCAGCGGTCCGATGTCGCGCACCGCGCGATTGACGATGCCGCGCGCCGGCCGACCGGTGAACACGTTGGTGAGCGCGGTCTGATCGTCGCGCGCCGCCTTCAGCCCCGCGCGATAGATCGGCGAGATCGTGGACTCGTCGCTGAGCAGATAGGCCGTCCCGATCTGCACGCCGGCCGCCCCCAGCATGAAGGCGGCTGCGATCCCGCGCCCGTCGCCGATGCCGCCCGCTGCGATCACCGGCACGCGCACCGCATCCACGACCTGAGGCACAAGCGCAAACGTGCCGGGCTGCGATGCAACGTCGGCGCTCAAGAACATGCCGCGATGTCCGCCCGCCTCCGACCCTTGCGCGATGATCGCATCGACGCCGCGCGCCTCGAGCCAACGCGCCTCTTCAACCGTCGTAGCGGAAGCGATGATCTTCGCTCCCGCTCCGCGCACGCGCGCGAGCAGCGCCTCAACCGGCAAACCGAAATGAAAGCTCACGACCCGCGGGCGAAACTCTTCGACAAGCGCGCACGCCTCCTCGCCGAACGGCGCCCGCCCACCGGGCAGGGCTTCGACCTCCACGCCGAGTTCGCGCCGATAGGGCGCAAGCCGCGCCACCCACCGCGCCTCGCGCGCCGGATCGGGCACGGGCGGCGCGTGGCAGAAGAAGTTCAGGTTAAAGGGTTTGTCCGTACGCTGACGAATGATCAGAAGCTCGGCCCGCGCTTGCGCCGCCGTGAGCAGCGCGCAAGGCAGCGCGCCGAGTCCGCCCGCCTCGCTCACCGCAATCGCAAGTGCGGAGCCTTGGGCGCCCGCCATCGGCGCCTGCAGAATTGGCGCCTCGATACCGAAGAGGTCAAGCAATCGTCGGTCGGGCCACATGAGCGTTGTCCCAATGGATGCAGAAGGCGCCAACGAGCCTACCACGCCCCCGCCCCTGGACATCCCTTATCCCCGCGCTAAGTCCGCACGACCGGGACAATTGCAGGCGGACTAAAATTATGGCGGCAGCGAGCGGCAAGAACGGCGATCTGACGCCCGGACTTTTGCTGATGGGCGCAGCCCTTCTGGGTCTCGTGATCGCCAATTCGCCGTTCTCGCCGCTTTACGACGCGCTTCGCGACCTGCCGATGACGATTCGCATCGGCGCCTTCTCGATCGACAAGCCGCTGCTGCTGTGGATCAACGACGGCCTCATGGCCGTCTTCTTCTTTTTCGTGGGCCTGGAGCTCAAGCGCGAACTCCTGACCGGCGAATTGTCGACTGCGCCGAAGGCGTTGCTCCCGGTCGTCTGCGCCGTCGGCGGCATGATCGTGCCCGCACTCATCTTCTTTCAGTTCAACGCCGGCGACGACGTTGCGATCCGCGGCTGGGCGATCCCGGCAGCCACAGACATCGCCTTCGCGCTTGGCGTGCTGGCGCTCGCGGGCTCCAGCGTACCGATCGGCATCAAGGTCCTGCTCACCGCCATCGCCATCATCGACGACGTCGGTGCCATCGCGATCATCGCCGTCTTCTACACCGAGAAGCTCTCGTTCGAGGCCTTGGGCGTGTGGGCGGCGGCCGTCGCCGTGCTGGCTGCGCTGAACTACTTCCGCGTGCTGCGCATTGCGCCCTACGTGATCGTCGCCGTGATCGCCTGGGCGGCGCTCTTGAAGTCGGGCGTTCACGCGACGCTCGCCGGCGTCATCGCCGCGTTCTTCATCCCGATCTGGTCGGCCGACAAGTCGACGCCCTCGCCGCTCCATCAGTTGGAGCATGATCTGAAGCCCGTGGTCGGCCTCTTCATCGTGCCGCTGTTCGGGTTCTGCAACGCGGGCGTTTCGTTCGCGGGATTGGGATTTGAAGCGTTCGCGGCGCCCGTCACGCTTGGCATCGCGCTCGGCCTCTTCATCGGCAAGCAGATCGGCATCATGCTGCCGATGCTCCTCGTGGTGCGCGCAGGCTGGGCGCCCCTGCCCGCAGGCGCAACCTGGTTGCACGCCTACGCGATGGCGCTGCTCTGCGGTATCGGCTTCACGATGAGTCTGTTCATCGCGGGTCTCGCCTTCAACGATCCGGCCTATGACGCACCCGTGCGCATCGGCGTGCTTTTGGGTTCGATCGCGTCAGCCTTGGTCGCGCTTTCGGTGTTCCGTGTCGCCGCACGGCGCAAACCCGCAACAAACAACCGCGCGGCATAAGCTCAGCGCACGGACGTTTACTTCTCGTTGACACAGTTTTCCTTGACTTAGCCGCAAGCAATGGGCATATGCACGTCTGTCGAAGGTGCCAATGGCTCTTCGCAAGCGCTCTCGCCGCGTGAACGGCTCGAGATCTAAATCGGTCTCTCTTCGATCCTTTAGAGCGCCAAATCATCCGGAACTGCCCAGGTAACACGCGGGGCGTCCTACGCAACCCGCGATTTTTCGCGCGCGGCTCGTGGTGAGGCAACGCCCCCCGAGCGCACGCGCGACGACTCGCATACATGAAAGTGAACTTGAGTGAACGACTTTATCTCTTTGGGCCTCGACGCGCGACTTCTGAAGGCGCTGACGCAGGAAGGCTACGAAACGCCGACCCCGATCCAAACCCAGGCCATTCCGCACGTCCTTGAAGGCAAGGACCTGCTCGGCATCGCCCAAACCGGCACCGGCAAGACCGCGAGCTTCGCGCTCCCGATCCTCCAGCGCCTCGACGCGGCGAAGAAGGCGCCGGCGCCGAAGACCGCACGCGCGTTGATCCTCTCGCCCACGCGCGAACTCTCGGCCCAAATCGCCGACAGCTTCAAAGCCTATGGCCGCTACATGAACCAAACCGTCACCACGATCTTCGGCGGCGTCGGCGAAGGCCCGCAGATTCAAACGATGAAGCGCGGCATCGACATTCTCGTCGCGACCCCCGGCCGCCTGCTCGACCTCGTCAACCAGCGCGCCGTCGATTTGTCGAAGACGGAAATCTTCGTCCTCGACGAAGCCGACCGCATGCTGGACATGGGCTTCATCCGCGACATCAAGCGCCTCGTCGCCCAGCTGCCGCGCGAGCGCCAGAACCTGTTTTTCTCGGCCACCATGCCGCAGGAAATCGGCGCACTCGCCTCCGACTTGCTGAAGAACCCTGTTCAGGTGTCGGTGACACCGCAAGCAACCACCGTTGAGCGCATCGCCCAACGCGTGATCCACGTCGAGAACGCATCGAAGCGCGCGCTGTTGATCGAGCTTCTGCGCAACGACGCGAACATGAACCGCATCCTGGTCTTCACGCGCACGAAGCACGGCGCCGACAAGGTCGTGCGTGCGCTCTCGGCCGCGGGCATCGTCTCGTCCGCCATCCACGGCAACAAGAGCCAAAGCCAGCGCGTCGCCACGCTGAACGCGTTCCGCGCCGGCCGTACGCGCGTGCTGATCGCGACCGACATCGCCGCCCGCGGCATCGACGTCGACGGCATCAGCCACGTCATCAACTACGACCTGCCGCACGTCGCGGAGTCCTACGTCCACCGCATCGGCCGTACCGCGCGCGCCGGCGCGGAAGGCGTCGCAATCGCGTTCTGCGACCGCGAGGAACGCGCGTTGCTGCGCGATATCGAACGCCTCACGCGCCAGACGATCCCGTCGAGCGAATGGCGCGCAAAGCCCGGCGAAGTCCAAGCCATGGACGCCGCCGCCCGTGCGCACCGTGACGAAACCCGCCCCGAGCGCAGCGAACGCCCGGCGCGCAACAACAACGGCGAACGCAAAGCCCACGGCGAGCGCAAACCTCACGGCGACCGCAAGCCGCACGGTGAGCACCGCAAGCCCCAAGGCGAACGTCATGCGCGCCCTGCGCACGGCGAACGCCCTGCCCACGGCGAACGTCCTGCTCACGCGGAACGTCCGCACGGCAAACCGCGTCATCCGCAGCACGCGGACCGTCGCGTCGCCGCCGGCGCCGCCGCGCACGATGCAAAGCCCCACGCCGAACGCACGCAGCAAGCGCACGGCCAGGGCCCGCGTCCGCACAAGGGTCCAAAGCCGCATCGCAAGGGCCAAAGCCACAAGCCCGCACACGGTGCCCCGGCCCGCGATGGCGCCGGCAACGCGCTGCCGCGCTTCCTACAGCACCGCGCACGCTGACAACGACGTCTGAGGTTATTGCGGGGCCGAAAGGCCCCGCTTTAGCTTGTCCTCCGTGACCGGCGTCATCATCAACACGCGCACCGGCACCCGCGGCAGCCACGCCGATTGGGTTGCCACGTTCGTCGACCTCTGGTCCGCCCCAGCGCAGAAAGCCCACCGCTTCACCGATGTGCTGGACCCGAACGTCCGCCTGATCGCGCCCGGCGTGCCCACGACGACGGGACACGATGCCGCGCGCCGCACCTTCGAGCGCCTGTTCAAGGCCCTGCCCGACATGCGCGGCGACGTCATCCGCTGGAGCGCCGAAGGCGACACGCTCTTCATCGAAATGACGTTCACCGCAACCATCGGCCGACGCAAGGTCACCTGGGCTAACGTCGACCGCTTCCTATTCGCGAACGGCGCGGCGGTCGAACGCACTGCCTACTTCGACCCGACACCCGTGCGCCTCGCC
>JAEUML010000176.1 GCA_016792785.1 Alphaproteobacteria bacterium
GAACGTTGAGACGACGAGAAAGACGCTGAAATCCGCGCTGATGGCGGGGGCTGCGATCGCAACGGTGGCAAGCATCGCCCCCGCTTACGCGCAAGACAATGTCGAAAAGGTCGTGGTGACCGGTTCGCGCATTCCGCAAAAGGGCCTGACGTCGGTCTCGCCGGTGTCGACGATCACGAACGCCGAAGCCAAGCTGCAGGGTGCGACCTCGGCGGAAACGTTACTTAACAACATGCCCCAAGTTCTAGCGAACCAGGGCGCGCAATTGTCGAACGGTTCGTCCGGCACCGCGACTCTCGACCTGCGCGGGCTCGGCCCCAAGCGGACGTTGGTCCTCGTCAACGGTCGTCGTCTACATCCTGCGAACATCTTGGCGCCCACCGCGGACTTGAACACAATTCCCTTGCCGCTAGTCGAGCGCGTTGAACTGCTCACAGGCGGCGCTTCAGCCGTGTACGGCGCGGACGCGGTTGCGGGCGTGGTCAACTTTATCCTTCGCAAGAACTTTGAAGGTATCGAAGTGGGCGGCCAGTACGGCATCTTCGACCACGACAACGACGACACGGTGGCGCGCGGTCTGATCGCGGCGAGCGGCTTTAAGAACGCGGACGAGCACGTCGACGACGGTCGCACAATCAACCTCTGGGGCATAATGGGCGCCAATGCCGCCGACGGCAGAGGCAACGTGACGATGTACGTGCAGTTCCGTCACGCTCAACCCGTCCTGCAGGGTGAACGCGACTTCTCGAACTGTACGATCAACGATCCGCCGGCGGCGCTCGGCGGCCGCTTCTGTGGCGGTTCGTCGAACGGACCCACGGGCCGCTTTGACAGCGTCGATGACGCGACACCTGTCCGCTTTACGGCGAGTTCGACCGTCCCCGGCACGTTCCGGCCGTTCGTGGCGTCCGACACGTTCAACTTCAATCCTGCCAACTATCTCGTGCGGCCGGACGAAAGGTATCTCGTCGGCGCGCAAGGTCGCTACGAAGTGGCGCCCGATCTCGAGGTGTTTGGTGAGGCGTCGTTCATGGACGATAACACCGTCGCTCAGATCGCGGCCAGCGGCTACTTCGGCAACTCGGGCCCGATCCCGGGCGGGTTCTTTGCAGTCAACTGCGCAAACCCGTTCTTGCAGACGGGCGCCGCCGAAGTTGGTTCGACACAGGTAACGCCGTTCAACGCACTCTGCGGCAACCAGCTGGATGTTCCGCTTGGCGTGGGCGGAACCGCCACCGTCAACATCGGCCGCAGGTTCATCGAAACCGGCCTTGGACGCCAAGATGTGTTCAAGACGACGAGCTACCGCTTGGTTGGCGGCGCGCGTGGGCAAAT
The DNA here is from genome assembly GCA_016792785.1 of Alphaproteobacteria bacterium. Classification (GTDB taxonomy): domain Bacteria; phylum Pseudomonadota; class Alphaproteobacteria; order Micropepsales; family Micropepsaceae; genus SZUA-430. Next base: position 1,336 of record JAEUML010000176.1, read on the forward strand.
CGAAGATTGGGACTACGAGATTTCGGCGCAATACGGCACGACGTCGACGCCGCGCGCCTACATCAATGACGTGTCGCAGACGCGGGCACAGCGCGCGCTGCTCGTTGTCATAGACAACCGGGTTGGTTCGCCGACGTTCGGTCAGCCGGTTTGCCAATCGGTTATTGATGGTTCGGACCCGAACTGCGTTCCCGCCAACATCTTTACGGTCGGTCAATTGGCGGGTGCGGCGATCGCGTACACCAGCGGCACTGGCATCCGCACGACCATCACGGAGGAGCAGATCGTCAACGCCGCCGCCAACGGGGAAGTCGGCATTTCATCGCCATGGGCGGAGGACAACGTGGCGGTCGCCGTCGGCGCCGAATACCGGTTCTCTGCTTTGCAGCACATCTCGGACGACGTCTTCTCCTCGGGCGACCTCCTGGGTCAAGGTGGTGACAATCCGCCGATCAATGGCAGCTATGACGTGTGGGAGGCATTCGGCGAAGTCCAAATACCGATTGTCCAAAATGCGCCTTGGGCCAAAGAACTCGACATCGTTGGCGGTTATCGTCTTTCCGACTATGACAATGGCGGGATCACGCACACGTACAAGTACGGAGCCACTTGGATTCCCGTCGATGATCTGCTGGTTCGTGGCTCCTTCCAGCGCGCGGTGCGCGCGCCGAACGTGATCGAGCTGTTCACGCCGGCCGGTCAGGGTCTGTTCGCGGGCCGCGATCTCTGCGCGCTTAGCACGTCTGGAACGCCGTCCTTCTACTCTGCGGCGCAGTGCGCATTCACAGGGATGACTTTGGCGCAATACACGGCTGCCAACTCGATACCCGCCGGGTTCGGCTTCACCTGTGCGGCCAGCCAGTGCGCTGGCACCTTCTCGGGCAATCCGAACTTGAAACCCGAGGAGTCGGACACGACGTCGTTCGGCGTTGTGTTTACGCCGACCTTCCTGAAGGGCTTCACCGCCACTGTCGACTACTACGACATCTTCATCGACAGCCCGATTCAAATCCAGAATGCGAACGCCATTCAGGTTCAATGCTTGAACACGGGCGACCCGGTGATCTGCGGGCTCATCAACCGCACCGCAGGGGGCACGCTGCTCGACACCTCGACGCTGGGTTCGGGCGTTGCGCAGGGCACGCAGAACATCGGCTCGGTGGCCACGTCCGGTATCGACTTTGAAGTGAACTATCGCTTCGACCTGGACACGATCGGACTCGATCAGGCGGGCGCCCTGCAGTTCGGCCTCACCGGCAACTATACGGAGAAGTACGAAGTCAACAACGGCGCGGGCATTCGCACGTATGACTGTATTGGTTTGTTCGGTCCGATCTGCGGCTTGCCGTTGCCGGAGAATAAGCACCGTCTGCGCACGACGTGGGCGACGCCCTGGGACATCGATCTCTCGCTGGCGTGGCGCTACGTTGGTGAGGTCAAGTTGGACATCGATACGAACCAGCCGATCCTGTCGGGCTTCTGCAACGGCCCGTGCAACGTGCCGAAAAACGGTTCGATCCCATCGTACGATTACTTTGACGTGTCTTTCCGTTGGAACGCCTCCGACAACATCTCGCTCGTCGGCGGCATTAACAATCTGATGGATGAGGATCCGCCGACGCTGGACTCGAACGTCTTCGGCATTTCCTCGCCGCCGTTCGGCAACGGCAACACGTTCCCGGCCGTTTACGACTCGCTGGGCCGTGAGCTGTTTGTGAGCGTTACGACGCGGTTCTAGTCACGCATCGCTTTCACCGGAGCGGCGACCCTTGCGGGTCGCCGCTTTCGTTGTGGTTCTGGCTCGGTCCAACCGGGACACATCTGGCACTGTACTTCCGGTGTCGGAGGCACAGACTGGGCGCGGTCGTCCTAGGAATGATCGCACATGAACAACATTCGCTCCGCTGTTTGCGCGCTAACGGCGATGTCGTGGTTCGCGTCCCCGCTGGCAATGGCCGCTGAGTCGCCCGCGCCTCAACAACAAGCCGCACCAGTACAAACCGATTCGGCGGCTGATCTGGCGCGCAAACCCGGCTCGATGGACGAGGTTATCTGTGAGGTGCGCGACAGACCTGTGACGGGGACCCGCATTTCACGCAAACGACAAGTGTGCCGGACTCGCCGCGAATGGATTGAAGAGCAACAAAGCGGGCAAGACACACTGAAGAAAGTGCAAGAAGCTGGCCGCACCTCGAACGGCATCAAAGGGGCGAGTGATAACTAGAGGCCTTGATCCTCGCGGTTGACGCCGCTTTTGCGATCTGTCACTTCGCGCGGGCTCCATGTCCGCGCCAGAGATCATCCCCGGCCTAAGCCGCATCGCCCCCCGCTACGACGCGCTCCTCTGCGACGTCTGGGGGGTGATCCACAACGGCCGCGAGGCCTTCCCCGGCGTCGTCGACTGCCTGAGGGCGTTTCGCCGCCAGGGCGTGGTCTTGCTTCTCTCGAACGCACCGCGTCCGTCCGGCCCGATCCGCGCGCAGCTTGCAAGCCTGGGCGTGCCGCCGGACGCCTTCGACACGATCGTGACCTCCGGCGATCTGACCCGAAGCCTCCTTGCCGAGAAGAGTGCAGGTCGAGCCTTCAAGCTCCACCACGTCGGCCCCGACCGCGATCTGCCGTTGTTCGAGGGCCTCGCCGTCGAGCGTGTGCCGCTCACCGAAGCCGAAGCGATCGTCTGCACCGGCCCGTTCGACGATACGAAGGAAGGGCCCGACGACTACCGCAGCTATTGGTCCGCCGCACTCGCCCGACGCCTGCCGTTCTACTGCGCGAACCCCGACCTCGTCGTCCAGCGCGGCGACGACCTCATCTATTGCGCGGGCGCGCTCGCGCAGAGCTACGAAGCCCAAGGCGGCGAGGTCGTCTATCTCGGCAAGCCGCATCTGCCGGTTTATGACTTCGTCGCCGCGCGCCTGGCTGAAGTCGCGGGCCGCACCATCCCACCCGCGAAATGGCTCGCGATCGGCGACGGTCTCAAGACCGACATCCTGGGCGCCACGCGCGCAGGCATCGACGCGCTGCTGATCACCGGCGGCATCCATGAAACTGAACTGTCGGCGCCAGCGGGTGCGCCGGACCTCGCAAAAATTGAAGCCGCCTTCGCCGCCCAATCGCTCAAAGCCGTAGCGGCGACGCGCCGCCTCGTCTGGTGAGGAGAACCACGAGCCCGCCGCTTGTGAGCCCCGTCCCCCGCCGATAGATTGACCCGCGACCCATCCATTTGCATTGGAACGAAGAAAGGACCGCCGCCATGACGGCCACGCAGGGCTATTTCATTGAGGACATGACCGTGGGCCTCGCCGCCTCGTTCACGAAGACCGTGAGCGAGAAGGACATCGCCATGTACGCCGACGTCTCCGGCGACACGAACCCCGTCCATCTGAACGAGGCGTTCGCCGCGCAAACCCCGTTCAAGACCCGCATCGCCCACGGCATGCTGTCGGCGGGCTTCATCTCGGCGGTCCTGGGCACGAAGCTGCCCGGCCCCGGCGCGATCTACATGAGCCAGACGCTGCGCTTCAAAGCCCCGGTCAAGATCGGCGACACCGTGACCGCGACCTGCACCGTGACCGAGGTCGTGCCCGAAAAGCGCCGCGCCATGCTCTCCACCGTCTGCAAGATCGGCGACACCGTCGTCATCGAGGGCGAGGCGATGGTCATGGTGCCGTCGCGGCCGAAGTGAGAAGTGAGAAAATAGAAGTGAGAAGCGAGAGCAGCCATGGATAAGCTCTTCTCTCGTTTCTCACGCCTCGTTTCTCAATCCTAGTCTCATGCAGATCTTCCGCCACTTCGACCATTTGCCCGGCGCCGCACGCGGCGCAGCGGTCGCGATCGGCAATTTCGACGGCGTCCACCGCGGCCACCAGTCGCTGATCGCGCACACGAAGACACTTGCGCCAAAGCTCGGCGTGCTTGTGTTCGAGCCGCACCCGCAGGAGTTCTTCAAGCCGGGCGCCGAGCGCTTCCGCCTCACCCCCTTCCGAGCCAAGGCAAGGCTGCTCGAGCGCTTCGGCGCCGACGTGCTCTATGCCCTCCACTTTGACGCGGGCCTAGCCGCGCTCACCGCCGACGAGTTCATCGCGAAGGTCCTCGTGGCGGGGCTTGGCGCCAAGCATATCGTCGTCGGCGAAGACTTCCAGTTCGGCAAAGGCCGCACCGGTAACGTCGAGCTCTTGAAGCGTCGCTGCGCCGAGGCTGGCTTCGGCGTCTCGACCTTCGATCTCGTGGGCGCCGGCCCGCAAGCGAAAATCTCCTCGACCCGCATCCGCGAAGCGCTGCGCGCCGGCGAACCGCAAGAGGCCGCGCGCCTGCTCGGCCATTGGTGGACGGTTGAAGGCAGGGTGGAGGCGGGCGACAAGCGCGGCCGCACGATCGGTTTCCCGACCGCCAACGTCTCCCTTGAAGGATATCTCGAGCCCGCGCTCGGCGTGTATGCCGTGCGCGTCGAGGTCGCGGGCAAGACTTATGACGGCGTCGCGAACTTCGGCCGCCGCCCGACGTTTGACAAGAAGGACGTCCTGCTCGAAGTGCACCTGTTCGACTTCGCGGGCGATCTCTACGGCCAGCAGATTGTCGTCGCCTTTATCGCCCATCTGCGGCCCGAGCAAAAATTCGCAGGCCTCGACGCCCTTAAAGCACAAATCGCCGAAGACGCCCGCAAAGCCCGCGCGCTGCTCGTGGCGACGTCCGCCGATCCGCCGCCGCTATGACCAAAGTCCACGACAACGCCGCGCGCCACCGCTTCGAACTTGCCGTCGAGGGCGCGACAGCGTTCATCGACTACCGCCGCAAGGCGGGCGTCGTGACGATGACGCACGCGGAAGTGCCGGAAGCTCTGTCCGGCAAAGGCGCCGGCTCCCGCCTCGCGAAGGGCGCGCTCGACCTCGTGCGCGCAAATGGCGAGAAGGTGGTCCCGCACTGCTCCTTCGTCGCCTGGTTCATACGGAACCATCCCGAGTATAAGGACCTACTGGCGGAGTAGACCGGCGGTGGCGTGCTGGCGCTGACGCGCCAAGGGCGCAAGCGCCTTTGCGTCTTTTTCTCCTTTGCTGCTTTCGAATCTTCTGTCGCCACCCTCGTCTCAGTAGGGGAATTCCACGCGATTTGCCTCACCCACCGCTCCGGGTCCAATGTTGCCGCCTTGTGGAGTTCCTCATGTCTCCGGTCGTTCTGGTTTTTCTCGTCATCAATATGGGCGTCTTCACCGCTTGGCTTCTGCTCGGCGACAACCCGTACATGATCGACAATTTCCTGATCAGCTGGAACGCCTTGGAGGAAGGCCGCTACTGGACGCTCGTGACGTCCGAGTTCTCGCACATCCTGCTCATTCATTTTTTCCTGAACATGTACGTGCTGGCGAGCTTCGGCCCCATCGTCGAGCAGATCATCGGCTCCGCCCGCTTCTTCGTGTTCTACATGACCGCCGCGATCGT
>JAEUML010000328.1 GCA_016792785.1 Alphaproteobacteria bacterium
ATGGCCGTCCTCGTCGACAAGAACACGAAAGTCATCTGCCAGGGCTTCACCGGCAACCAAGGCACGTTCCACTCGGAGCAGGCGATCGCCTATGGCACCAAGATGGTGGGCGGCATCTCGCCCGGCAAAGGCGGCACGACGCATTTGAACCTGCCGGTCTTCGACACGGTCGCCGAAGCGGTTGAGAAAACCGGCGCGACCGCAAGCGCGATCTACGTCCCCCCGCCGTTCGCCGCCGACGCGATCCTCGAGGCGATCGACGCCGGCATCGCGCTCGCCGTCTGCATCACCGAGGGCATCCCGGTCCTCGACATGGTCAAGGTGAAGCGCGCGCTGCAGGGCTCGAAGACCAGGCTCGTGGGCCCGAACTGCCCCGGCGTCATCACCCCCGGCGAGTGCAAGATCGGCATCATGCCCGGCCACATCCACCAGCGTGGCTCGGTCGGCATCGTCTCGCGCTCCGGGACGCTCACCTACGAGGCCGTCGCCCAAACGACGGCCGCAAAACTTGGCCAGACGACCTGTGTGGGTATTGGCGGCGACCCGGTCAACGGCACGAACTTCATCGACGTGCTCGAGATGTTCCTTGCCGATCCCGAAACGACATCCATCATTATGATCGGCGAAATCGGCGGCTCGGCCGAAGAGGACGCGTCGGACTTCCTAAAGCGTTCCAAGGTGAAAAAGCCCGTCGTGGGCTTCATCGCGGGCGTCACCGCACCGCCGGGGCGCCGCATGGGTCACGCCGGCGCGATCGTCTCGGGCGGCAAGGGCACCGCGGAAGGCAAGATCGAAGCGATGCGCGCGGCCGGCATCACCGTCGCCGACTCGCCCGCCGCGTTGGGCACGACGCTGGTGAAGGTTTTGAAGGGCTAGTTGCGAGCGTTCGCGCGCGGCAGAGGATGAAGCAGGTGCACTCGCATCGACCCATCATTACGACCGCCCCCTCTGTGGGGCGGTCGATACGGCGAGCGCAGCGACGCCGGATCGGGTGGGGGGACTCTGCGCCGCTCGTGTCCCCCCACCCGATCCTTCTCGCCCTAACGTGCTCGAACGATCGACCGCCCCACAGAGGGGGCGGTAGCCTCCGCACTTTGATGGACATCGCCTTGAGGAAATGCAGCAGCGCTAATTCATTCGAAACCAGCGCCTGCGTTTCTGTATTTGCCCAATGAGATGAGTTGACCGATATGGCAACCCCGCAGACCAAAGACGACCGCTCGAACGACGTCTTTGAAGCGACGTCGTTTCTCGACGGCGCGAACGCCGCCTTCATCGAAGCCCAGCTCGCGCAATACCTGGCCGACCCCGCAAGCGTCGACGAAAGCTGGCGCGCCTTCTTCGCAAGCATCGGCGCACGCGACGGCGCGCACCGCCCGTCGTGGGCGCGCACCGATTGGCCGGAACCTGCCGACGACGTCACGCGCGCGCTGACCGGCGCACTGCCGCCGCGCGCCGAGACCAAGGGCGCGAAGTCCGCGACCGTCCATGAGCTGCAACAAAAGCTGACCGCGATCGCGGCCCCCGCGGTGCCGTCCGCCGACGCGCGCGGCGCGGTCGTCGACACCGTGCGCGCGATTCAGATGATCCGCGCCTATCGCGTGCGCGGCCATCTCGAAGCCGACCTCGATCCGCTGAAGCTGTCGGAGCCGAAGCCGCATCCCGAACTCCATCCGGAAAGCTACGGCTTTAGGCCGGAGGACATGGACCGGCCGATCTACATCGACAAAATGCTGGGCCTAGAGACCGCGACGGTGCGCCAGATCCTGGACATCTTGCGCAAGACCTACTGCGGCAAGATCGGCATTCAGTTCATGCACATCGCCGATCCGGAAGAGAAGGCGTGGCTCCAGCAGCGCATGGAAGGCGCCGACAAGGAAATCACGTTCACGCCGGAAGGCAAAAAGGCGATCCTGCAGAAGCTGATCGAAGGCGAAGGCTTCGAACGCTTCTGCGCCGTCAAATTCGTCGGGACGAAACGCTTCGGCCTCGACGGCGGCGAATCGCTGATCCCCGCGCTGGAACAAATCATCAAGGTCGGCGGCAAACTGGGCGCGAAGGAAATCTCGCTCGGCATGCCGCATCGCGGGCGCTTGAACGTGCTCGCGAACGTGATGGCGAAGCCGTACCGCGCGATCTTCCACGAATTCCAAGGCGGCTCGTCCAGCCCCGACGACGTCGGCGGCTCGGGCGACGTGAAGTATCACCTCGGCGCTTCGTCCGACCGCGAGTTCGACGGCAACAAAGTTCACCTTTCGCTCGCCGCCAACCCCTCGCATTTGGAAGCCGTGAACCCGGTCGTGTTGGGCAAGGTGCGCGCGAAACAGCATCAGCACAAGGACAAGGTCGACCGCACATCGGTGATCCCCGTCCTGATGCACGGCGACGCGGCGTTCGCAGGCCAAGGCGTCGTGGCGGAATGCTTCGCGATGTCGGGCACGAAAGGCTTCCGCACCGGCGGCACGATCCACGTCGTCGTGAACAACCAGATCGGCTTCACGACCGCGCCGATGCACTCGCGCTCCTCGCCGTACCCGTCGGACGTGGCGCTGATGGTGCAGGCGCCGATCTTCCACGTGAACGGCGACGACCCCGAAGCCGTCGTCTACTGCGCGCGCGTGGCGACGGAGTTCAGGCAGAAGTTCCACAAAGACGTCGTCATCGACATGTTCTGCTACCGCCGGTTCGGTCACAACGAAACGGACGAGCCGATGTTCACGCAGCCCTTGATGTACAAGGCCATCAAGGCCCACGGCTCGACGCTCTCGCTCTACGAAAAAAAGCTCGTGGCCGAAGGTACGATCACGGCCGAAGAGCTTGCCGAGATGAAGAAGGCCTTCGAAACGCGCCTTTCGAACGCGCTCGAAGCGGCCGCAGGCTTCAAGGCGAACCGCGCCGACTGGCTCGACGGCGCTTGGGCCGGCATGGGTCAGGCCGAGGGTGAGGAACGCCGCGGCGACACCGCCGTTGCGATGGACAAGCTGAAGCGCGTCGGCAAGACGCTCTCGACCGCGCCCGCGAGACTGAACCTCCACAAAACGATTCAGCGCCAGCTGCAGCAAAAGGCGCAGATGATCGAAACCGGCGCCGGTATCGATTGGGCGACGGCCGAAGCACTCGCCTTCGGCACGCTGCTCGACGAAGGCTTCCACGTCCGCCTGCAAGGCCAAGACGCGAGCCGCGGCACGTTCAGCCAACGCCACGCCGCCCTCGTCGATCAGGAAACCGAAGAACGCTATCACCCGCTGCAGAACGTCTCGCCGACCCAAGGCGAATTCGAAGTGGTGGACTCGTTCCTCTCGGAAGAAGCCGCACTCGGTTTCGAATACGGCTACACGCTCGCCGAACCCAAGGCGCTCGTGCTGTGGGAGGCGCAGTTCGGCGACTTCGCGAACGGCGCGCAGGTGCTGATCGACCAGTTCATCACAAGCGGAGAACGCAAGTGGCTGCGCATGTCCGGCCTCGTGATGCTGCTGCCGCATGGGTATGAGGGGCAGGGGCCGGAACATTCCTCCGCCCGCCTCGAACGCTTCCTGCAGCTCTGCGCCGAAGACAACGTCCAGGTCGGCAACATCTCGACGCCGTCGAACTACTTCCACGCGTTGCGCCGCCAGATCCACCGCAATTTCAGGAAGCCGCTGATCCTGATGACGCCAAAGTCGCTTCTGCGTCACAAGCGCTGCGTGTCGCGCCTCGACGAAATGGGGCCCGGCACGTCGTTCCACCGCCTGCTGCACGACGACGCCGAGACCTATCCGGGCTCGACCGTCGCCATCGCCGGCGACGACAGGATCCGCCGCGTCGTGCTCTGCTCCGGCAAGGTCTATTACGACCTGCTTGAAGAACGCGAAAAACGCGGCATCACCGACATCTATCTCTTGCGCGTCGAACAGTTCTACCCGTTCCCCGCGCGCTCGTTCGTCACCGAACTCGGCCGTTTCCCGAAGGCCGACATCGTCTGGGCGCAGGAAGAACCGAAGAACATGGGCGCCTGGACATTCATGGAACCGAACATCGAGTGGGTGCTGAACCGCATCGGCGCCAAGACGCAGCGCGCGCGCTACGTCGGCCGCCACGCCTCCGCCTCGCCCGCCGCCGGCCAGGCGAGCCGCCACCAAGCCGAACTAAAGGCGCTCCTCGACGAAGCGCTGACGCTATGAAGTAAAGAGTGACTACCGCCCCCTCCGTGGGGCGGTCGATACAACTGACGCTGGCGGTGCCTGTCAGTCCCCCGACTGGACACCGCAGAAGGACGACAAACGAATGACCACCGAAATCCGCGTACCGGGCCTTGGCGAATCCGTGACGGAAGCGACCGTCGCGAAATGGTTGAAGAACCAAGGCGACGCCGTACGCGCCGACGAACCGCTCGTCGAACTCGAAACCGACAAGGTAACGGTCGAGGTGCCCGCGCCCTCGGCCGGCGTGCTCTCCGAAATCCTGGTGCAACCCGGCGGCACAATCGCGGTCGGTGCGCTGCTCGGCATGATCGGTGAAGGTGCCGGCGCCGCCGTCCCGCCGCCGAAGCCGAAACCTTTGCCGCAGGCAACCGCGCCCGCCCCAAAACCCGCACCCGCCGCGCAACCCGCCGTCGCGCCGGTCTTAAGCCCCGCCGCGCGCAAGATCGCCGAGGAAAACAAACTGACCCCGGCGGCAATCCCGGCCTCCGGCCGCGACGGCCGCGTGACGAAGGGCGACGTGCTCGCCGCCATC
>JAEUML010000366.1 GCA_016792785.1 Alphaproteobacteria bacterium
AGACCTGCATCTTGTAGAGGTCCTTCAGCACGTTGTAGCCGCCGCACATGTCGCCGTAGAGCGTGGCGTAACCGACCGACATTTCCGACTTGTTGCCGGTGGTCATGACCATCGGGCCGAACTTGTTCGAGATCGCCATCAAGATCACGCCCCGGATGCGCGATTGGATGTTCTCTTCCGTCGTGTCGGGCGCGCGGCCTGCAAAGAGCGGCGCGGTCATGGTGCCGAACGCCTTCACGGCCTCTTCGATCGGAATGGTGTCGAGCTGCGTGCCGAGCAGGCGCGCGACCTCGGCTGCGTCGTCGAGGCTGTCCTTCGACGTGTAGAGCGAGGGCATCATCACGCAGCGCACGCGGTCGGCACCCAGCGCATCGACGGCGACGGCGGCGGTCAGCGCGGAATCGATGCCGCCGGAGAGGCCGAGCACCACACCGGGGAAGCGGTTCTTGCGCACGTAGTCGGCGAGGCCAAGCATCATCGCGCGGTAGACGGCCTCGTGGCCTGTCGCGAGTTGCGCCTTTGCACCCGGCTCGCAGGTCCAGCGGCTGCCGTTGCGGCGCCAGGTCGTGAGTGCGATCGCTTCCTCCCAGGCCGGCATCTGCACGGCGAGGCTGCGATCGGCGTTCAACACAAACGAAGCGCCGTCGAAGACGAGTTCGTCCTGGCCGCCGATCTGATTGAGATAGGCGAGCGGTAGGCCGCTTTCGACGATGCGCGCGACGGCGATGTTCAGGCGGATTTCTTCTTTCGTCGCCTCGTAAGGCGAGCCGTTCGGAACGAGCAGGAATTCCGCGCCGGTTTCGGACAAGCACTCGACGACGTCGCCCTTCCAGATGTCTTCGCAAATCGGAACGCCGACGCGCACGCCGCGGATGTCGATCGGCCCCGGCATCGGTCCCGGCGAGAACACGCGCTTTTCGTCGAAGACGCCGTAGTTCGGCAGGTCGACCTTGTAGCGCAGCGTCTTGACCGCGCCGCCGTCGAGATAGGCGAAGGCGTTGTGGAGCTTGCCGCCGTCGAGCCAGGGCGTGCCGATGAGCACGGCGGGGCCCGACGCCGTTTCCTTGGCGAGCGCTTCGGTCGCGGCGCGGGCGTCGTGCTGAAGCGCGGGTTTCAGCACCAAGTCTTCCGGCGGATAGCCGACCAGGAAAAGCTCGCTGAAGAGCACGAGGTCGGCGCCCTGCTTCGCGGCCTCAGAACGCGCGGCGCGCGCCTTTGCGAGGTTGCCGGGGATGTCGCCAACCGTCGGGTTCAACTGTGCGAGAGCGATTTTGAGTTCGTTCATGGCGGTTCGACTCTTCGCCCCACTCTACCCTGTGTGTCGTGGTCCGCGTAGGCGGACCATCCACGATTGTTCGCGGTGGAAACGCTTGAAGTCGTGGGTGGTCCGCCTTCGCGGACCATGACACCTGTTGGGGATGCTACCTCACTCGATCGCGCAGAAATGTTCGTCGCTGCTTTTGGCTTTGGCTTTGGCGCAGACGGCTTCCCAGAGGGGGATCATCGTCGCCTGCATTCCTTCGGCCATGGCTTTCAGCCCCGTGGGCGAGGTGTCCGGACGCGCACGGCCGGCGTACCAGAGCGGCATGTAGGATTGGCTACAGCGCACGTCGGTGAAAATCGCGGCCGTGCAGGCGGCGCCCTTCAGGTGGTTGTAGCGATCGACCGCGTCGTAGAGGCGGCGGTAGGTATCGCGATCGGTCGGGAGTTCGGCCATAGACGGCACGCGCACACCCAGGAGATCGAGGCCGCGTTGGGTCTGGTCCTGCATGACCTCGACGCGGCCGACCATGATGTCGGCTTCGAAATGGGCGCTGTCGTCGACGGGCGGGCGCTTCTGCTGCTGCGGCGGATCGTTCGACTTCATCAGGCCGTCGCAGGCGGCCAGCGAGAGCGCCAACGTCAGGGCGGTGAGCGCGTGTCTCATACGGCCGCCTTGACCGACGCTATCACGCGGTCGACTTCGGCGTCGGTCAAATAGGGGTGCATTGGCAGGCTGAGCACGCGGGCCGCCAATTTCTCGCAGTTCGGCAAGCCGCCTTTCGGCGCGTAGGCCGCAAACGCCTTATGTTGATGGAGCGCCTTGTAGTAATAGATCGAAGAGGGCACGCCCGCCTCTTGCAGCTTCTTCATCACGGCGTCGCGGTTGTCGACCATGATCGTGAAGAGGCCCCAGGCGTTTTCGCTGCCCGCGGGCTGTGCTTGCATTTCTACGGCGTTGCCAAGGCCCTTGCGGTAGCGGTCGGCGATGCGGGCGCGGGCCTTCATCTCCTCCGGGAAGATCGTCAGCTTCGACAGCAGGACAGCGCATTGCACGGAATCGAGGCGGCCGTTCACGCCGACGCGGATCGACTCCTTCTTCTGCGCATCGGTGCCGTGCCAGCGGATCGACGACCAGCGGTCGAAGCGCGCGGCGTCGTCGGTGAACATCGCGCCGCCGTCGCCGTAGCAGCCCAGCGTCTTCGAGGGATAGAAGCTCGTCGCCGACATGTCCGTGAGCGCGCCGATCTTCGTGCCGCTCTGTGCGCCGCCGAGGCTTTGCGCGGCATCGGCCAGAACGAGCATCCCGTGCTTCTTCGCGATGCGGTTGATCGCGGCATAGTCGGCAGGCAGACCGTAGAGGTCGACGGCGACGATCATGCGCGGCTTCAGCTTGCCGTCGCGCAGCGTTGCTTCGATCTGCTTTTCGAGGTGGGCGACGTCGATGTTGCAGGTGTGCGGATCGACGTCGACGAAGACGGGCGTCGCGCCCGCGAGCAGGACCGCGTTCGCGGTGGCGTTATAGGTGAAGCCTGGGATGAAGACGGCGTCGCCTGCCTTCATCTCTTCGCCCATGAGCGCGATGACGAGCGCGTCGGTGCCACTCGCCACCGCCAGACAGTGCTTCGCGCCGACGTAGGCGGCGAGCGCCGCCTCAAGCTCGCCGACCTCTGGGCCGCCGATGAACGCGCCGTGGTCCAGAATCTTCTGCCAGCGCTTTTCGATGTCGGCGCGCAGGCGCTTCTTCGGCGTTTCGAGATCGAAGAAACGGATCGGGCCCGCAGCCGCGCTCGCGGTGCGGGTATCGAGCGAGGCTGCTTCAGGCATGTACTTTTCTCTTCTGCGAGGCGGCCGCTTTGGCGGCATCGAGGATCATCAACGCGGTCTCAAGGGCGCGGCGCGCTTCACGCGGGCGGATGACGGCCTCGCCGCCTTGGCGGACGCTGCGCAGAAATTGCGCAACGCCGTGGCCCAACGGATCTGTCGACGGGCACGGCAAGCCGTCGGCGGCGCCCGTGCTGCCCAATGCCTTGATCTTGCGCGGCGTGCTGTTCGTCATCTCGCGCGTCAGGAAGTCGATGAAAATCTCGCCGTCGGGATAGGTCACGCGCATGAAGCGCTTGCGGGCGTCGGCCATGCGGCTCGCGAACAGGTCGACCTGCATCCCGCCTTCAAGCGTCAGCTGCGCCGACACCTCGTCGGAACGCGCGTGCAGGATGCGTTCTTGGGCCTGCAGATCGGCGATCGGCGCCGGGTTCATGTGATGCACCAGATCGATGTCGTGGATCATGAGATCGAGCACGACGCTCACGTCCGTGTTGCGCGGGCTGAACGGCGCCGCGCGGTGGCTTTCGATCTTGAGAGGCGTGACGCCGCCGTCGAAGAGGCCGAGGTGGCGCATGACGAAGCGTTCTTGGTGGCCGGTGTGGAGCACGCGGCCGCGCGCCTCCGCCACCCGGATCAGCGCATCGGCTTCGCGCAGGTTCGCGGCCAACGGCTTTTCGATGAAGACGTGCTTGTCCTGGTTCAGGCAGCCGACGCCGATTTCGCCGTGGAAGCGCGCGGGCGCTGCGATCGTCACGATGTCGACGTGGGGCAGCATGGCGCGCCAGTTCAAGAATCCGGTGACGCCGAAGTCGTTCGCCAGGGTCTGGGCCCGCGCGGGGTCGGCATCGGCAATGCCGATCAGTTTCACGCCGGGAAGGCTCATGTATTTCTGAGCGTGGAGGCGACCGAAGGCGCCGGCGCCGATGACGCCTGCTCGCAGTTCTGGTTCGATGTTCAGTGCGTTCAAGGCGTTAGTCCTACTCGGGTCCGACGCAACTCATGCGTGTGGACCATGATCCGCTGTTTGATTCACGTAGGCCACGGGGGTCCTTGCCGCAGCAATTCAAGAAATATTGCAGTGTTGTCACCGGGACGCGCCGTTTGACCATGGTCCTGTCGGCAGCGCCAGCCTAGATATGCGGCATCGCAACTATGGTTGACGCCACCCACAACGCCAGGAGAACCGCCAATGCAGAACCTCAAAGGGCACGAGATCAGGCTGAAGAGCCGGCCCGTCGGCACGCCGACGGAGGATAACTTCGAATACGCCGTCGCCCAGGTGCCGGAGCCGAAAGAAGGCGAGGTGCTCGTCCGCAACATCTGGATGTCCGTCGACCCCTATATGCGCGGGCGGATGATGGACCGGGAGAGTTATGTGCCCCCGTTCCAGATCGGCCAGGCGCTTCAGGGCGGGGCCATCGGACAGGTAATCGCCGCCGGCAAGGGCGCGCCGTTCGCGGTTGGGGATTACCTGAACCACATGCTGGGCTGGCGCGAGTACGCGGCGGTCGGCATGCAGGCGATGCCGCAGAAGGTCGACCCGAAGCTCGCGCCGGTGCAGAGCTTCCTGGGTGCGCTGGGCATGCCGGGGCTGACCGCTTATGCGGGGCTCTTCAAGATCGGTTCGTTCAAGGCGGGTGAGACCGTTTTCGTGTCGGCGGCGTCGGGTGCGGTCGGTTCGATCGTGTGTCAACTCGCGAAGGCGCACGGCGCCTATGTCGTGGGTTCGGCCGGGTCGGACGAGAAGTGCCAGTGGCTTTTGAAAGAAGCCAAGATCGACAAGGCGATCAACTACAAGACGGCGGGCGATCTCGACAAAGCGGTCGGGGCTGCGTTTCCGAAAGGCATCGACGTCTATTTCGAAAACGTGGGCGGCGCGCATCTCGAGGCGGCGCTGAACCACATGCGCGTGTTCGGGCGCATCGTCATGTGCGGCATGATCGAGCAATACAACAACACGGCGCCGGCGCCAGGACCGTGGAACATCATCATGACGATCCCGAAGAGCCTGCGCATCGAAGGCTTCGTCGTGTCGAACCACTTCGACATGCTGCCCAAGTTCCATCAGGAGATGGGCAAACTCGTCGCCGAGGGCAAAATGAAGTGGAAGGAAACCGTCGTCGAAGGGCTACAGAACGCGCCGAAAGCGTTCCTCGGCCTCTTCAAGGGCGAGAACTTCGGCAAGGCGCTGGTGAAGGTCGGGCCTGATAAGGCTGTTTAGGGCATTAGATGTGCGAAGCGCCGGGCGTTGCTGCCCGGCGCTTGCTTTGGTCGCGTGTGCGTTACGCGAAGATGTGGCGCACGGCCAAAACGCGGCCCGTGTAGGGGTTGATGCGTAGCATCACGGGCTGGCCGCGGAAGTTGTAGGCGAAGGCCCGGTAGCCGAAGCCCGTACGCGCCGGACGCAGACCCCGCACGCCGTAGAAGCCCTGCACTTCCAACCGGCGCACGAGGCGCCAATAGCTCATCGGCTTGTGGAAACGGTGGTCGCCGAAACCCGTGTCGCCCCAGCCACGCTCCCAACGGTCGAACTGCCCGCCGTGACGGCCGAAGTCGAACGTGATGCTGAAGCGGCCATCGCGATCGAAGCGATGATCGTCGAAGCCCTTGTCGCCGAAACGGCGGTCTTCGAAGTCGCGATCGCCGAAGCGACGCTCATCGAACTTCTCGCCGAACTGGGCTTGCGAACCCTTCGGGCCGCCGAAGGTCTGATTGTAGCCGGTCGCCTGCGGGGCATCCGCCATCGCGGGTGCCGCTACGCCCATGACGCCCAACGTCAAGGCGGTCGCAACGGTCGTCATAAGTTTGCGCATTTGAATTCACTCCATTCCTCAAAGCGGGAACATCCACGCTTGAGGTGGAATGTAGGGAGCGGTCGTTGAACGTTCGGCAGAACGGCGCATTCACCCGGCGTTCACGGCGTGGATTTTCGGCGGAAATCGGCGCGTGTGTGGACGGGTGCGGTATCACGGTTTCGTGGGGCGGTCGTTCATATTCCAGGGACAGTTTGTGATGTGAGTGCACGCTCGTCCTGGTAGCGCAGGCGTCCCGCCTGCTCTTTGGGTGTCTCCACCAGCGCAGCGTTGGAGGAGAGTCAGAAAGAGCAGGCGGGACGCCTGCGGTCCCAGGGCTAGCGCTCGTTCGAAGAGGCTGAGTGCTACGATACAGGGCGGACCGGAAGGCGGCCGACCGCTTGCCAAGGCGGTGGTCTGCGTCGCCAAATGTGGTCGTTTGATTCGAGGGGCGCGCGCGCATGACGACGAACCTGCGCTGGGTGTTGGCGAGACGGCCTGAGGGCGTACCGCGGGCGGATGATTTCCGGCTTGAGAGCGAGACCCTGGGCGAGCTGCAAGATGGGCAGGCTTTGATCAAGGTCGAGCACATCTCGGTCGATCCGGGGATGCGCTCGCGGCTGTCGGGCGATTCCTATGCCCCTGCCCTGCCCCTTGGCGCGCCGATCGAAAGCGCGGGCGTCGGCAACGTCGTTGCCTCGCGCAATGCGAAGTTCAAGGAAGGCACGCTTGTGTGGGGAGGGTTCGGGTGGCAGACGCACTTCGTCACCGACGGGCGCGGGGTGCAGGCGCTCGACCCCGAGATCTACAACGGCGCCATCAAACCGACGGCCGCGATCGGCGTGTTCGGCATTCCGGGGCTGACCGCGTTCTTCGGGTTGTTCGAGATCGGCAAGCCGAAGGAAGGCAACGTCGTGCTCGTGTCGTCGGCGGCAGGCACTGTTGGCGCGACGGCGGGGCAGATCGCCAAGATTCTGGGCTGCACGGCAATCGGGCTCGCAGGGTCGGAGGCGAAGTGTGCGTACTTGAAGGAGATCGGGTTCGACGTTGCGATCAACTACAAGACAGCGGGCGACCTGACCGCCGCGTTCAAGCAGGCCGCGCCGAAGGGCATCGACATCTACTTCGACAATGTGGGCGCGGAGACGCTGGACGCCGCGATCGTGAACATGCGCCGTCACGGCCGCATCGTCGTGTCGGGGCAGATCGCGGAGTACAATGCGGGCGGGAAGCCGCGCGGCATCCGCCATACGCTGCCCTTCATCACGCAACGCCTGAAGATGGAAGGACTCGTCGTCTATGACTACGGCGTCCAGTTCGCGGAGGCACGCGCACAGATGGCCGAGTGGGTGCGCGCGGGCAAGCTTACCTATCGCGAAGAGATCATCGAAGGACTCGAGCAGGCGCCCTCGGCGTTCATCGGCCTATTCACGGGCGAGAGTTTCGGGCGACGCTTAGTTCATGTCGGCGGTTAGCGCCGGCTTCGCCCAAGACGATGTCTTGGCGACGAGCGCGTCGCGGATGGGGACGAAGCTCATCATTTCGTCGGGGCCGAGTTCGTATTCGATCGCGGCCTTGGCGCCGATGCGCAGAACGAACGTGCAGGTGATGCCCGCGTCGCTCATCGGTTCGGGGCGGTAGCAGCGTCCGGCGTAGAGGTTTTCCAGTTCAGCCTCGCCGCCTTGCTGCGGTTCGCGTGACAGAAGGTGGACCCAGGGCGAGGCGGCGCTTTCGACGCGGAACAGCATCCAGTCGGCGCGCAGGATCACGCGGCGGCCGTTCCACGCGCCTTTGCCGGCCCACGCCTCCATCAATTGCGGAAGGTGTTCACCTGGCGGCACGTAGTCGGGCCAGAACGTGAGCGACAGCGGCTTGCCGCGCAATCCAATCTCAGCGTCGGGGCCAAGCTGGTTCGCCGCGACTTTCAGACGAACAGATTGCGTCGTGCCGCAATCGGCGACTGCTGACGCCGCAGGCAGCAGGCCCGCTTCGCGCGCATCCCAGCAGCCGGCGAGACGCTGAAAGTCGGCGCGGAAGCCTTTGTCGCCACCGATCATGTCGCGTGGGATGAAGTAGACTTCGTTCCCTGCGCGCACGGCGACGTCGGGATACTTCAACACCGAGCGGTCGAGATGGGCCTTGAGGCCTATGACCACGGCGCCCAGCGCGCACCAAATGAGCAGCGGCCAACGCACCTCTTTGCCCCCCATGTTCCCCGCCGGCAAGCTAGGCGCCGAGGCGCGACACACGCAAGGCGCGGCGTTATTGCGCCGCGGCGGCCTTCTGCGCCTTGAAGCGTTCGGCGCGGATGCCTTCGGCCACCTGGAATGAGAGCTCGATCGCCTGGTCCGCGTTCAGGCGCGGGTCGCAATGCGTGTGGTACCGGCTCGACAAGTCGGCGTCGGTGATCGCCGTGGCGCCGCCGGTACACTCGGTGACGTTCTGACCTGTCAGCTCCAAGTGCACACCGCCCGCGTGTGTTCCTTCGGCGCGATGCACCACAAAGAAGGTCTGAACCTCTTTCACCATTCGCTCGAACGGGCGGGTCTTGAATCCGGTCGAGGCCTTGATCGTGTTGCCGTGCATCGGGTCGCACGACCAGACGACCTTGCGCCCTTCGCGCTTCACCGCGCGGATCATGCGCGGCAGATGCTCCTCGACCTTGTCGGCGCCGAAACGCGTGATCAGCGTCAGGCGGCCTGCTTCGTTCGCGGGATTCAGCACGTCGCACAGGCGGATCAGATCGTCGTTCGACAGCGACGGTCCGCACTTCACGGCAAGCGGATTGTTGATGCCGCGCGCGAATTCGATGTGCGCGCCGTCGAGCGCGCGCGTGCGATCGCCGATCCAAAGCAGATGCGCCGACGTGTCGTACCAATCGCCGGTCGTGGAATCGATGCGCGTCATCGCCTGTTCGTAGCCGAGCAGCAGCGCCTCGTGGCTGGTGTAGAAGTCGGTTGTGCGCAATTGCGGCGCGGAGTCGGGGGTGATGCCGCAGGCTTCCATGAATTCCAGCGTCTCGGAGATGCGGTCGGCGAGTGCGCGGTAGCGTTCGCCGGACGGCGAGCCTGCGATGAAGCCCAGGTTCCAGCGATGCACATTGTGCAAGTCGGCGTAACCACCCGAGGCGAAGGCGCGCAGCAGGTTCAACGTGGACGCCGCCTGCGCGTAAGCCTGGATCATGCGCTCGGGATCGGGCGCGCGCGAGGCGTCGTCGAACGGCGCCGCGTTGATGATGTCGCCCCGATAGGAGGGCAGTTCCTTGCCATCCTGTGTTTCGGTGTCGCCGGAGCGCGGCTTGGCGAACTGGCCCGCGATGCGGCCGACCTTCACGACCGGCATGGCGCCGGCGAACGTCAGCACGACGGCCATCTGCAGGATGACGCGGAACGTGTCGCGGATATTGTCGGGGTGGAACTCGGCGAAGGACTCTGCGCAGTCACCGCCCTGGAGCAAGAAGGCGCGGCTCTCGGCAACGTCGGCCAGCGCGCGTTTCAGATTGCGCGCCTCTCCCGCAAAGACGAGCGGCGGATAGGACTTCAAACGCGTTTCGACGCGCGTCTGCGCGTCCGCGTCGGGATAGGGCGGGACTTGCACGACCGGGCGGGTGCGCCAGCTTCCGGGATTCCAGTTCATTTGCGTTGCGCCTTTCGCGGTCTAGATAGCGCGCAGGCTGCAGCATTGCCAGTTTCACGACGGCCTGCGGTTAATCATCGCGCTCATCGATCAGGCGGGTCGTAGGGTCACTCAAGGCGAGCGCACGGACTGCGGCAACCAGTGCGTCGAAACGCTCTTGGTCGCGGGCATACGAAGCCACGCGCGGAACGAATGCCGGTAGATCCTGTGCGAGGCCCATGAGCCAGGCATCTTGCGCGCTCGTGCTGCGCGCAACCGTCAACTCGAAGCGCGTACCGCCGATGTCCAACCAGATGACATGACCCGCGGCTTCGGCAAGGGGTTCGGCGACGTCGGCGTCCGCGAGACGATCGCGCAGCCCCTCGCACAGCCAGGCGGCATAGGCCGCGCTGTCCTTGTGGACCGGCGTCGCAAAGCGGAATTCGTGGAACATCATCCCCCTCGGCGTGGTCGGGCATGCTGCCCGGCGGGATGCTTCGGAGCCGCTAAAGCGACGCGGCGCATTGTACAGGGTAAGGCTAACGGCGTTCAGCCGGCCATGCGGCGCGGGAGGTCGAGCGTCTTCACGCCCGAAGGCGTGCCGATCAGGGCAACGCTTGCCAGTGCGATAAAGAGTCCGTGATCGACAACGCCGGGGATCGCTTCCAGCATTCGGGCGAGACGCTCCGGATCGGGAATGGCATCCGCGGCGCAGTCGGCGACGTAGTTGCCGCTGTCGGTGGTGAAGGGGTGCGCCTCACCGCCGCGCAGTCGCATCAGGTTCTGGCCGCAGCCGCAGCGCGCCGCAGCCTCTGCGATTCGCTCGGCCGTGACGCGCCAGGCGAATGGCACGATTTCGACCGGCAGCGGAAAGCGGCCGAGCGTTTCGACGACTTTGGCGGCGTCCGCAATCACGACCATGCGGTCGGAGGCCGCCGCCACGATCTTTTCCCTGAGCAGTGCGCCGCCGCCACCCTTGATCAGCACCAGACCGGGCCCCACTTCGTCCGCGCCGTCGACAGTTACGTCGAGATGACGGACGTCGTTGAGGTCGGACACTTTCATGCCGAGTTCGCGAGCGAGCGCTGCCGTACGTTCCGACGTCGCGACCACCGTTAGATTCAAATTCACAGCACGCGGTGCGAGTGCGCGCACGAAGTGCTCCGCCGTCGACCCAGTCCCCAGACCGAGACGCATGCCGGGCTTCACATATTCGAGCGCCGCTTCTGCCGCCGCGCGCTTTTGGTCGTCGATCGTCTGGTTCGTGCTCATGGCCCCACTATAGGGGCGATGGGCCGGCACGAGTAAAGAGCGGTTCGGCGTTCCGGCACGATTTCCACGCGTTTTCTGCTCCGCGTCTATGGGAACGATACCTTGTTCCGGACGAGGCCCGCGCTCAAAACAATAGGGTCGCACGAGCGTTCGATCTGAGGGCGGCGGACGAAACGGCAGCACACTGATTGTTTCAGCGCTGTCGCACGACCCCGGCCAAGGGCGACGACAGCGGCGGCGCTTTGGGGTCGCGAGATGCGCGGCGCTTTGTTGGTTAAACGGTTGTGAAGACCGTCACAACAAATCATCCGGCATTGACCGATCCTGAAGGAATTGATGGCAGTGTGTCACAACCGCGTGTTGGAATTCGCGGACTGCGCGTTCCGCCACGATTTGGCCCAGGTGGCTGTGTGAAGTGGTCGACATGAGCGTCGAGAGCGACGATAGGAACGAATTCCGCTTCCCGCGATACACACGCGGCGAAGTGTGGGCCGACACGGCCGCCCACATCATGGGCATCTTGTTCGGTCTGGTCGCCACCGTCGCGCTTCTCGTCACCGCCTCGCAACACGATCAACTGCTCTTGATCCTCGGCGCCAGCCTCTATGGGCTCGGCCTGCTCGCGATGCTGACGTGCTCTGCCGCCTACAATCTCTGGCCGCCGTCGCCGACGAAGGAACTCTGGCGCCGGTTCGACCATGCCGCGATCTTCATCATGATCGCCGGCACCTACACGCCCTTCCTCTTGAACCGCGTCGGCGGCGATTGGGGCTACGGCCTGCTCATGTTCGTTTGGGCGGTGGCATTGATCGGCGCCGGATTGAAGCTCGCCTTCCCGCGGCGCTGGGAGTCGATCACGATCGGACTCTATCTCGGGCTCGGCTGGTCGATCCTAATCGCCATCAACCCGCTGGTGCAGTCGGTGTCGATGGACAGTCTCGTGCTGATCGCGGCCGGCGGCGTGATCTACAGCATCGGCGTCGTGTTCCACCTGTGGGACCGGCTGCCCTATCAGAACGCGATTTGGCACTGGCTCGTGCTGACGGCCGCCGTCTGCCACTACATCGCGATCTTCAACGAGGTAGCGGTCGCGGGCAGCATCTAGACTAAGCCGCCCTACTCCACCGTCACCGATTTCGCCAGGTTGCGCGGCTGGTCGACATCCGTGCCCTTCACCACAGCCGTGTGGTAGGCGAGCAGCTGCACCGGAACCGAATAGAGCAGCGGGGCGGCGAAGGGGTCGACCTCCGGCACTTCGATGCGGGCGAAGACTTTGTCGCCGGCCAGCGCCAGACCGCGCTTGTCGGAGATCAGGATCACCTTGCCCTTGCGCGCCATGACCTCTTGCATGTTCGAGATCGTCTTTTCGAACAGGCTGTCGTAGGGCGCGATCACGACCACGGGGACGTTTTCGTCGATGAGGGCGATGGGGCCATGCTTCATCTCTCCGGCCGCGTACCCCTCAGCGTGGATGTAGGAGATTTCCTTCAGCTTCAACGCGCCCTCGAGGGCGAGCGGATAGGATAGGCCCCTGCCGAGATAGAGCACGTCGCGGGACTTAGCGAGCTCGTGGGCAAGCGCTTCGTAGATGGGATCCTGGCCCAAGAGGGTCAGCATGTGGCGCGGCACTTCCATCAGCGTGCGCGTCAGGCGGATTTCGGCGTCGCGCGAGATCGTGCCGCGGGCGCGACCGGCGGCGATGGCAAGCGCGCCGAGGACCGCAAGCTGGCACGTGAACGCCTTCGTCGAGGCGACGCCGATTTCAGGTCCGGCGTGGGTCGGGAAGATGACCTCGGACTCGCGCGCGATGGACGAGCCCGGCACGTTTACGACCGAGGCGATATGCTGGCCCTTCTCCTTGCAGTAGCGGAGCGCCGCCAGCGTGTCGGCGGTTTCGCCCGACTGTGAGACGAAGAGCGCAAGACCGCCGTGCGGCAGCGGCGCTTCGCGATAGCGGAACTCGGACGCCACGTCGACCTCGACCGACATGCGGGCGATACTCTCGAACCAGTATTTTGCGACCAGCGTTGCGTAGCTCGCGGTGCCGCAGGCGATCATTGTCGCCTTGGGGATGCTCGCGAAGTCGAACGGCATCTTGGGCAGGGCCACCATTTGCGTCACAGGGTTCAGCACCGTGTTCAGCGTGTGGCCGATGACCTCCGGCTGCTCGAAGATTTCCTTCGCCATGAAGTGGCGGTGTGCACCTTTGTCGACGAGGCTTGCCGAGATGCTGGTCGTTTGGATTTCGCGGTTCGCAGGTCGGTCTTTGGCGTCGTAGATCTTCACGCTGTCGGGACGCACGACGGCCCAGTCGCCGTCTTCGAGATAGGCGACCTTGTTCGTCAGCGGCGCAAGCGCGAAGGCGTCGGAGCCCAGATACATTTCCTTCTGGCCGTAGCCGACGGCGAGCGGCGGGCCGGAGCGCGCGCCGATCATCAACCCTTCTTCGCCGGTAAAGATCATAACCAGCGCATAGGCGCCGTGCAGGCGCTTGATCGCGGCGGCGGCGGCTTTCTCCGGGCTCATGCCTTGGTTCAGGTATTCGGTAATCAGATGCACCGACACTTCGGTGTCGGTTTCGGTGTGGAATTTGTGACCCTTCTTCTCGAGTTCTTCGCGCAGCTCGCGGAAATTCTCGATGATGCCGTTGTGCACGACAGCCACGCGGTCCGAAGCGTGCGGGTGGGCGTTCGTCTCGTTCGGCACGCCGTGCGTGGCCCAGCGCGTGTGGCCGATGCCGGTCGAACCGGGGAGCGGTTTTTCGTGAAGGATCTTGTCGAGGCCGGAAAGCTTGCCCGGTGCGCGGCGGCGTTCGATGCGACCGTCGACGAGCGTCGCGATGCCGGCGGAATCGTAGCCGCGATATTCGAGGCGCTTCAGCGACTCCAAGATCACCGGTGCTGCGTCCGGTTTGCCGACGATCCCCACGATGCCGCACATGTCAGCTCACTCCTTCTTGGCTTTCGCCGCTTTCTCTGCACGTTTCTTGGCGCGGAACTTCGCGCCCCAGCCTGAGACTTGGCGCTGGTCGCTGCGCTCGACGGCGAGCGCGTCGCGCTCGACATCCTTCGTGATCACGCTGCCCGCGCCAACGTAGGCACCGTCGGCGATCTTCACCGGCGCCACGAGCGCGCTGTTGGAGCCGATGAAAACTTCCGCGCCGATGTCGGTGAAGTGTTTGTCGAAGCCGTCGTAGTTGCAGGTGATCGTGCCCGCCCCGATGTTCGCCTTTGCGCCGACGCGCGCGTCACCGATGTAGGCGAGGTGGTTTGCCTTTGCGCCGTCTTCGATGACGGATTTCTTGATCTCGACGAAGTTGCCGATGTGGACGTCGCGGCCGATCTTCGCGCCGGGCCGAAGCCTCGCGTAAGGACCGACGATCGCGCCTTCGGCGATCGTGCAGTCTTCGAAGTGGCAGAAGGCGTTGATCTTGACGTTGTCGGCGACCGTGACCTTCGGGCCGAAGAAGACGTTCGGGCCGATCGTCACGTCGCGACCGAGCTTCGTGTCGTGGCTGAACCACACCGTGTCGGGATCGACAAGCGTCGCGCCTTCGATCATCGCGCGCTCGCGCAAGCGCTTTTGCATCAGTGCTTCGGCGCGCGCGAGCAGGACGCGATTGTCGACGCCCATGACGTCTTCGGCCAGCGCTTCGGCGGTGACGACGCGCAAGCCCTGCGCACGCGCGATCGCGACGATCGACGGCAGGTAGTATTCGCCTTGCGCGTTGTTGTTGTCGACCTTGTCGAGCAGCGGGACGAGGTGCTTGCCTTCGACGATCATGATGCCGGAGTTGCAAAAGCCGACGGCGCGTTCTTCGGCCGTCGCGTCCTTGAACTCGACGACGCGTTCGAGCGTGCCGTCCTTGGCCGCGATCAGGCGGCCGTACATCGCAGGGTCGGCGGGACGGAAGCCGAGCACGCCGATCGCGGCGCCGCCTTCCATCGCCTTCTCAACGACGGCGAAGTTCTCGGGCCGGATCAGCGGCGTGTCGGCGAATAGAACCGCAACGCGGCCTTCGAACCCCTTCAGCAGTTCGCGCGCGGCGAGTACGGCGTGACCTGTGCCGAGCGGCGGGTCCTGGATCGCGACTTCGGCGGGGGCGACAGCCTTTGCGACCGCGTCCATGTCCTTTCCCAGAACGACGATGCGGCGCGCCGCGCCGGCCTCAGCCGCTACAGCCAGAACGTGGTCGATCATGCGGCGGCCGGCGACTTCGTGCAGGACCTTCGGCAACGCCGACTTCATGCGCGTGCCTTTGCCGGCTGCCAAGACCACGGCGGCGAGCGGTTTTTGTCGTGTGGTCGCGGTGGACGAGGTCAAGCAAAGCCTTTGAAAATCGGGGGACTTCCGGCATTTCGGGGCTGGGACGCTGACATACGGGGCTGGCCCTCGAAAATAAAGAAATGTTTCGCATTCTTGCCGAAGAAATGGCAGATGGCCGCCTCTTCTTCGTGCGAGTCTTAACGCCTTGGCCCTGACGCTTCCGGAAACCATCGTTTTCGACCTGGACGGCACACTGGTCGACACGGCACCCGACCTGACGGCGGCGCTGAACGCGGTGCTGGCGCGTGAGGGACGGGGTCAGGTTCCGCTCTATGATGTGCGCCACATGGTGGGGCGTGGGGCACGCTATCTGATCGAGCGGGCGATGGAGGCTTCAGGCCCACCCGCCACGCCCGAGGCGGTGGGTGCAATGGTCCGGCATTTCCTCGACCACTACGACGCCAACATCGCGGTCACCAGTCGGCCGTTCGACGGGGTCGAGGCTGTGCTCGGCCGGTTGAAGGCCAAGGGGCACCGGCTCGGCGTGTGCACAAACAAGCCGGAGGCGCTGTCGCTGAAATTGCTCCGCGAGCTCAAGATGCTGGACCTGTTTCCCGTCGTCTTGGGCGCGGACAGCCAGACCTATCGCAAGCCAGATCCGCGGCATCTTACCGACGTGATCGAAGGGCTCGGCGGGCGTCGCGAGGGCGCGGTCCTGATCGGCGATAGCGAAACCGACGTGAAGACCGCGCGGGCGGCCCAGGTGCCGGTCGTCGTTGTCAGTTTCGGCTATACGGAAATCCCCGTTCACGAACTGGGCGCCGACCGCGTAATCGATCATTTCGACGCTCTGGAGACGGCGCTCGCCAGCTTGACTTGACGGAAGTCCGCCCCCTATAGCAGCAATCCCTTCGGACAAGGGGCGCTTAGCTCAGCGGGAGAGCACTACCTTCACACGGTAGGGGTCGCTGGTTCAATCCCAGCAGCGCCCACCATCCACTGGGTCTCAAGCGCGACGGCGCCCTTCCCCACTACTAAACGGTCGACGCGCGGACGATGGAATTTCTGACCAGCCCCGAAGCTTGGGCCGCCTTCCTGACGCTCACCGCGCTCGAGATCGTTCTCGGCGTCGACAACATCGTCTTCATCGCGATCCTGGCCGGGCGGCTGCCCAAGGAAGACCGCGCGGCGGCGCGCCAGATCGGGCTTGCGGTCGCGCTCGGCACGCGGCTGCTGCTGCTTGCGACGTTGTTCTATCTCTCGCATCTCGAGACCAAGACCGGCATCTCGTTGTTCTCGCGCGATCTCTCGTGGCGCGATCTGGTTTTGGGTGCGGGCGGTCTGTTCCTGATCTGGAAAGCCGTCGTCGAGATGAACGAGGCGGTCCGACCGCACAAGGCAAAGCGCAAGGAAGACAATCCCCGCGGGGCGCGCGCGGCGTTCACGTGGATCATCATTCAGATCGCCATCATCGATATCGTGTTCTCGATCGATTCGGTGATCACGGCGGTCGGCATCGCAGAGCAGATCGAGATCATGGCGGCGGCGATCATCATCGCCGTCTTCGTCATGATGGTGGCGATCAACCCGATCGCCGCATTCATCGACAAGCACAAAGAGATCAAGATCGTAGCCTTGAGCTTCCTTCTGCTCGTCGGCTTCATTCTTGTCGCCGAGGCGATGGGCACGCCAATCCCAAAGGGCTATCTCTACTTCGCGCTTGGGTTTGCGGGCCTCGTGCAAGGGCTCATCTTGTGGGCGCAATCGAGCGAGAAGCAGTTGGAACTTCTCGCCAAAAACGAAGAGACGAAGGACGTGCTTTAACCGCCGGGCGCGCATTCGGTAGGCGGTGGCTTCTTCTCGGTCTCGGTTTTTGTGAACTCCTCGATCGCTGCCCAAGTGCGTTCAGCCTTCAGGTCGCGCAGCAGCATGTGGAACCCGTCTTTGAAGCAGTGGACGCGCGCCGTGCCCGGCATCTTCGCGGCGGCGTCCGCGATCGGGCCCGAGGGAACGATCTCATCTTCGGTCGCATAGACGACCATCGTGGGCAACGCGACCGCCGGCACCGCCTGCCAGGCCGCTTCCATCAGATCGACGAGGCCGTCGATGGCGTCGATGCGCGTCGCCTTGATCACGTAGGGGTCGCGGCCGAGCGCGATCAGCATGTTCTCGTTGTCGGACGGACGGATGTTCAAACCGCGGCCGGTCAGGCGGCTGCCCGGCGCGATCTGCATCATGATCCAGAGCGCCGAACGCTTGATCACGTCGAGGTTCGACCAACCCCAAAGCGCGGGCGACACGAGGATCAAGCCGTCGGCGACGGGCTCGCTTCGACCTGCGGCGGCGAGAATCGAAACGGCGCCGCCCATGCTCTCGCCGAGCAGGAACAGTTTTGCGTTGGGATGGCGGGCGCGGACGAGTGCCAAGAACGTGCGCGCGTCTTCGGCCATCACTTCGTGACCGGGCCAGCGCCCGTTGCCTTCGGTGCGGCCGAAGCCGCGCTGGTCGTAGGCGTAGGTCGTGACGCCTTTCGTCTGCCAGTGCTTCGCGGCGCCTTCGATGAATTGGCCGTAGTCGTTCATGCCGTGGAGAGCCACGATCGCAGTGTGGGCGTTCTCGGCCGGCCACACGCTCATGCCCAGCACGAAGCCGTCGTGCGCTCGCCAGTGACCCGCGTCGACGAAACCCGGCGCCGTTGGCCCCGGACCAGGCGCGAGGCGCTCGGCGACGCAGGCGGTCAACGTCAGTGAAAGTGCGAGGGCCAGCCGGATCATGCTCTCAAGATACGCGAGATGCGGCGGCGCAGGTGTGGCAGCAACTCCGCTTCGAACCAGGGATTTTTCTTGATCCAGGCATTGTTGCGCCATGAGGGATGGGGCAACGGAATGGTTTCCGGGCCGTGGTCGCGCCAGGCCGCGACGGTTTCGGTCAGTGTCGGTTGCGTTTTGCCCTTCAAGTGCCAGGCCTGCGAATACCGGCCGACGAGAAGCGTCAGTTCGACGTTCTTCAACTTCGCGAAGACCTTGTCGCGCCAGGCGGGGGCGCATTCCTTGCGTGGCGGCAGGTCGCCGCCTTTCGCGTCCAAGCCCGGGAAGCAGAAGCCCATGGGCACGATCGCGATCTTCGTGTCGTCGTAGAACGTGTCCTTGTCGACGCTCATCCACTCACGCAGCCGATCGCCCGAGGGATCGGTGAACGGCATACCGCTCGCGTGCACGCGGGTGCCGGGAGCTTGGCCTGCGATGACGATGCGCGCCGTTTCCTTCGCGCGGATCACGGGGCGCGGATCGTGCGGCAGTTCGCCAGCGCAGATTCGGCAGGCGCGAATTTCTCTCAAGAGGCGGTCAAAGGCCGCGCTCACGCCACCTCTTTGGCGATTGCGGCGGATACGGGGACGGGAAATTCGAGCAGCTGCTGGGCGAGCGCCTTGCCCTGTGGGTCGTTGCGCAGGCTCGCCACGCCGCCGCCGCCGAGCGCGTCGTAGAGCATGAAGTTCATGGCGTGCGTGCCGGGCAGGTCCCAGCGTTCGACCTTGCCCTTGCCGCCTTCGAAGAGATGGGTGAACCAGTTTGCGACGGCGAACTCACTGAGAGCCGCGCGGATGTAAGGCGCGTAGGCCGCTTTGCGCGCCATGACGCCGATGTTCGAGTGGTTGCCCTTGTCGCCGGAGCGCGCGAAGGCGAGCTTGATCAGCGGAACGGTTTGCCCCGTCGCATCGATGTGCCCGTCGACTTTCGGGCGCACGAGCATTTTGGGATCGAAGCCGCCTGCGGTGTCGATCGGCGTTGCGAAGCTGTCGCCGGCGACGTGGACGGTGACGGTCACGTCCTTCTTCGGGATCAGGCACGAGAAGTGGCGCACGACCGGCGTCACCTTGGGGCGCAAGCCCGCATAGCCGGACGTGCCCGGCGCGAACGACGTTCCGGAGGACGTGAGTTCGCGCATCATGATTTCGAGCGGCTCTTTGCGCGTGTGTTTTGCAGCGAGTTTCAGGATCGCTTCGCGCGCGCCGACTTTGTGTTTGTGCGCGCCGTAGGAGTCTTCGTCGCCCAAAATCTCTATGCTCGTCTCCGTGAACGGGCCCCAGTTGCGCTGGCGCAGGATGCCTTCCATGCGTTTCAGCACGGCCTCGCCGGTGCGGCGCGCTTTCGCCGCGGCATCGATGCCGCCGATCGCGACGAGGTTGCCGACACGGAAGCCGTCTTCATACGTCGTGGAGCACTTATAAGTCGCGGTCGGGGGGTAGCCCTTCGCGTTTGAAACGCGCACGCGGTCCTTGCCGATCTGCTCGATCTTCACTTGGCTGAAGTCGCAGACGACGTCGGGCAGCATGTAGGCTTGCGGGTCGCCGATTTCGTAGAGCATCTGCTCGCCGACCGTGCCGACGCTGACGAGGCCGCCGGTGCCGTCCGGCTTCGTCGCGACGAACGAGCCGTC
>JAEUML010000368.1 GCA_016792785.1 Alphaproteobacteria bacterium
AGCACTTCGCCGACGTCGTGAACAAGGACTTGGCCGACGTGCTCGGCAACTTCGTGAACCGCACGCTGAAGTTCACCGAGTCGAAGTTCGGCGCTGCAATTCCCGATGGCGGCAAGATGGGCCCGAAGGAAACGAAGCTCGGCGAGGAACTCGAGCGTCGCGTCGGTGTCTACACCGCATTGATGGAGGAGATTCAGCTGCGCAAGGCCGCCGCCGAACTGCGGGCGATCTGGGTGCTCGGCAACGAGTATCTGGCCGACGCCGCGCCGTGGACCTCGATCCGCACCGACAAGGACGCCGCCGCGGTCAGCGTGCGCGTGGCGATCAATCTCATTCGCTTGTTCGCGATCCTCTCCGCGCCGGCGATTCCCTTCGCCGCGGAAGCGATGGCGAAGTGCCTGGGGCTCGACATCACGTCGCTGACCTGGCCCAAGGGCAAAGTGGCAGACGAGCTCCACGCGCTCGCCCCCGGTCATGCGTTCGCGACACCGCCAGTGTTGTTCGCCAAGATCGCGCCGGAGCAAGTCGCCGAATGGGAGAAAAGATTCGGCGGCGCGCCCACCGCGTGAGCGATCGGATCGTCGTTGTGTCCCCCAATCTCGACGAACGCCTTCACCGGTGGGGTGTTGGCGCACCGCGGATGCAATCTGCAATCGCAGCGGCACGCCCTCTGGCGCGAGCGCCCACGCTATGGCCTCCTGAGAGTTGTAGCGGCGACTCGGCTCGCGCGTGTGTGGACAACTTCAACGTGAGTTAAACGTCGATGGGAGCTTCAGCGACGAACTATCGATGCGTGCACAGATTTTTTGATTTTTATCCGTTTGGATGATTGCAACCTCACGCGAATTGTTTCAGGTTCGAAATATGGAAGGGGTCGGCTGCTGATGGGGATCAGAACCGACGCGGGGACGAAGCTGAGTTGGGGGCTTCATGCCGCGTTTCAAAGCGATCTCCGCTTTGGCCCTATTGGGCGTTCTGATCTCCGCTGGCACCGTCGGTAGCCAGGATCCGTTGCGGGCACGCGCCGAAGCGGAGTCTGCCGCAAGCGCGCTTCCGATCACGGCGCCAGACCCATCCGATCCGCGCTTCAATCCCTATATTGACGAACCCGCGGTCCACGCGCCGCTGCCGATCACGCCCGGCGCCGCTGCTGCACCGATTGCCGAAGCTCCTGTTCCCGATCGCCACACGGCAATCCAGCAAGAGCCCTTCGCGCTTGCGCTCGCGACCACCGCGACGAACGTCATCGCGCCTTCGCTGCCGACATCCGACGCCGCCGTCGATCAGGCGGCGCACGCGGTGCGCTCATCCCTGCCGAAAGAACTCGTGACCGCCGAGTTGATCGCGCCGAGTGAGGTTGCGCCGTTTGAGGTGGCCCAGCGCCGCTTGTTCGCCACTGTGCCGGACGACATCGAACCGTACTTCGATCTCTTCATGTACGTCAGCAAGTCGAACCGCGGGCCTCTGGCGCAGCGCATGTATGTTTTCCAGCGCGATGCCGACGGCAAGATCGTCCCTTACGCGGAATGGCCGGTGTCGACGGGACGCGAGAAGATCGAATTCCGTCACGAGCGCCGCATTCGCACGACGACGCCAGAAGGCATCTTCGCGCTCAATCCGAAACGCTTCTACAAGCGCTATTGGTCGAAGACCTGGGACGGCGCGCCGATGCACTACGCCATGTTCTACGACCTGATGAACAACGGGAACCAGTCGGGCTTGGCGATTCACGCCGCGGTCGGCGGCGACAAGATCCGCAAACTGGGGCGCCGCGACTCGGCTGGCTGCGTCCGCTTGGCGCCGAAGAACGCGAAGGAGCTGTTCTACAAGGTCCGCAACACGACCCAGGGTCGCGTTCCGATGCTGGCAGTGAACGATCGTGGCTCGACAGATCGTTGGGGCAGGGCGCAGGTCGACGAAACCGGTGCCCTCCGCCTTCAGGATGGTTACCGCGCGATGCTGTTCGTTGAGAACTACGACGGCCGGGACGAGTTGGTCGGCCCCGTCGTGGCCTACACCCACTGAAGCGAGCGTTGCAAAAAAGCTGCAACCAGGGCGAGTTAAGCGGCAATCTTACTACGCCGTATTGAGCGCCGCCCCGGTAATACTAAACTCCAACCAGGGGAATTGAGGAACCGATGGCGTCCTGGCTCAAAAAGCTCAGCGTGGCCTTCGTCGTGTCGGGCGCGATCGGCGGGTACGCTGTTTTGCAGGGGAAGAACTCTGCGATCGAGCGCGTCGTCGATCAGGGCCAAACCGCGCTGGGCGCGCTGGTCGCCGGCCCGCACCAAAGCCGGCCGAACGCGACCGACCAGGCAAAGCTGCCGTTCATCGTGATCGAGCCCCGCGACTTTGCTGCGCCGATGGTTCGTCTGCCTCAACAAGCACAAGTCGCCGGGGCGCTGCCGTCCGCACAACAAGCAAGCGCGCTTCGCCTGAGCGCCGGCACCCATCAATGGGATCTAAACCCGGTCGAGGCACGGCTGCGCGCGCGTGTGCCGGCGGAACTCTTCGGCTACTTCGATCTGTTCCTCTATGTGTCCAAGGCCACGCCCGACAAAGGCGAATGGGCGCAGCGCATGTTCGTCCTCGCAAAGCAGCGCGAGCAGACGTTTGAACTGCTGCACAACTGGAAGGTCTCGACAGGCCGCGAAGAGCCGATGCCGTCGCCCTCGGGCAAGATGCTGGGCACCGACACGCCGCAGGGCATGTTCAAGCTCGATCGCGGCCGTTCGTATGAGGATTACACTTCGCGCCAATGGCAATCGCCGATGCCCTACGCGATGTTCTTCGACTGGCGCATCGATGGCCGGCCGTCGGGATTGGCCCTTCACGGCACAGACGAGCAGGGCGAGAAAGAACTCGGCACCCGCGCTTCGCACGGCTGTATTCGCTTGGCGACAGACAACGCCCGCACGCTGTTTCACTTGATCCGCGACAACTACCGCGGCCGCGTTCCGGTGTTTCAGATCAACCCTGAGACGGGCACAATGAGCACGACCGGCGCGCTGGTGCGCGACGAAAACGGGCGCGTGCAGATGACGAACGGCTACAAGGTTTTAGTCTTCATCGAAGACTACGGCGGGCCGACGGTCGACACGGTCGCCGCGCTCTACTGACGCCGCGCCACCGCACAGGCGTAAAGCCCGACTGCAGCCGCGTTCGAAACGTTCAGGCTCGGCATCGCCGGCGCCGTCGGCAACCGCACCGAAACATCGCATTTCTCGCGGGTCAGGCGGCGCAATCCTTCCCCTTCCGCGCCCAGAACAAGAGCCACATCCCGGTCGAGATCGAGCGTCTCGAGCGATTCAGCCGCTTCCTCGGCGAAGGCAAGCCGTAGGAACCCAAGCTCCGCCAACTCGTCCAGCGTCCGTGAAATGTTGACCACGCGAACAAGTGGCACGACTTCAAGCGCGCCGCTCGCGGCCTTCGCGAGCACGCCCCCAGCCGGCGGCGTGCTGCGTTCATGCACCACGACCGCACAAGCCCCGAATGCGGCCGCCGACCGCAGGATCGCGCCGAGATTGTGCGGGTCGGTGACCTGATCGAGCACCACAAGCCGCCGTGGCGGCGCCGCCCCCTCAATCGCATCATGAATGTCGAGCTCATCCAACGGGTGCGTCAATAACGCGACCCCCTGGTGGACGGCGTCCCGGGGCAGGGCGCGACCCAACGCGGCTGCGTCCGCTGCTTCAACGGCGACCTTCGCCCGCCCCGCCAGCGACTGAATTGCGGGGTCCAAGGCTCCCACGACGAGCAGTTTTCGGCTGCGCCGGGCCGGATTGGCGAGCGCGGCCTTGACGGCATGCGTTCCCCACAGCCAGACTGCGCCCTCATCGTGCTTAGGGTATTCGCCTGATGGGCGTCCCCGCCGGCCTCCGCGCCTCACCGTCTACCCCCTGATTTTGTTAGGGGATGGACTGGTTTGTCCTGTTGACAAGCACCATCTGAGTTAGCCATAAGCCGCGTTCCCGTGTCCCGGCGGTTGTGGGCACACCCAGGCGCGATCCCAAAAGATAGGACGAAATTCACAGACCGGCTGGAGCGAGCAAGCCGACGCATGTCCATTTTGGGGGAGTGTCCCGAGTGGCAAAGGGGGCGGACTGTAAATCCGCTGGCTGACGCCTTCGTAGGTTCGAGTCCTACCTCCCCCACCATCCTTCGCCCGCGCGGCGAAGGGGGGCGATGCGACTTGGATGCCGCGGAGCCGGACGAGGACAAAGTTGATAGCGGCGCGCGCCGTGAGATGCGGGTGTAGCTCAATGGTAGAGCAGAAGCCTTCCAAGCTTACGACGAGGGTTCGATTCCCTTCACCCGCTCCAATGAATGAAACGAACGAAACAGGCAAGGACGAGAATTCAGGAACCTAACCCATGGCCAAAGCAAAGTTTGAACGCACGAAGCCGCACTGCAACATTGGGACGATTGGGCACGTCGACCATGGGAAGACGTCGCTGACGGCAGCGATCACGAAGGTCTTGGCCAAGACCGGCGGCGCGCAGTTCACGGCCT
>JAEUML010000064.1 GCA_016792785.1 Alphaproteobacteria bacterium
CATGGGCTCGATCCGCGACGCCGACGACTACCGCCGCCAATTCCCCGACGGCCGCATCGGCTCCGACCCCAGCCAAGCGACACCGGAAAAAGGCAAACGCCTCGTCGAAGCAGCAACGAAGGCGCTAATCGCCGACTACAACGCGTTCCTGCGCGCGAAGTGAAGCGCCTCACGACATCAGAACTACAACCCCATCTCTGACATCGCACGCGATCCGCGTGAGCGCCTTACCCACGCAAGGTCCGCTGACACAAACCCCGTCCTCGACCCGAAACCGCGCCCCATGCGTCGAGCAGACGAGCAAGCTGCCGTCCTCGTTCAAGAACTTGTCGGGAAACGTCTCCAGCGGCGTTCCCTGATGTGGGCAGGAATTGACATAAGCACGCAGCGCGCCATCGCGGCGAACCAAAACCACATCGCGCCGCGCAATACCTTCGCCGACGAGAAACCCACGCGCCTGGCCCTCGGCGATCTCATCCGCGCGGCAAAGAATGGTGCCACTCACGCAAGCGCCTGCCGCGCAAGCGCCATCAGCTGCTTGCGCTCCGCCGCCGTACGAACACGACCCCGCTGATAGTCGCCGTCGAGCGATGTCTTCATGTCGGCGAACGGCCCGGCCGGGTCTTCGTGAAAGTGCAGAAACGCTTTCGACCCCACATAGGACGTTCCCCGCTTCTTCTCTTTCAACCGCGGCAACTTTCGCAACGCGCCAAGCACGGGCTCAGGCTCGTCCAGCGCCGCCTCGCCCGCATGCTTCATCAACCCTTGTATCCGCCCATCTTGCACACGAGCTTCCACTCGGCGTCGCTCACCGGCTGCACCGAAAGGCGCGAGTACTTCACGAGCGCCATGGCGGCGAGCTTCGGCTCTGCCTTCACGTCGGCAAGCGTCACGGGTTTCGGAAACGGCTCGACCGCGACAACGTCAACCATCGACCAGATCGGTTCCTCCGCCGTCGTGTCGGGATAGGCCTCCTTGATCACTTTGACGACGCCAACGACCGCCTTCTCCTTGCCCGTATGATAGAAGAACGCGAGCTCGCCCTTCTTCATCGCGCGAAGATTGTCGCGCGCGGTGAAATTCCGCACGCCGCTCCACGGCTCGCCCTTCGCCCCGCGCTTGACCTGATGTTCCCATCCGAATGTCTCGGGCTCGGTCTTCAAAAGCCAATAAGCCATCGCATCACCCCTTCGGCGCGCCGATCAGCCAGCGCCACGGCTTCACATCGACCGACGCGAACAACCCGGCCTTTCTGTAGGGATCGTCTTCGGCGAACGCGCGCGCCGCATCGATGTCGTCCGCCTCGATGATGATCAGGCTGCCGACCATCTTCTCCCCGTCGTCCGACAAGAATGGCCCCGCGATTTTCACCTGCGCCTTGTGCGCCTCGATATAGGCGAGATGCTTCGGCCGCACCTCGGCACGCAACGCGGTCGAATTCGCATTGTCGAAACAGATCAGCGCAAACAGCATCGTCAGTGCTCGCTCTTCAAGGGTCGCGACAGCAGCGCGCCGATCGCGACGTCCACGGCGGTGCGCCCGGACACGATGTCGGCGACCGCCTCCGCGATCGGCATCTCGACTCTAGCCGCGCGCGCCCTCATCACCAACGCCTCCGCGGTCGCCGCCCCTTCGGCGAGCGGCCCGCCGTCGTCCGCGCGCCCGCCTTGCGCCAGCTTCACGCCGAGCGAAAAGTTCCGCGACTGCCGGCTCGACGCGGTCAGCATTAGGTCGCCGAGTCCGCTCAAGCCCCCCATCGTCTCGAGCTTGGCCCCGAGCGCGACCCCGAAGCGCGTCATCTCCGCAAACCCGCGCGTCGTCAGCGCCGCGCGCGCGCTCTCGCCGAACCCGCGCCCCTCGACAATACCGCACGCGATGGCGAGCACGTTCTTCACCGCTCCGCCGATCGCGACCCCAGTGACGTCGGTCGACGCGTACGGCCGAAACGTCGTCGATCCGAGCTTCGTGCTCACATGTTGCGCCACCACGCTGTCCTGGAACGCGACCGTCACGGCGCATGGAAGGCCCCGCGCGACTTCCGCCGCGAAACTCGGCCCCGACAACATGCCGAAGACGCGCCGCGGCGCGGCCGCGCTCGCGACTTCGTTCATGAGCGCGCCGCTGCCGCGCTCGATTCCTTTCGCGCAAATCAAAACAGGCCCGCGTACTTCCAAATGCCGATCGATCGACTCGACCATCGAACGAAGATGCTGCGCGGGACAAACGAGCAGCGCGAGATCGGCCCCCCCCGCCGCCGCGAGGTCGGAGGTTGGCGCAATCATGGGTGAGAGCACTACACCTGGAAGGAAGTGGGCGTTTTCACGGGCCTTGGCGATGCTCTGCACCACCTCGGCTTCCCGTGCCCAAAGCGTGACCGGTCTGCCCGTCGAGGCGCAGGCCTGGGCGAGCGCCGTGCCCCAGGCACCAGCGCCGATTACCGCGATTTTCCCCACGGATTCGCTCACTTTGGCGTCACATGAACGTCAGCGTGTGAATGTTTTGTTGAATATTTACCCGAACCGGCTACATTGCGCGCACAAATGTTGTGCAAAGACACAGTCCGAGGAAACATCCTTCAAGCGGCGAAGAAACGGTTCGTCCATTACGGCTACGCAAAGACCACAATGGCTGAGATCGCCGCGGACTGTAGCATGTCCCCCGGCAACCTCTATCGGTACTTCCCAGGAAAACTGGACATTGCCGAGGCCATAGCGGGCGAAGCCGGCGAACAGGCGGTTGCCACGTTGAGGGAAGTGTTGAAGCGCCCAGGCCGCAGCGCGAGGGAGCGTTTGCGCGACTTTATGTTTGCCGACATGCGCCTGACTTACGAACAGCTTGAGTTCGACAAGCAGGTTTATGAGATGGCGCGGGTGATTTCGATGGAACGCCCGCAATTCGCCAACCGGATTTTGGCTCTCCATCGGGCGCTTCTGTCCGAGATCCTGGCCGCCGGCAACGCTTCGGGCGAATTCGCCATAGAAGACGTCGTTTTCACCGCGGAGATGATCCAGTCCGCGACCATGAAATTCCGCTACCCTCAGCTGCACTCGAAGCTCCCTTACGACAAGCTGGAACGTGAGCTGGAAGGGGTCATCTACCTGATCCTGAACGGCCTCGACGACGGGGGCGCTGGCCGTGACCGCCCGCGCAAGGCCCTCGAAGAATCGAAATCCGAGACCCTCGTCAGCATTTGAGCCAAAAAGGTTAACAAGATGCGGCAGGACGTCGCACGTTGCGTGATGAGTGAACAAAAACGATTTCATTCATTGATTTCTGATCAGAGGTCGTCTACATAGGTTTCATCCGGCGGCGAGAGCCCCGAAACAGATAACCAAGGAGAGACCTCCATGACGAACCGCAGCAACCTGGTGACCCAGATTTCCACGACCGTGGCCGGCTTTGTTCTCGGCGCATACGGCTTGGCATTCCTGGTGAACACCCTGAACTGGCTCTAATCCCTCCCGTGAGCTCAGTTCCCAAAAAACGAGCGGCCCGGACCTCCCGAGCCGCTCGTTCGTTTTTGAGTACAACAGCTTGCCGGACTAGGACTTCGCGCCGGGCACACCCTGGCGCCGCTGATCGAGCGGCCAGCGCGCCCGCGCCGCCGCTGACATCCCATCGGTCAGCCCAAGACCCAAACGCTCAATCCCTGCCCACGCCACCATCGCACCATTGTCGGTGCACAGGCTCGGCCGAGGCACGACCAAATCGAACCCTTCGGTGACCGCGGCAGCGCGCAGTGAACGGCTGAGCGACTCGTTCGCCGCTACACCGCCAGCAACAACCAGACAGCGCATGTTCAAATCGCGCTCGCGCATGGCGCGCATCGCCTTCAGCGATCGCTGCGTCAGCACGTCGACCGCCGCCGCCTGAAAGCTCGCCGCAATGTCGCGCACCGTCACGACGTCCAGGCCCTCAACCTCCCCCGCCCGCCGAACCGCGGACTTGAGACCTGAGAACGAGAAATCGAACCCTTCGCCGTCAACGAGCGGCCGCGGAAAGCGAAACCGTTTGGCGTTGCCAAGCTTCGCCGCAGTTTCGATGGCGGGCCCTCCCGGAAAGCCCAAACCCAGGAGCTTGGCTGTCTTGTCGAACGCTTCGCCGGCCGCATCGTCGATCGTGGTCCCGAGCCGCGTGAACCGCCCGACACCCTCGCAAATCAGAAGCTGGCAATGCCCGCCCGACACCAGAAGCAGCAGAAACGGAAACGCCACCCCGTCCGTCAACCGCGCGGTCAAGGCGTGCGCCTCGAGATGATTGAGCGCGATAAGCTGTTTGCCCGACGCCAGCGCCAAACCCTTGGCCGTCGTTAGACCGACCGCGACCCCGCCGATCAACCCCGGCCCAGCCGTCACGGCAATTCCGTCGAGTTCGCCGAGCATCACACCGGCATCGTCGAGCGCTTGCGCCACGATCAAGTCGACGATCTCGACATGCGCCCGCGCCGCGATCTCCGGCACGACGCCGCCGTAAGGCCGGTGGACCGCGATCTGACTGGACACGATGTTCGAGAGAATGACCCCGGGCCCCGGCGCCCGCCCGCGCACCACCGCCGCCGCCGTTTCGTCGCACGACGTCTCGAGGCCGAGCACGGTAAGCTCTTGAGTCACATCGCTTTCCATCTTCTATCGGGTGGCGCCGCCGCACGAACATCGCTAGCGTGCCGCCCGCGAACCGTTCCCGTAACCCAGGACCTTGAAGCGTGCAAACCCGTCTGCGCATCGGCACCCGTGGCTCTGCCCTCGCGCTCGCGCAGACGAACATGTTCGTGGCCGCCCTCGCGCGCGCCCACGGCTGGAGTGCGCAAGAAGCCGCCAGCCGCACCGAGATCGTCACGATCAAGACGACCGGCGACCGTGTTCAAGACCGCCCACTCTACGATATCGGCGGCAAAGGACTGTTCGCGAAGGAGCTTGAGGAGGCGCTGCTCGAAGGCCGCATCGACGCTGCCGTCCACTCGCTGAAAGATCTGCCGGGCCTCCTGCCTGAAGGTTTCAAGATCGCCTGCCACCTGCCGCGCGAGGATGCGCGCGACGTGCTCGTCGCGAAATCCGCGAAATCCCTGCACGATCTGCCGAACGCAGCGGTCGTCGGCACCAGCTCCGTCCGCCGCCGCGCGATGCTCCTGCACGCACGCCCCGACCTGACCCTCACCATCTTTCGCGGCAATGTCGACACGCGGTTGCGCAAGATCGCAAGCGGCGAAGCCGACGCCACGATCCTGGCGCTCGCCGGGTTGAAACGCCTCGGCCTCGAAGCGCACGCAGCACATGTGTTCTCGCATGCCGAAATGCTGCCCGCTGTGGCGCAAGGTGCGATCGGCATCGAAGTTTTGGCCGCGAACGCCAAGATCATCGATCTCCTGGCGCCAGCGAACGACAATACGGCCGATCTTCCCGTGACCCTCGAACGCGCGTTCCTCGCCCGCCTTGACGGCTCATGCCGCACGCCGATCGCAGGCCTCGCCACCTGGCGCGAAGGAAGCACACTCGCGTTCGCCGGCTGCGCCCTCTCACCCGACGGCCGCACCCGCTTCGACGTCACGCGCACGGCCACCATTTCGACCGCCGAAGAAGCCACACGCTGCGGCGACGACGCAGGCCGTGAACTCGCAGCCCAAGCCGGCCGCGACTTCTTCCAAGTCTGACGCACCCGTGCGCGTGCTCATTACCCGCCCGCTGGAGGACGCCGAACCGCTCGCCGCACACTTGCACGCGCTCGGCCATACGACGTTCGTCGAACCGCTGATCGACATCGTCTTCGCCGATGGACCTGAGCTCGACCTCACCGGCATACAAGCGTTGCTGTTCACCAGCGCCAACGGCGCACGCGCGGCGGCGCGGCGCACGCCCGTGCGCAACCTGCCCGTTCTCGCTGTCGGTCCCGCAACGGCCACTGCCGCGCGCAACCACGGCTTTGCGCACATCACGGAGAGCAACGGCGAAGGCGTCGAAGGCCTCGCCGCAACGATCCGCGCCACGCGCGACCCGAAGGCGGGTGCGCTGCTGCATGTCACGGGCACGGTCACCGCTGGCGATCTGAAGGCCAGCCTTTCGCCCCAAGGCTTCACCGTCCGCGTCGAGCGCCTGTACGAGGCGCGCGCTGCGCAAAACCTGTCCGGCTCACTCGCCGCAGAACTCGAGGCGGGCCTGATCGACGACGCGCTGTTTTTCTCCCCCCGCACGGCCGACCTTTTCGTCGCGCTGATCCGCGCCGCAAACCTCGAGGCGGCCTGCGCGAAGATCGGCGCATTGGCCTTGAGCCCCGCCGTCGCCAAGGCCTTGGCTCCGTTGCCGGTTCGCGCGGTGGACGCCGCCGCCCCCCCGACCGCCGACCCGTGGCTCGCCCGCCGCAACCCGGTCTGATCCGTCGCCTTGTGGCGGGGGGCCCTCCCCATTAGCTTGCGCCACCACGCAATTTGAGACGCCTGATGACCGACACCCCTGCGAACGGCACGGCCAAACCTTCCGAGCGCCGCGTCCGCCACGGTCTGATCGAGGATTGGCGCGATGCCGTCGGCATCCTGGCGCTGCTGCTGGTTGCCGCCTTTTTCGGCGCCTTGATCGCCCGCTTCTGGCCTGGCGGCGAGGAAAGTTCCACGAACAACCCCGCCGAACTCGCCGCCCGCCTCGGCGCGGTCGAAGCGCGCGTAAACCAGAATAAGAGTGGCGACCTCGGCGCCCTCAAGGAGCGCATCGCCAAACTCGAAGCCCGCGTCCGCAACACGGAAATCGCGCTGACGACCGGCAACGCAGCGAGCAGTCTGGCCGCCACCGCTTTCGGCACGACACCCGGCGCGCCGCAGATCGCGCCCTCCAACGCAAAGCTCGTCGAGGACCTCGGCACGCGCCTTGCGGCACTGGAAGCGAAGGTCGGCACATCGCCCGAGGAACTCAAAGCCGCGCAAGCCTCGATCGGCACGCTGACCACCGGCCAAACCGACCTCGGCGCGCGCATCGACGGCTTCGCGGAGCGCTTGGCCAAGATCGAAAATTCTGACCTCCTCGAAATGGCGCGCCGCGCCTCGCTCGCGACCGCGATCGCGAACTTGAGCCGCGCCGCGCAAGGCTCCGCCCCGTTCAAGCCCGAGTACGACGTCGTCAGAGGCCTCGCCCCGAACGACGCGCAAGTCGCAGAGATCGCGCCACTCGCCGCCAAAGGCGTGCCGACCGCAAGCACGCTCATGACATCGTTCGGCGACCTCGCCGCCCAAGCGATGAGCGCCGAACGAATCGCGGCAAGCGAGGACTGGCTCTCGCACCTCTGGGCGAACTTCATGTCGCTGATCTCCTCTCGCGCGGTGGGCGAGATCGGTGACGACACGAACGAAGGCCGCCTCGCACGCGCGGGCGTGCGACTGGAATCCGGCGACCTTGGCGCCGCGGTGCGCGAGTTGAACGCCGTCACCGGCGCCGCACGCGGACCGCTGAAGCCGTGGCTCGCGCAAGCGAACGCCCGCATCAAGCTCGAAGCGACGCTGGCCGAACTGAACACGCGCGCGATCGAGGCCCTTTCAGGGCCAACGACGAGCGCCGCCTCCGAACCCGTGCCGCAATTGCCGGCGCCGTGAGGGGGCGAACAAGATGATCCGGGCACTCTGGCTCTTCGTCATCGTCGCGCTGATCGCAGTCGCGGCCGTGATCCTCGCCGACCTCAAAGGAAGCGTCGTCCTGCAGTTCGAGGGCCGCGAGATCCGCATGTATCTCTCGGTTGCAGCGGTCATCGTCATTCTGCTGTCGATCCTGACGATCACGCTCTACCGCGTGATCACGACGTTCGTCGATGCGCCCGGCGAGTTCTTCCGCTGGCGCGCGATGGGCCGCCGGCGCAAAGGCTTCGCGGCCCTGACGCGTGGCCTCGTCGCCGTCGCTGCCGGCGACGACGAAGAAGCGCGCTTGCAGACGAAGAAGGCGATTTCGCTCGTCGGCGAGCCGCCGCTCGCCCTCCTTCTCGCCGCCCAAGCCTCGCAACTCGAAGGCGACGATGAAACGGCGCAACGCTACTACACGCAAATGCTGCAATCGAAGGAGACCGAGTTCTTAGGTCTTCGCGGTCTCTATCTCGCGGCCGTGCGCCGCGGCGACGGTCCGCAAGCGATTTCGATCGCCGAACGTGCGCGTGTGCTGAGGCCCAAGACCCGCTGGGCCCTGAACGCGCTCTTCGATCTGAACGTCGCGCGTGGCGCTTGGAGCGAAGCGGCCGCAGCGCTCGATGCCCAAACACGAGCCAAGCAACTGGATCTCGGCCTCGGCCGTCGCCGTCGCGCCGTGCTCTCCGCAGCCCTCGCCAAGGACGCGGAACGCAAGAGCGACGCCGAAACCGCGCTCGCCCACGCGCAAGACGCGCTGGCGCTCGCGCCCGCCTTTGCGCCGGCCGCCCTCATCGCCGCCAAACATCTGGCCGCCCAAGGCAAGCAGTGGAAGGCCGGCAGCCTCATCGAAACCGCCTGGGCGCAAGAACCGCATCCCGATCTCGCCCGCGCCTACGCCGCGCTCAAACCCGAAGAGTCGCCGCAAGCCCGCGCGAAACGTCTCGCAGGCCTTGCAAGCACAAACCCCGAGCACCCTGAAAGCCGCATCTTGAGCGCCGCCGCCTCGATCTCCGTCGGCCGCCTGGACGAAGCGCGCGAAACGCTGCGCCCGCTCGTCGACCGCTACCCGTCCGCGCGCGTCTGCCTGCTGATGGCAGATATCGAGAAAGGCTTCGGCGGCGACAGCATGGTCGCCCGCGAGTGGTCGCTGCGCGCGATGCGCGCACCGCAGGACGCGTATTGGACCTGCTCGGCTTGCGCCCGCACGCATCATGAATGGTCGCCGACCTGCAGCGCGTGCGGCGCCTTCGACACGCACGCTTGGCTTTCCGGTACGCGCGCGACCGTCGAGGCGATGACACCGGTCGAAGCCGCGCAAGCCTATGTCGATGCGACCGACGCGGGCGCTGCCCTCTACCGCGACGTCGTCAAGCACGACGATATGCGCCCGTCTCTGCGCGCTCGCGAGGGCGAGCTGCCGATGCGCGATGTGACGCCGGACGACAGGATCGTCTTCCCGCCCGGCGCGCCAGACGATCCGGGTCCTGACGGCGAGGACTTTTCGGTGGGCGACGACGACGGTCGTCGCAAGAGGAGAGGTGCATGGTAGGGCGTTTGTTTCGTTGGATTTTGATCCTTCTCGTGTTGCTCGCGCTGGCGGCGGGCATCGGCGCGCTGGTTCTGGCCGAACCCGACATGCGCGCTGTCGAACTCGAGGCGC
Organism: Alphaproteobacteria bacterium; assembly: GCA_016792785.1. Classification (GTDB taxonomy): domain Bacteria; phylum Pseudomonadota; class Alphaproteobacteria; order Micropepsales; family Micropepsaceae; genus SZUA-430. The sequence goes on from JAEUML010000064.1 coordinate 9,252, forward strand.
AATACGCGCCGGCGCCGTCGCAGTTCGTCATACTGCCGTCGGGCGCCCGCGTGCACTATCGCGCCCAAGGCTCGCGCTCAGGACCAGCGCTCGTGCTGCTGCACGGCTCGAACGCCTCGCTCCACACGTGGGAGCCATGGGTGCGCGAGATCGGCGACGCCTTCCGCATGATCAGCGTCGATCTACCGGGCCATGGGCTTACCGGCCCTGTTCCCGGCGACGACTACAGCCAGGAAGCGATGGCGAAATTCGTCGCCGAATTCACGACCGCGGTCGGCGCCGAGCGCTTTGCGCTCGCGGGCAACTCGATGGGCGGCGGCGTCGCCGCCCGCTTCGCGCTGATGTATCCGCAGCGTCTGACGCACCTGATCCTGGTCGACGCCAGCGGCATGCCGACGAAGACGCCGCGCGATCCTGGCATCGGTTTCACGCTCGCGCGCATGCCGGTCGTGCAGAACATCATGCTCTACGTCACGCCGCGCTTCGTCTTCGAGAGCAGCTTGAAGACGGCGATCTTCGACGATGCCTTGGTCACGCCGGAAATGGTCGACCTCTATTGGAAACTGAACCGGCGTGAGGGCAATCGCGCCGCATCGCTGAAACGCTTCCAAACGCCGTTCGACACCTACATCCAGGACAATGCCGCCAAGATCGCCACGCCCACGCTCATCATCTGGGGCAAGGAAGACACGCTCACGCCTCGCGACATGGGCGACGCCTACAACGCCGCGATCAAGGGTTCGAAGTTCGTCATCTACAACGACGTGGGCCACATCCCGATGGAAGAAGCGCCCGAACCCACAGCCCGCGCAGTCCGCGAGTTCCTAACGCCCGAACCCGCCGCGCCGCCGAACTGAAGCGCCAACCGCGCAGGCACGCGCATACAGGAAGATTCGCGCAAAGCAGCAAAGGAACAAAACAACGAAGACGGTTCGCTTTTCGGCGCGTAGCGCCAATCGAGCGGTCGGTTGCGCGCCTCGCGGCGCGCGGGTGCCCGTCTTTGCGTCTTTGTTTCTTTGTTGCTTTGCGTGAATCTTCCGAATGGCTCAGCGCCCGACGAACGCTACTTCAGCGGCTTCGCCGGAATGCCGTTCGGCACCACGAGCACGGCATCGAACGCCCAGATCATCGCGCGCAAATCTTCCGGCAAATGAGCCCAACGCCGCGGCTTGTCCTTCCAGGGCCCAAGATCGAACAGCGTCGGTAGCTTCGCATCGAGATGCGTACTGAGCTCCGGCACCGCCTTCGCAAGGTCGATGTCGCAAGCAGCGGCGTTGCCCATGAGATCACCCGCCTTTGTCCCCGGCCCGCACAAGATAAGAAGGTGGAACGCGGCCTTGCCCTCGGTCAACGCGACATCGGACACGAACTGACCGAGCGACGGCACATGCGTCGAAGACAACCCACGCATCATGTGATTTGCGCCGAACTTGAAGAACACCTTCGGCCCGCCCGCCGCGCGGTAACGCGCGAGGAACGTGCGCTTCATGAAATTCTCGCGCTCGAGATTGGCGCCATAGACGCTGAGCCCGCCGTCGACGCCGACGAAAGGCTGATAGATCCGCGCCGACAGGATCATGTCGTCCAAAAGCTGCGCCAGCGGACGGTCCGCCTCGGCACTCAGCAGATCGCGCAGCTTCTGCAACTCGCCCAAATCGGCCTTGCCCAGAAATTCGAGATTGCCCTTGGCCTTCGCCGCAAGCGCGGCAGCAAGCGCGCGCGCCTCACCTGTCGACGCCTGTGCCGCGACGTCGCTAAGCAGCACATACGCCGCGCCGATGAAGGATTGATCGAGCCCCCAAAGCGCCGGCGCCGCGTTCGCCTTCACCGCGGCATTCGCCAGCGCGGCCTCCGCCGACCAATTGAAGAACGGCACCGCGAACTGCTGCCCGTCGACGGCGAGAAATTTCGCGAGCGCGTCCGTCCCGCCCGCGCGCAACAACGCTTCGAGTTTCCCGGCCATGTAAGGATCGACTTCGACCGCGAAGTGACGATACCCGGCCGCGGAAAGATCGGGCAGCATGGCGCGCACCACATCGGCGATTGTCGCAACTCCGTGCTCCTCGCCGATGAAAACGAACTGCGACGCGCCGGCCCGCGCCTTCAAGAACGCCGCGCCCGGCCCGGAAAGCCGACCTTCTTTGATGTCGAGCACCAGGCGGCTCGACACGATTGTCTCTTGGAATTTCTGTTGGAGTTCCGCCGCCGTCGGTTCCGCCGCCGATACGTCGCGCGTCAGCACCCCGCACACCGACGCGAAGACCAAGAAACCCGCCGCAACCGCGCGCGTACCAACCATTTGCCCACCCCTTACGCTTCGAGTTTTGCCACTACTATGAACTTTTTACTAGGGGCGCAAGCGAGCGCCGCGCGATCACACGACCATGTGACCGCGCGCGAATTCCCGTGTTGCGGGACGCCCCTCGCGCGCCTATGTTCCGCGCCTCTTCGACGCCCAAAGCCGCCTTAGCTCAGCCGGTAGAGCATCGCATTCGTAATGCGGGGGTCGCGTGTTCGAGTCACGCAGGCGGCACCATTTTCGGCATAGGCGTGCCACCCCGTTGTGCGCAGCACGGGCGACGGCGCCGCTGGCCTGACTCAGATCGACGAGGGTCGCGGTCGCGCGGGCATTCCGTCGAATCATCAAGTGCTCTGAAAGCCGCATTTCCCTCCAATCCCCGCGATGGTTCCGCTGCTCCCCTTGACCATATTTCGGTATTTTCCTAAATAACAAAAAATGGCTTGGGGAGACGACACATGACCGATACCGATCACGCGCCAGCGATCAGGATCGCTCGCGGCCTCGCCTGGAGCGCACTCGCCATCGCCACGATGCTCGCCGCGTCGTGGTACGCCTGGGCGCAACTGCCGGCCGACGCGCAACTGCCGATCCATTGGAACATCGCAGGCGTGGTCGACGGCTACGCACCGAAGGCGATGGCGCTTCTGTTCGCACCAGCCGTAGCGGTTCTGATCGTCGCCGTTTTCGCGATCGTGCCGCTCCTTGAGCCACGGCGCGAGAACCTGAACCGCGGCCGCACGCTCTATCACGCGGTGTGGGCCGGCATGCTGATCGTCTTCGCCGCCGTGCACGCGCACATCGTTGCCGCAGCACTCGGCGTCGCGCCCGAGAGGCCGTCGTTCCTGATCCCGATCCTCGGCATTCTCTTCATCGTCATCGGCAATTTTCTGGGCAAGACGCGTTCGAACTTCGTCATGGGCGTACGCACGCCGTGGACGCTGTCGAGCGAGTATTCGTGGGAGAAGACGCACCGCTGGCTCGGCCGCGTATGGGTCGCGCTCGGCCTTGCCACAGCGGCCTCACCGTTCTTCCTTGGCTTCCAAGGGCAGATGATCCTATTCGTCGGCGGCGCTCTCGCAACCGCCCTCGCCGCCGTTGTCATGTCCTATGTCTACTGGCGCAACGACCCCGCGCGTGGGGCGCGGGACGGCGCATGAACGAGGTTTTCGAAGCGCTCGCGCATCCGATCCGCCGCGAAATCCTGAAACTGCTGCGCAAGCGCGCGATGTCGGCGGGCGAAATCGCCGAGCATTTCACAATCGCAAAGCCCACCCTCTCCGGCCACTTCACGGTGCTGAAGAATGCCGAACTCGTCACGACCGAGCGGCAAGGCACGACGATCATCTACCGCTTGAACATGTCGGTGATGGAAGAAGCGCTCGCCGCCTTCATGGCCCTCGCCGGTGCTAAGGGGAAGTGACCGTTGACGCCAACGGCGTCGTGCCGCGCAGCGGCGGCGGCGGCAGCACGACGTCCTCGCCTTGGCACGGCGGCTCGCGCGCCGCGGCGAGCGGATCGATGAGCTCCAGATTGTCGTGGATCGCGAAATAGAGGCCGGGCCGCGTGGAGCGCCCGCTCGATCCGACCGTCGCGATTTTCTGCCCGAGCGCGACGCGGTCGCCCGCCTTGACGAGCAGCGACTGCAAATGCCCATAGCGCGTGAAGAGACTGCCCTTGTGCTGTACGTCGATCATCAACCCGAACGGCCCGCGCCGCTCCGCCGCGATGATGACGCCGAACCCTGCCGCGTGCACGGGCGTACCGAAGTCGAGATAGATCTTGCGCGCGGGCAGCCGCCACCACGGGCTGTCCATCACGGGCGGCGCGCCCTCTCTCCCGGGCTCAAGCACCGGCCCCGTCCGCGACAGATCGCACACGGGCCAAATGAGTTCGACCGCACGCGCGTCCTGCGGCGGAATCGAAGCGAAGATCAGCAGCAGCAAGAGAACGCGAAGCACGATCGCACGCATGGGCGGACCTCGAATCTCGCGAATCGAGGAGAGCTTACGCTCGATGCGCTGTGACGGACGCCCAAACCGCGCATATTCAACTCTCCCGCGCGGACGGCTAGGCTCCCAGACCGCACCGGGAAGGGGAAATGCATGACGTACCGTATCGCCGTGGCACTATTGGCGCTTTTGCTCGGCGGAGCGATCGCGACCGCAGCCGACGCCGTCGAAGAAAAGTCGATCGCCGAATTGCAGGTTGAACTGGCCGCCGGCCGCACGACGTCCGAAGCACTCGTCGAAGCCTATCTGCAGCGCATCGCGACAATCGACCGCAACGGCTTGCAGAGCGTGTTGAGTCTGAACCCGCGCGCGGCCGACGACGCCCGCGCACGCGATGCCGAACGCAAGACAGGCAAGATTCGCGGGCCGCTGCACGGCATTCCGATCTTGATTAAGGACAACATCGAAACCGCAGACCCCATCCCGACGACCGCCGGCTCGCTCGCGCTCAAGGAGAATGTCACCGGCCGCGACGCGCCGCTTGTCGCGCGCCTGCGCGAGGCGGGCGCGATCGTGCTCGGCAAAACGAACTTGTCGGAATGGGCGAACATCCGCTCCTCGGCCTCGATCAGCGGCTGGAGCGCAATGGGCGGCCTCACGCGGAACCCTTACGCGCGCGACCGCAACGCTTGCGGTTCATCGTCAGGCTCGGGCGCGGCCGCGGCGGCCAGCCTCGCCGCTGGCGCGATCGGTACGGAAACGGACGGCTCGATCGTTTGTCCGTCGGCGATCAATGGCCTCGTCGGCATCAAGCCGACGGTCGGCCTCGTCTCGCGCACCCATGTCGTGCCGATCAGCGCCAGCCAAGACACCGCGGGCCCCATGACGCGCACCGTCGCGGATGCGGCCGCCCTGCTCACCGCGATGGCAGGCAGCGACCCTACCGATCCCGCGACGAAAGACGCCGACGCACGCAAGAGTGATTACACGAAGGCACTCGACGCCGGCGCGCTCAAAAGCAAACGTATCGGCGTGATGAAATTCGCGGCCGGCTATCACGCCGCAACCGACCGCGCGTTCGCCGCCGCGCAGGAGGCGATGAAGGAGGCGGGCGCCGAAATCGTCGACATCGAGAAATTCCCGAACCTCGACAAGATCGGTGAGGACGAGCTTTTCGTCCTGCTCGTCGAACTGAAGGCGGGCTTGAACGCCTACCTCGCGACCACGCCGCAAACCGTGAGGACGCGCACGCTGAAAGACGTGATCGCCTTCAACGCCGCAACACCCGCCGAACTCGCGCTCTTCGGCCACGACCTGTTCGAACAAGCCGAGGCAACAAAGGGCCTCGCCGATCCCGCTTACCAGAAAGCCGCCGCCCGCGCGAAACGCCTCGCCGGCAAGGAAGGCATCGACCGGTTGCTGAAGCAGCATAAGCTCGACGCGCTCATCGCGCCGACGACCGGCCCCGCCTGGACGATCGACGTCGTCACCGGCGATCACTTTCTGGGCGCATCATCGACGCTGCCCGCCGTTGCGGGCTATCCGAACATCACCGTGCCGATGGGCGAGGCGCGCGGCTTGCCGGTCGGCATTTCCTTCATCGGCCCCGCGTGGTCGGAAGCAAAACTGATCGCGCTCGCCTACGCCTTCGAGCAAAAGACGAAAGCGCGCAAGTCGCCGGGCTATCTGCGCAGCGTCGAAGACCTGGACGACGTGAAGCCCGCGCTCGTGCCCGCCGCGCCATGAGCAACCGGGCGGAACTCATCGTCGCCGATCTCGAAGCCGCGATCGAAGAACACCTCGCGCGCGGCTTTCGCCTCGACATGATCATGCCCGCCGACGCGCCGCGCATCGCTCTGGTGTCCACCCCGCACACAGCCGTGCGCCTCGTCGCGCAACACCGAGCACCGCCGGAAGTCTCCGCCGACCCACAAGCCTTCGTCATCACCCGCGCGAATGCGCAAGCTTGGTCACCCGGTCGCGCTGGCATGCAGTACCGCGACCTGATCCCGGGCCGCTGTGGCGGCCGCTTCATCGCCTCGCACATCCGCATCGAAGAGGGCGGCCCCGTCGCCGACTACGTGCACCATCACAGGGTCCGCTTTCAGATGATCTACTGCCGCAAGGGCTGGGTGCGCGTCGTCTACGAAGATCAGGGCCAGCCCTTTGTGATGCACGAAGGCGATTGCGTCTTGCAGCCGCCGCACATCCGCCATCGCGTGCTGGAGTCCTCAACCGGCCTTGAAGTGATCGAAATCGCAAGCCCCGCCGAACACGAAACCTGGCGCGACCACGCCCTCGAACTACCAACCGCAGTTGTCGATCGCGATCGCAGCTTCTCCGGTCAACGCTTCGTCCGCCACACCGCCGCCGACGCACCCTCCACCGCGATTCGCGACACGGGCATCGCCGCCGCCACGAACGGCCTCGCCGGCGCCCGCTTACTCACGCTTGCGTCCAGCGCAAAGCGCGAAGGCCGTCACATCGGCGAGTTCCTGTTCTTCGCCATCCTCAAAGGCCGCCTTACGCTCAAGGCCGGAGAGCATGGGACGCACACGCTGAACAGCGACGACGCCTGCGTTCTGCCCGCGGGCACATCCTTCGCCCTGCAGGCGGTCGACGACGCAGAACTGCTCGAAGTCTCGCTTCCGGCCTAAGACGGCTTGAGCTCGATCGCGGCCTCCGCGAGCCGGCGGTAGAGCGCCTGCCGCCGCGCGATCGGCCACCACTCGTAGAGAAATATCTCAAGCGGCCGCCAGTTCGCGACCCAACCCAGGATGATCAAGCTCTCCTGCATCACGCGCGCGAACGGTCCTGCCCCGATAAGCGGCTCCACGTATTGCGCCGCGACCACGCACGCGATGAGAACGCCGACGCCGATAGTGAGCGACATGCGCCCGATGCGGAACAACTCGCGCAAGTCCCGCCTCACCGCCTTCGCCCGATGCACGAAATAAGCCTTCATGCTGTGCGCAAGGTCGCGCCCCGACGCGGTGTCGGCCTCGGCCTTCGGCAAGTGCACGACGATTTTGAGCGCGTGGTCGCGCGGCAGCTCGCGCGCCCAGCCGACGATGAAATCCTCCGCGTCCTTGTCGAGGTCGCGCTGCAGAAAGGGATAGGGATCGAGCGTCTCGAACAGCTGCGCGATTTCGCGCACGCTAAGTTCGATCGTCGACACCCCGGCTGTCGTCTTCGTCATCCTCGTCGCGATCTTGCGGCACTGCCGTCCAGCCCCGGATGCGCGCAATGTGAGCGGCAACGGCCGCCGCCGCAAGCGCAAGTCCCGCCGCATCCGCCCACGGATCGGCGTAGAAGAGCGCAAGCCCCGCCGCGCCCGCGACCACCCGTTCGCTCAAATTCGCCTCGGCAATGATCCACCCGCCGAACGCCGCAGCAAGCGCCGTGACCGCGATGCAGGCCGTCGCCGTCGTCCAAGCGATTTGCGCCGCGTCGCCCATGAAAAGCAGCCCGACGCCTTCCGGCGAAAGGCAAAACATGAAGGGCACCAAGAACGCGGGCAGGCAGTACTTCCACGCCTGCATCATCGTCGCGAACGCTTCGCCGCGCGTGACGGCGGCCGCGGCAAACGGCGCCAACGCCGTCGGCGGCGACACGTCCGCGAGCACCGCATAGTAGAAGAGGAACATGTGAGCCGCCGGCTCCGCAACGCCGACGTCGGTCAAAGCCGGCACCAGCATCACCGCCGCGATGATGTAGGACGCCGTCACCGGCACCGC
>JAEUML010000073.1 GCA_016792785.1 Alphaproteobacteria bacterium
CATGGACCTATCCCGTTTCCCGCGCGTGCCGCTCGGCCATCTTCCAACGCCGCTCGAGCGGATGGATCGGTTGCGGGCGGCGCTTGGGGATCAGTGCCCTGCCCTTTATGTGAAGCGGGACGATTGCACGGGGCTGGCCACCGGGGGCAACAAGACGCGTAAACTCGAGTACCTGATGGGCGAGGCGTTGCGCCAGGGTGCGGGCGCGGTCGTCACGTTCGGCGCGGTGCAGTCGAACCATGCGCGCCAGACGGCGGCGGCGGCGGCGAAGCTGGGGCTCGCGTGCGATTTGATTTTGATCCCGATGGTGGCGCGGGACAGCGAGGCGTACCGGCATTCGGGGAACGTGCTTTACGACAAGCTGCTGGGTGCTGCGGTTCATGTCGTGGCCGGCGATGCGGCGGCGGCGGCGCTGCAGGAGGCGATCGCACGGCATGCGCGCGCGGGACGCGAAACCTATGTCGTGCCGATCGGCGGATCGAATCCGGTGGGCTCACTCGGCTATGTCGCGGCGTTCGGCGAGATCGAGCGCCAAGCGCGGGCGATGGGGCTCGCCGTCGACGCGATCGTGCACGGTTCGTCGAGCGGGGGCACGCAGGCGGGTCTGATCGTGGGCGCCGCGTTGGCCGCGAGCGCCACGCGCATCATGGGCGTCAACGTCTACAAAAAGAGCGGCGGCGACATTGCGGCCGACGTGCATACGCTCGCGCTCGAGACGATGCAGCTCGCCGGCGGGCCACTTGAGGCGGTGTCGGAGCGCGTGCACGTGATCGACGGCTATCAGGGCGAGGGCTACGGCTTGCCCAGCGACGCCATGCGCGAGGCGGTGGAACTCGCGGCGCGGACCGAGGGGTTGCTGCTCGATCCTGTGTATGCCGGCAAGGCGATGGCGGCGCTGATCGGGCACGTGCGGCGGGGGAAGTTCACCCGCGAGCAGACCGTGGTGTTTTTGCATACGGGTGGGACGGCGGCGCTTGCCGCCTATCCCGACGCGTTCATGCCTTCGGGTTAGGCGACGGCGCGCGCCTTTGTGGCTGCGTCCTTCATCACGTTCGCGAGCAGCGTGTAAGCGGCTGTCCAGGCGGCCTTGACGTCGGGCGTGAACTCCGCGCCCAGGCCCTGCTCCAGCGTCCACAGCAGCGCGGCGCCGACCGTGTCGTAGTGGTGGTCCTGAACGCCGTAGTCAAAGTGCTTGCGGCCCAGGTCTTCGACAGCCGGCAAAATCGTCTCCGGCTTGGAGAGGCCGGTCACGACGAGCGCCAGCGCCGACATCAGCTTCATGCCCTGTTGTTTCATGTCGCCCTTGAACATCGGCTTCAGCGACGGGTCGAGTTCGAACAGGCGAGCGTAGAATAGTTCCGCCGCTTTCTCCTTTATGGGAACGACGAGCGAAAACGTGCGCTGTACGGCGGCGACTTGAAGCGGGGTCATTGAGCGTAGCCTTGGGTGATGACAGGCGCGCACCATGCCTCAAGACACGATGCTATCCAGTTCACGCGACATTAAAGGCTTCCTAACGCTGCTGCAGCGGAAGGGGCGTGGGTTACGGCGCGTCGATGACGAAAATACGTTTGATCAGGCCCGCTTCGATCAGCTGCTCGATGTGGGTTTCGTCGTGGGACGGGATCATCGTCAGGTCCGGTTCGGCGAGGCTGAGGTCGTGCAGGGCGCGGATTTGGGCGGCGACCTTGTCGCGGTTTTCGGGTGGCGACATCAGATAGTCCTGGACGAGGCGCGGGCGGATCGCGGGCTTCGTCACGTTCGAGATCGACCAGGCGACGTCGCCCAGGAACAGCAGCTCCGCGCCCGAGGCGAGCTTGGCGTAGAACATGACGGTGCCAGGCGTGTGGCCTTCGGCCGGGATCATGACGATGCCGGGCGCGACGCGCACGGGCGTTTGCGGTTCGATCAGCGTCGCGTTCGCGAGCGCCGGCGGCACGACGCCGCCCGGCGCCCAGAGGCGAAAACCTTCGAACTGCTTCGCCGTCAGCGTCAGGCGTTCGGCGAGACGCTCCGGCACGGGGAAGCGCGCGACGCCTGCGATGTGGTCGGGATGCTCGTGCGTGACGACGACGCGCGCGGAATTGCCCATCGCGGCGATGACGCGGCCGTTCGCCGCTTCGTCGTAGGTCGGATTGCGGCCGCGCAACGTTGACTTCGCGATGTCCTTGTCCATGCCGGCGTCGATGACGACGCTGCCCGCGGGTCCGTTCAGCTGAAACGCGGTGCGCGCCATGACATAGGGCTTGTAGCCGCCCGCCGCCTGGACGATGCCGAACGGCAGTTCGTCTTTGGCCACGACTTCGACGCGCACGTCGTTTGGAAGCTCGGCCGTGTCGCCCGCCACCAGCGCGCGCCAGGCTTCGATGTCGGTTTTGTATTGCGTGGCCGCCGGCACGTCGCCGTCGGCGAGCAGGTACCAATAGGCGACGCCCGCCGCGACGATGAGCACCAGAAGCGCAATCCCGATGCGGCCGAGCCAACCCATGCGATTCCCCTTTTCACTCGTTCCCCGCTGCACCATAGCGCGAAGCGTTCCGCAGGGTTAAGGCGCTACGATTTGCTCATTTCGGCAGTGCAGCATAGCCTGCCGTCGACACGCACTTCGGACTTGAGAGCCTTTATGACGATCACTTTGGACGGAACGGAGACGGCGGCGCCGCGCGAACGCGACGGCCTCATCTATCCGTTTGCGGCGAAACCCGAACCCGGCAAGACGATCGAGGTTGCGCCCGGCATCCATTGGATACGCCTGCCGCTGCCGTTTCAGCTGAACCACATCAACGTCTGGCTGATCGAGGACGGCGCGGGTTGGGCGCTTGTCGACACCGGGATCAATTCGAACACCACGAAGGGTCTGTGGGAGCAGGTCTTCGCGCATCTGGGCGGAAGACCGGTTACGCGGGTGATCGTCACGCATCTGCACCCCGACCATGTCGGGCTTGCCGGGTGGCTGACCGAGAAGTTCGACGTGCCGCTCTATATGTCGCGCACGGACTATCTGCTCTGCCGCACGCTGGTGATGGACACGGGGCAGCCGGCGCCGGAGGAAGGCGTTGCGTTCTACAAGGCGGCCGGATTTCCGGATGACGCGCTAGAGCTTTACCGCAAGCGCTTCGGCGGGTTCGGCATGGGCGTTCACCGCCTGCCGCAATCCTATCGCCGGTTGAGCGAGGGCCAAGAGCTTGCGATCGGGCGGCATCGCTTCCGCATCGTCGTGGGCCGCGGGCATGCGCCGGAACACGCGTGCCTTTGGAGTCCTGAGCACAAGGTGATGATCTCCGGCGATCAGATCCTGCCGCGCATATCGTCCAACGTCAGCGTGTTCCCGACGGAGCCGGAGGCGAACCCGCTGCAGGAATGGCTCGACAGCTGCGCGATGCTGAAGAAGCTCATTCCCGACGACACGCTGATCTGTCCCGCGCACAACGAGCCCTTCTACGGCGTCGCGCGGCGCATGACGCAGCTGATCGACGATCACGAATCCGGCATGACCAAGGTCGTCGACATGTGCGCGAGCCCGCAGCGCGCGGTGGACGTGTTCCCGGCACTGTTCCGCACGAAAATCACGAGCGGCAATTACGGCATGGCGACCGGCGAAAGCCTCGCGCACCTGAACTGCCTGATCGCGCGGGGCAAGATCGTGCGCACGCGCGATGGCGACGGCGTCGATTGGTACCGGCGGGTCTGATCTTCGCAAGCGCCGCTTGACGATCGCGGCGGTTCGACGTGACATTGCTTGGACGCGAGGGGCTTGGACGCGAGGGGCGCGCTCAATGCGAGCAATCGGGGACGGCTGGCCGGCACGGCTGAATTACGGGGCGCGTGAGCTTTTGCTCTTCGCGCCCGGGTTCTATTTCGGGATTTCGAATTTCGTCCAGCATGCGGCCGCTCTGGGTGGCTTCAAGACCGGCCTCCATGCGGTTTCCAGCCTTGCCTTCTTGATGGCTGCCTTCAGCCTCGTGGCGGTTGCCCCGTTAACTGCCAGACACTTGCGCTCCGGCAAACTCGCGGCAAGGCCGTTCGTGCGGTTTGCAGCTCACCTCCCGATCATCGTCATCGCCGCACCCATTCAGTTCTTCGCGATTGCGTGCGCCGTCGTTTTCATCCGCGAGCCTGTGTTCGCCGTGTCTGAGGTCGTGAGGTTGCACGCCGATCTCTTGTCCGAGTGCGTACCCATATGGATTGCGGTTTACGCCCTTCTGGTCGCAATCGACACGCGGCTTGGCCACCGGCAACAACCGCCGCGTCCGCACGAACGCCCAACGGTGCAGCGCGAAGCTGGCCGTTTGTGCTTCCATGCCGACGGTGCCGATCATCTGCTTGACCCCGACGACATCTCGCACGTGCGCGCGATGGGCGACTACGTTCAGATCCATGCCGGTGGCCGCCGGCTGACCGTCAAAACGACGATGGCCGAGGTTGAGGCAAGTCTCGCCCAGCGTGGGTTCATCCGCGTTCACCGCAGCGCCATCGTGCGCGCCGCAGCGATCGCCAGCCTCCAGCGCAACGACAGCGGCGCCTATGATTTGAGACTCGACAACGGCGACGCTGTCCCGCTGAGCCGTCGCCGCTTGGGTGACGTCCGGGCGGCGATCGGCACGCGGTCGTGAGACATCCGTCGACGCTTTGAGGCCGTTCGTCGAAAACCCTTTGACCTCAACTGCTTGACTTGCATTCGCTACGGGCGACGATCCAACGCCGTTCAGAGCATCCCAACCATGTTGAAGTCGGTGATCGCAGTTGCCGTTGCCTGTCTATCGGTCTTCGCGCTCGATCTGGCACAACCGTTTGCCGGCACTGGAGGCCAGCGCTTTCGCCTTACGTTCAACACCAAGGCGTTTGGGCCGATCGATGTCGTTGTTCGCTTCGCCGCGGACGGTCGCGGCGTTGTAGGCCGATCGTCAAGCGAAGTCGCACCCACGCTTCGCGAAATGGCCATCGTGCCTTGGATGGGTCAGGAGACCGTGTCGCTGCAACTCTCAGCCAAGGCCGACGGCTTGCTGGTGGGGACCGTCGATGCACCGAATCTCTCGGGGCAAATTCGCTTGGTGATGTCACCCAAGGGAATCACGGGCGAAGTGACCGATGGGCCGCTGGCAGGGGCCGTATCCGGCGTGCCTTGGGAGTTCGCGCGCCCTTTGAGGGATTATCCGGCGCTTGTGAAAGCCATGGACGCGGTCATGGCTCAAGCCCTTTTCGATCCAAACCAATTGCGCAATCCCAAGTTCGTTCGCTTTCGCAATTTGCTCGGCCGCGTCGCTCAGCATGCCGTCGACGATGCCGATGTGGTCTTCGCCGTTAGCGCAGGCTGGGACAATCAGGTCTTCTCCCATTTCGGCCTCCAACGCGTGTCGCGCTCTGAAATTGTCGCAGACACCGATGCGAGAGGTCGACCCGCAGTCGAGGTGCATCGGCGGGGCGCAGCGGCGATCATGCGGGTCAACACGTTCCTGGGCGAGCTCGCCGCCAAACAGTTCGATGTCGCGTTTGCCGACTTGGCACGGGCGCCGCCGACCGCGCTGATCGTGGACATGCGGGCGACGCCGGGTGGGTCGCTCTCGGTGCGTGCGCTGATCAACCGTCTGGTTCGCACACAGGACGTGCTTGGCTGGTTTGTCGCCAACGCCTGGTGGCGATCGAATGCGGCTCTTCCGACACCCACGCGGCTCGCATCGGAACCGCTGGACAACTTCGACGATCCGCAAGCGGCGGTCGAGCGATTGAACACGATCGGCCTACTCAAGGTCGCCATCGGGGGGGCACCCGATTCCTACGCCGGACCGGTGTTCGTTCTGATCGACAAGCGAACCGAGAGCGTTGCCGAACTTGCCGCTGCCGCGCTGCAAGGATTGGGGCGCGCTACGGTGATCGGCGAGCGTAGCGCAGGCGAAGTACTGTCGGCGGACACAATTCCACTGAGCGACGGCTTTTCGCTCTATCTTCCGCTCGCCGACTACTACGACGCACGCCTCGGCCGTTTGGAGGGAAAGGGCGTCGTGCCGGACATCACCGTTCCCTCCGCCCAAGCTCTCGACCGCGCACTGCGCCTCGCCGTCGGACCGCAGTAGGCCCAAGGCCTGAAAGTCCGTGTCAGGGTTTGCGAAGGCAGACCACCCTCGATGTGGATGCGACCAAAGTTCGCTCACATAATGACGCGATGGGCTCAATAGGCTCACGCCTCTCGTATCGATTCATCGTGTCATCGTGTGAGGCCTACCGGAAAGTCGTGGGTGGTCCGCTTTCGCGGGCCATGACATAGTTGCCGCGAAGCACGTGGGAGCGAACACCTTGTCCATGCCCGATCCCGGCAAAGTCGATCCGAACCTCGCGCCGCCGCCGAGCGAGGGGATGGCGTCCTATGAGCGGGGCGGCATGTGGCTTGGCGTTGGGTTGTTGGTCGCGGCGGGCATCGTCTATTTCCTGGGCTTCGTCGTCGGTATCGTGACGATGACACCGGTGATGATCGCGCTGTTTGCGGCGTTGGCGGTTCTGCTGGCGCTTGCGGGCGGCATCGTGCTCGTCGTGAAGGTCGTGTCCGACCGGGCGCGCAATCGCGAAGACGACTATTATTCTAAGAACGTCGATCACTGAGACGAGGGCGCGATCCATGCTTTTGACCACGCAGCACGAATTCTCGGACTATGACGTCGTCGAGACCTTGGGCCTCGTGCGCGGCAACACGGTGCGCTCGCGCTTCTTCGGGCGCGACATCATGGCGAATTTGCGTATGATCGTGGGCGGCGAGGTGCAGGAGTACACGAAGCTGATGGCCGAAAGCCGCGAGCAGGCCTTGGACCGCATGGTCCAGCAGGCGCAAGAGCTGGGCGCGGACGCCATCGTCGGGATCAATTTCGGCACCTCGATGATCAGCCAAGGCGCTGCCGAAATGATGGCGTTCGG
>JAEUML010000080.1 GCA_016792785.1 Alphaproteobacteria bacterium
AACGCAACTGCGGTCAAATTCGGTGACAGTGCACTAATTTTGATATTCAGCGCCGCATCGTCTTTCGGCCGTCGCGGCAATTAAATGCACTGTCACCGATATTTACACCAAGGTGTGGAGTGAGCGTGCGGTGGCGTTGAATCTCTCGCAGGTCTCACCATCTCGAACTTAGACGTTTGAGAATGCTGGACTCTCTCTCTCTCTCTCTCTCTCTCTCCCGCCTTTGCGGGGTAGGGATTGATGGCGCTATGGCGCGCGTCTTTTCTTTTCTATCGTTGGCGTTGTCCGAACCCGGCCCTGAGGGGGGAGGGGGAGGGAGGTCTCATATCCCCCCGAAACGCGGTGTCGAGGTGTCGTACCCCCTGCATAAGCGTACAGGATGGTAGAGTTTGCCTCGGGTGCTACCGCGCAACGACGATCGCGTCGTTCAGTTGCGCCGCGAATTGCTTTGCAACAGTGTCATCGTGCCAAACGGCGATCGTCTTCGATCGTCCGTCGCGGCATTCGATGCGAATGCGGCTGCCCAAGAAGGGAATGAACCGCCACTTTTTGACGGTGACGGCGCGGATCGACGTTCGCTCAATCGTCGCGCGCCGAAAGCGGCCGATACGTTCCGGCAGCGTGACCGTCCGTTCGCCGACGACGAGATCGAAGGCTCCTCGCCGCTTCCCCCACCATTGCCACAGGCCGAATGCAATACCGGCAATCAGGACTACCGCCCACGCCAACAGCATGAAGCCGATGCTCGCTTCCACGCCTTCGCTAAGAAGTACCGCGAACACCCCGGCAAATGCCGCGCAGCCCACGCCGACGAAGCCCGCCGTCCCGGTCGGTATTTGCGGCAGACGCACGCGCGTCAGCGCACCCTCGCGATGCAGCCTCGGCGTTGGCGGCAAGCCGCGCCTCGTTCGCAGGAACGATGCCCCCGCCATCACCCAGCATGCCGCCATCGCCGCGTTGAATGGCGTCATGAACATGATCATGAACAATTCCGTGCCGGCGAATCCCGGCTTCAGTAGCGATTGGGCTGGATCGTTTTCGTCGTGGTACACGGTGACGGCTGTCCCGGCAGGATGAAGCCGCACTGCCTGTTCCGCCCAAGCCGAGTCCGAACTCCAGAAGCTCGAGAGTGAATACCGATAGGTCTCACCTTCGAACGCCCGTCCGCCGACGGCATAACGATAGCGGATGTCGAGGTTGTACATGACGCCATCCTCGTCGGACCGACGTAGGACCTCGGCGCGCGTGACCGTGCCCATCGTCGGGATGAATCGTTCTGAGTCGATCTGGCGCACAATACTGGTGCCGACGATGACATCGAGCAGGCCGACCACGAGGGTCCAGATCGCCGCAACTAGCGCTCGCATTCGGCCACTTGCCATGTCCCCGCCTCGCTTCGCTCACGTCGCACGACAGTTTGTATGCCGGGCCACCGAACTTGTGCATAGCGATGCCTTGCCCGTTGATGGAGATTGCTGAACCGGCCCTGAGGGGGGAGGGGAGGGAGGTCTCATACCCCCCCGAAACCGGGTGCGACACCGCCTTACCCTACCAAGGCAGTAACGCAGCGAAAACGGAGGGGATATGAGACCTCCCCCCTCTCTCCCCTGCTGCTAAATGTCTACGAACGCAACTGCGGTCAAATTCGGTGACAGTGCACTAATTTTGATATTCAGCGCCGCATCGTCTTTCGGCCGTCGCGGCAATTAAATGCACTGTCACCGATATTAAGCGGCGTCTGACACCGACAGCGTGCGGTGGTTGTTTCCACAACGAGGTCTGCCCGTGTGGTGGACGGCATCAATTCCGCAGCGAGGCGATCAGGTCTTCGATTTGCATGCGCTTGCGGTAGTCGGGGTCGATGAAGCGGTTTTTGATGCGGCCGTCGGGGCCTACGACGAATGTCGCGGGGATCGGCAGGAACCAGGCGTCGTTGTGCTGGCCGACGCTGGGGATGAAGCCGCCCGCGGTCATCAGCGCGCGCATTTCCTCGCCGACCCAGAACGCGAGGTTGAGCGACATGGCGTAGCCGTTGTCGAGGTCGGTGAGGATCGGGAACGGCGCGTGCGCTTCGTCCTTCATTTGGCCCGCGAAGCGCGCGACCTCCGGGGTGATGGCGATGATTTCGCCGCGGTCGCCCAGATGCCGTTGCGCGCCCGCGAGCGCCCAGGTGTTCAAGCGGCAATACGGGCACCAATGGCCGCGGTTGAAGACGACGGCGACCGGCCCTTTCTCGAGTTCGCTCTCGAGGCTGACCATCTCGCCCTTTTCGTCCGGCAGCGAGAAGGGCGGCATCATCTCGCCGATGCGCGGCGCTTGCGAGCCCGCCTCGGCGGCGGTGAGGCGCGCGACGAGACGGTCGACGCCGCCGGCGAATTCGTCGCTCAAACTGCGCACCGCGTCGGCGACGTAGTCGAGGCGCTGGGCCAGCGACACGTCCATGTCGCGCGCGCGTTCGAAGGCTGCTTCCAACTGAAGGGCAAGCGGGTTGGCGTTCAAGGCGTCACCCTTGGAAAGGTGCGGGTATTGAACCACAAGCCTGGAGGGGTCTCCAGCGTGCCCGCGCGTCTTAAGCCGCCAGCCCGCGCGCGCCGGTTGATCAAATTCAAAGGCAGCCCCCCATCCGAACCTTCTGCGCTGCGCTCCGAACGTTCGACCGCCTCACAGGGGGGCGGTAGCGTCGTATGGCTACGCTCCCGGTGGCCGGGTCCTGCCTTGGGGGGAGGGAGAGGGGGGACATCCCCCCGAACACGCGTGCATTCGTGCACGCGGCCTGGGTTGCGCGCGCTCTCCCCGCGATGACCTCGGAGGTTATTGACCGTGCGCGCCGCGCGGTCCTAGCGTCGCGGCTTCTGGGGCAAATGCGGTCCCCCAGTCAGGCGCCGATGCCCAAGCACCGTTCGATCCGCCGCCGGCGGCTGCTTGGGATTGCCTTCGTCCATGACACTCGACGCCTTTTTTGCGACGGCGCTGTCGCCGTCCGCATTTGCTTCGATCGCCTTGCTGCTCACGCTGATCGCGCTTGCCGCCGCGATCGAGTTCGTCATCCCCCTGCACGCGCGCAACCGTTGGAACAGCGCCCATCTCGTGCCCAACTTCGCGCTGAGCACGATCTATCTTGCGGTCAATCTGTTCTTCACGGCGGCGATCGTTCTTGCGCTTGCCGCGCTTCAGCAGGCGGGCTTCGGCCTCTTCAACGCGCTCGCGCTCGATCCGCTGCTTGAACTCGCCTTCGCGGTCTTGATCCTCGATTTTCAAGCCTATGGCGTTCACGTCGCCATGCACGAGAGCCGGGCCATGTGGCGCTTCCACCGCGTGCACCATACGGACCCCGCCGTCGACGTCACCACCGCGCTGCGCCAGCATCCGGGCGAAAGCGTCATCCGCTTTCTTTCGATCGCCGTCTTTGCCGCCGCGAGCGGCGCCAGTCCCGAGGCGTTCGCGCTCTATCGCCTTCTGTCGGGCGTTCAGGCGTTGAGCGAACATGCGAATGTTCGTTTGCCGCTGCGGCTGGACACGGCGCTCTCGTGGCTGATCGCGACGCCGAACTACCACAAGGTCCACCATTCGCGGGCGCGCGGCGAAACCGACACGAACTACGCCAACATCCTGACCGTCTGGGACCGCCTGTTCCTCACCGCGACGCCCGCGCATCGCGGCTGCTCCGTCAGCTACGGCCTCGACGGGTTCGACGATCGCGAAAGCCAAACGGCGCGGGCGCTGCTGGCGCTGCCGTTCAGGACCGCGTAGGCCGCCCCTACGGAATTGTGCGGATATTGAACCCGGGACTGGGGAGGCGCGTGCGCCGGGCCTCCGGCGGCGTTGCGGGCGGTCGCGCGATGGGACTAGCGTGCGCCCGCCACGACATTTCGGGAGACCTTCGCATGACCGCCATCAACGACGTTGCGACGCTTGCCATCGAGGGCGAGGTCGCCGTGCTGAGCTTGAACTCGCCGCCCGTCAACGCGCTGTCGGCGCCGGTGCGCGAGGGGATCGTGAACGGCGT
>JAEUML010000109.1 GCA_016792785.1 Alphaproteobacteria bacterium
GTCCACGGCCTCAGTGCGTAGAGCTCAGCGTGCAGGCGTTTCGATCAAGAGCACGCGCTTGGCCTTCGCGCGATGCTCGGGCCGGATATGTGCCCCCGCGACCGCGATCGCCGTAGCAAGCACTGTCGCGTCGTCGGTGAACCCGATCACGGTCAGCGCATCCGGCACCAGGTCGATCGGCAGCACGAAATAGGCAAGTGCCGCCAGCATGATCGCCCGCGCATGCAACGGCGTCGTGCTGTCCGTGGCGCAATAGAACGCGGCGACCGCATCCTCGGCGAAGGGAATGCGCCCGAGCGTGCGGCGCAGTTTGCGCCAGAACCCGTCGCGCACGATGCGTTCGTTTCGCGCCATACGCGCGGGGCTCAAGATCTCGCCGTCGAGCGGCGGCATTTGGTGCGTCATTTGCGGAACAGCCAAAACCCTAGCGTCAACACGGCGCTGATCAGAAGAGATGTGGTGATGGGAACATACAGCCGAAAGCCCTCGCGCTCCACGACGATATCGCCGGGCAGCCGGCCGAGCCCCAACCGCCCGAGAGTGGGCCAAAGGACCCCCACGACGACGAGCACGATGCCCGCAAGGATCAGAAACCGCCCGGCATCCATCGATCTGGCCTCAAACGCCGCCCGCCGCTATGTAAGCGCCACAACATCTTAGCAAAGGGAAGCCGTCTCATGCAGCTCAATCGTTCCGTCACCGCCGTGATCACGGGCGGCGCTTCGGGCCTCGGCGAGGCGACCGCGCGCGAACTCGCCGCCGCCGGATGCCGCGTCGCGATCTTCGATCGCGACAAAGCCCGGGGCGAAAAAGTCGCCGCCGAAATCGACGGCGTCTTTTGCGAAGTCGACGTGACGAGCGAGCAAAGCGTGATCGACGGCTTCAAGAAGGCCCGCGCCGCGCTGGGGCAAGAACGCATCCTCGTCAACTGTGCGGGCACCGGCATCGCGATCAAGACGGCGAGCCGCAAGAAGGACTCGAACGAGATCGTCCCGCACCCGACCGAGCATTTCGACCGCCTCATTCAGATCAACCTCGTGGGCTCGTTCCGTTGCCTTTCGAAGGCGGCCGCCGGTATGCTGTCCCTCGATCCCGTGACAGAAGACGGCGAGCGCGGCGTGATCATCAACACCGGCTCGGTCGCCGCCGAAGACGGCCAGATCGGACAAGCCGCCTATTCGGCGTCGAAGGGCGGCATCGTCGGCATGACGCTGCCGATCGCGCGCGACCTGTCGCGCGACGGCGTGCGCTGCGTGACGATTCTCCCCGGCCTCTTCAACACGCCGCTGCTTGCAGGCGCACCGGACGACGTGAAGAAAAGCTTGGGCGCGCAAGTGCCGTTCCCCTCGCGCCTCGGGCACCCGTACGAATACGCAAAACTCGCGCGCCACATCTGCGAAAACTCGATGCTGAACGGTGAAGTCATCCGCCTCGACGGCGCGATCCGCATGGCGCCGCGTTAGCCGATATCATGGCCGCGCTCGACGACCGTTTCGCGAAGTCGCTTCCGGGGTTTCTCGGCATCGAATTTGCGGATCATCAGAGGGGCCTCGTGCGCGGCCGCATGGAGGTGAAACCGTTTCACCTCGCGCCGAACGGCTATCTGCATGCGGCGAGCGTGGTCGCGCTCGCCGACACCGCCTGCGGCCGGGGCGCATTCCTCGAAAAGCCCGAGGGCGCGACCGGTTTCACGACGATCGAGCTCAAGACGAATTTCCTAGGCACCGCGCGCGACGGCGCGATCGAAGTGGAAGCCCGACTTATCCACGGCGGCAGATTGACCCAGGTGTGGGACGCCGAAGTCCGCCGCGAAGGCGATTCCAAGCCGTTGGCGCTGTTCCGCTGCACGCAAATGATGCTCTACCCGAAGTGACGAATCACCCGCGAACTTGCTCGCCTTTGAGGTGCTCGCTAGGTTCCCGCGCCACTTCGTTCTCCAAGGGAAACACCACATGAATCGCAACATTGTGATCGGCGGCGTCGTCGCCGTCGCGATCATTCTCGGCGTCGGCGCTTGGTATCTGCTGAGCGGCCGCTCGACGAGCACGACCGGCAGTGAGGTCGCTGGCGAACCCGCAGGCCCCATCACGCTGAACCCCGTCTCCGTCGTGACCGACCACAGCGCAAGCCAATCCGACGACGGCCGCATGCTGAGCGTGACGTTTCCGAAATTCGAACTTGTCGCAAAGGGCGGGGAGACGACGTCGTCGGTGTTCTCGACGACCTGGCGCCTGAAGTTGGCGGAAGGCGAGCGCGCGACGGTCGCGACTGTTTCGCTCTCAGGCTTCATGAAGTCCGCCGGCACACCGCCGCCTGCACCGCAACCCGCTCAGCCCGCGACGCCACCGGCGGCCCCGGCTGCGGACGGCGCCGCACCCGCCGTCGCCGACGCGGCAACGCCGCCCGCCGGCCAACCGCCGGCCGAGCAACCGGCAGCAACACCTGCGCCTGCCGCAACGCCCGCGCCCGCAGCACCCGCGAAGCCTGTCGCAGGCGACGGCGCCGCGCGCATCATTGTGACGATCGGCGGCGAGACGTCGATCACCGAATGGCGCGACTGGACCGGGACCGGCAGCGACCACCAACTGTCGAAGGCTGTAGCCTACATCGGCACGCCGGCCGACATGCGCAATGGCGCCGGCGTACCGGTCACGGTCACCGTTGAAGTCGCAGGCAACACCTCGACGGAAACGCGGGCGAGCCTGCGCTCGATGGAACTGCGCGTCTATGCGGAGCAGGCGCCGATCCCGGTTGAACCGGGCAACACGCCGGGCACCGCTGCCGCGCCCGCCGAAGTGACGCCGCCGGCCGACGCGCAGCCTGCGACGGAAACGCCTGCGGCACCGCCTGCGGAATCAACACCCGCGACGACCACACCTTAGGCCTTCGCGGCCGCATCCATGGCGCGGGCGAGTTCGACGTCTTTCATCGTCAGCCCGCCCGCGTCGTGCGTGGTCAACAGCACGTTGACCGTTTTGTACACGTTCGACCACTCCGGGTGGTGGTCCATGCGCTCCGCCACCAGTGCGGCTTTGGTCATGAACCCGAATGCCTGGACGAAATCCGCGAAGACGAACGTCTTTACGATGGCGTCGCGCTTGGGCTCGTGGCTCCAGCCTTTGAGCTCGGCCAGCACCGTCGTTCTCTGTGCGTTGTCGAGTTTGGCAGCCATGTTCGCTCTCCCCATGTTGCGCCACACTGGTCTATCTTCGCGCGAATCCTTATCGCCTGGCGAGGGAATATGACGATCGAAGAAATCTACGAACTCTCCGCGCCGACGCTCGAGGATATCGAGGTCCTCGCCCGCGAAGTCTACGACCGTCTGCCTGAGGAGTTCCGCGAACGTTGCGGCGACGTCCTGTTTCGCGTCGAGGACTTCCCCGACGACGACGTGATCGAGGAGATGGAGCTCGAAACGCAGTACGACATCTTGGGGCTCTTTCAGGGTACCGCGATCACCGACGCCCAGGAAAGCGATCCGGTCCCGCGCGAGCCGAACATCGTCTATCTCTACCGCCGCCCCATCCTCGACGAATGGAGCGAATCGCACATCCTGCTCGGCGACATCGTCACCCACGTCCTGATTCACGAGATCGGCCACCATTTCGGCTTCTCGGATGCGGACATGGAACGCATCGAGGCCGAAGCGGTCGACGCTTGAGATGACGCGGCTCACGCGGCGCAATCTGTTCGCGCTGTCCGCGGCCGCGCTCAGCCTTGCCGCGTGCGGAGGAGCGGGCGATGCCGCATCGCGTACCTTTGTCCTGGTCCACGGCGCACTGCACGGCGGCTGGAGCTGGCGGCGTGTCGCTCGACTGTTGCGCGCGAACGGCGCGGAGGTCTTCACGCCGACGCTCACCGGCTTGGGTGAGCGCGTGCACTTGAACGGTCCGCACATTTCGCTTTCGACGCACATCGACGATATCGTCAACTGCATCGAGGCCGAGGAACTGAAAGACGTCATCCTCGTCGGCCACAGCTATGCCGGCATGGTCATCACCGGCGCTGCGCTGCGGGTGACGGACAGAATTGCTCACCTCGTCTATCTCGATGCCGTCGTGCCGAAGAACGGCGAGAACGCGCTGGACGCCATGGGCAACCTCGAGATCCCGCCGGCCATGAAAATGTTCACGTCGACCCCTGATACGGATTTTGGCGTCATCGATCCGGACGACCGCGCCTGGGTACAGCGCCGCGTCAACGGGCAGAGTGCGCAAACGCTGCGCGACCGCCTCACGATCGACCGCGACCTGTCGGAATTGAAACGCACGTTCATCGCCTGCACGGTCGACAGCGGCTCGGGCTCGCCCGCGGACAAGATGCGTCAAACCTCGCTTGCGCGCCTCGACAAGACCTGGCGGCGCGCGGAGATCAAGACAGGCCACGACGCGATGATCACCGCACCGCGCGAACTCGCCGACATCCTGCTCAGTCTGTGAGTTCGAGCGGATAGCGCCGTTCTTCGCGGTAAAGGCTGCCGCGCGGCGTCTGAAAGCTCGAATAGAGCCCGAACGACCGCACGTCGAACGGCCCGCTGTCGAACAGGCCGTGCGTGCTCAAGAACTCGAGAACCTTCGCGACCGGCGTATCGCGCAGCCGGGCCAGCGTCACATGCGGCGCGTACTTCCGCGTCTCGGCGGGAAGCCCGATGCGCTGCAGCGCGCGCTCGATCTTGGCGACGAGGTGGGTGAGTGCCGGGTTCGCCGCAACGCCTGCCCAAATCGCGTGCGGATCGCGTCCGCCGAACTCGCCGACGCCGCGCAAGGTCAGCTGAAACGCATCCTCGCGCAGCACGCTCAGCGCCGCGTCGATGTCGACTGCCGTCGGTTCGTCGACCTCGCCGATGAAGCGTAGCGTGAGGTGCAGGTTCTCGACCGGCGTCCAACGCGCGCCCGGGACGCCGGACTGCAGAAACGTGAGCCGCGTCCTTAGCGTCTCCGGAATCTCGATCGCGGTGAACAGGCGCAGCATGCGTCAGGGCGCCGGATTGGGCTGCGCGTGATGTGCCTCGTCGATCGCTTTCTCGAGGTCGTCGCTCCACGCGACCGAGACGCTCGCGATGTTCGTCTTGAGCTGCGCCATCGTCGTCGCGCCGATAATGTTCGACGTCACGAACGGCCGCGTCGTCACGAACTGCAATGCCATCTGCGCCGGATCCAAACCGAAGCGCTTGGCGATCGCGAGATAGCGCTCGATCGCAGGCCCCGTCTCGGGTTTCTCGTAGCGCTGCAACCGGTTGAACAACACCTTGCGCGATCCGGCGGGCAAGGCGCCGCCTTGATACTTGCCGGTGAGATAGCCTTGACCCAACGGCGAATAGGCGAGCAACCCCACCTGCTCGCGGTGCGCGATCTCGGCAAGACCCGTCTCGAACGTGCGGTTGATGAGGTTGTAGGCGTTCTGAATCGACTGCACGCGCGGCCGCCCCTCGCCCGCGTGGCGCACGAACGTCATCGTCCCCCATGCGCTCTCGTTCGAGAGACCGACCCAACGGATCTTGCCCGCCTTCACCTGCTCGCCGAGCGCGCCCAGAATGTCTTCGATCGGAACGCTCGTCCCTTCGACGTGCCGGTAAGCCAGCCCCGCCGCGCCGAACAGCGACACAGGCCTGTCCGGCCAATGCAACTGATAGAGGTCGATGTAATCGGTCTTGAGCCGCTTCAAACTCGCGTCCACGGCCTCGGCGATTTGCGCCGGCGTCTGCTCGGTCGGCTTAGCCCCTTGGCGCAGCCACGTCATCGGCGAGCGCCCCGCGATCTTCGTTGCCAGGATCACCTTGGCGCGCGAGCCCCGCGCCTGAAACCACGAACCGATGATGCGTTCCGTGGAGCCTTGTGTTTCGGGTTTCGGCGGCACGGCATACATCTCCGACGTGTCGAAGAAATTGATGCCCTGCGCCAGCGCATAGTCCATCTGCGCGTGGCCGTCGGCCTCGTTGTTTTGTTCGCCCCATGTCATCGTGCCGAGGCAGAGCGCGGACACTTTCACGCCCGTGCGCCCGAGTTCGCGATACTCCATCCGTCTTGGCCCCGCTGGTGCGCCTCAGGGCGCTGGTTTGGAATTGGCGCCGATTTTGGCGATCAGTTTCTCGGCGATGGGCAGCATGCCGCGCACGATGACGCGCGTGCCCTCTTCGTTCGGGTGAATGCCGTCGGCCTGGTTCAGCTTCAGGTTCGCCGCCACGCCTTCCAGGAAGAACGGATAGAACAGCACGTCGTGCTTCTTGGCGAGCGCCGGATAGATCGCGTCGAACGCCGCCGCATAGTCGGGCCCGAGATTGCGTGGCGACTTCATGCCCGCAAGCAGCACAACGACCCCGCGCCCCTTCAGCTTCGCGAGCACCTTGTCGACATTGTCCCGCGTCTGCGCGACGTCGAGCCCCCGCAACGCGTCGTTCGAGCCGAGTTCGACGATCGCCCCGTCGATCGATTTGTCGAGCGCCCAATCGAGCCGCGCCAGGCCGCCGGCCGACGTATCGCCCGAAACACCGGCGTTCACGATTGTGACGTCGTGCCCTTTGGCCTTGAGTTCCGCTTGCAGAACCGCCGTGAAATCGGTCCCCGGCGGCAGGTTGTAGCCCTGCGTCAAGCTGGTGCCGATGGCGAGTATCTTGACCTGTTTGGCAGCCGCCGGACCAATTCCATTGATTCCGGCCAGAAAGATGGAGAGAATCAGCCAAATCGCGTTGACTCGGGCCCAACCCGTCCAATATCGGGTGGGTTTCCTCCAGCCCCACGTTGGTAGTCCGTTGCGCATGCAGCGCTCGCTCAACACTGACCCGATCCTGCGGCTTGAGGCCGTCAAGCTGACACTCACCAGTCAGGCGGGTCCCGTCAATATCTTGAACGGTATCGAACTCGTGATCCGTGAGGGCGAAGCCGTGGGCTTGGTCGGCCCCTCGGGCTCCGGCAAATCGACGATGCTGATGGTGATGACGGGTCTTGAGCGTCCGACGTCCGGCAAGGTGACCGTCAAGTCGAAGGAACTCTCGGCCATGTCCGAGGACGAGGCCGCGCGCTTCCGCCGCGGCAACGTCGGCATCGTGTTCCAGTCGTTCCACCTGATCCCGACGATGACGGCGCTGGAAAACGTCGCCGTTCCGCTTGAGATCGCGCTCATTCCGAACGCCTTCGCCAAGGCGAAAGAAGAACTGATCGCCGTCGGTCTCGGCCACCGCATGGACCACTATCCGAGCCAACTGTCCGGCGGCGAGCAGCAGCGCGTGGCGCTCGCACGGGCCTTAGCCCCAAGGCCCAGCCTTCTGTTCGCCGACGAACCGACCGGCAATCTTGACGGCCGCACGGGCGCCGAGATCATCGACATGATGTTCAAGCTTCAGCGCGAGCGCGGCTCGACGCTGGTTCTGGTCACCCATGACGACGCGTTGGCGCGCCGCTGCGACCGCATCGTGCGCCTGCGCGACGGCCACATCGAGGCGATCGAAGACGGCGCGCACGAAGAAGAGGCCGCACCAGTCGTCGTGGTCGCCCCCACGACCGTCGCAGCCGTCGCCGAATGATCGCCCACGCCCGCGTTGCCCTGCGCCTCGCGCGGCGTGAATTGCGCCGGGGGCTGTCGGGCTTCCGCATCTTCCTCGCCTGTTTGATCCTGGGCGTCGCTTCGATCTCGGGCGTGGGGTCGTTGAGCGAGGCGTTGCTCGAAGGCCTCTCCCGCCAGGGCCGCGAACTCCTGGGTGGTGACGTCGAGGTGCGTTTGAACCAGCGCGAACTCACGAAGGCCGAGCGCACGTGGCTGAACACGCAAGGCCGCCTGTCGATGACGGCGGAGCTTCGCGCGATGGTAATCGTGCAGGGCCGCGACGCGCGCTCTCTCGTCGAACTGAAGGCGGTCGACACGAACTATCCGCTCTACGGCGCCGCCGACGTCTCGCCGCGCGAGCCGCTCAGGGAACTCTTTGCCAACCGCGAAGGCGTGTTCGGTGCGGCCGTCGACGAGCGCCTGCTCGCCAAGCTTGGCGTGCCGCAAGGCACGGTCGTACGCATCGGCAACGCGCAATTCGAGCTTCGTTCGGTGCTGCGCCAGGAACCCGACCGCGTCGCAGGCGGCTTCACGTTGGGGCCGCGCGTTCTGATTTCCGATTTCGCGCTGCGCGCCACGGGGCTCATACAGCCGGGCAGCTTGATCAACTTCAACTACCGCCTCGCGCTGCCTCCCGACGCCACGAATTCGCGCCCCGCCATGAAGGCGTGGGTCGCCAAGCTGAACGAGACGTTTCCAAACGCCGGTTGGCAAACCCGCGACCGCTGGAACGCAGCCCCCGGCGTCCGCCGTTTTATCGAGCAGGTTGGCGCCTTCCTCACGCTCGTGGGCTTGACCGCGCTGGTCGTCGGCGGCGTCGGCGTCGGCAGCGCGGTCAAGGCCTATCTCGATCGACGGCGCGACGACATCGCGACGCTGAAATGCATCGGCGCCAGCGGCCGCTTTATCTTCTTCATGTTCCTGATGGAGGTGATGACGCTCGCGGTTATCGGCATCGCCATCGGCCTTCTGCTGGGAACGCTGCTGCCCCTTGTCGCGCAGCTGCTGCTGAGCGGCCTGTTGCCGTTCGAGGCACAGTTCGATCTCTACTGGCGGCCGATCGTTTCCGCTGCCGCGTTCGGCCTCTTGACCGCGCTCGCCTTCGCGATCTGGCCGCTCGCCCGCGCAAAAGAAGTCTCACCGGCGGTCATGTTCCGCGACCTCGTTGCGCCGACGCGCCGCTTGCCCCAGCCGGCCTACATCGCAGCGACCCTGGCCGCGTTCGCCGTGCTCGCAGCCTTGACGCTTGTGCTCTCGCCCGATCTCTGGCTCGCAGCAGGCTTCGCGTGCGGCGCGATTCTCGCGTTCGTGCTGTTGCGCTTGACCGCGTGGGGGCTGATGTGGATCGCCCGCCGCGTGCCGCGCCCGCGCTTCGTGATGGCGCGCCTGGCGCTCTCGAACATCTATCGCCCCGGCACGCCGACGCCGGCTGTGATCCTTTCGTTGGGGCTCGGTCTGACGCTTCTCGCCGGCATCGCGCTCACCGACGCGAACATCCGCCGCATCATGCACGATGAAGTGCCGGCAGAAGCGCCGAGTTTCTTCTTCGTCGACATCCAACCCGATCAAGTCGACCGCTTCAAAAAGATCGTGCGCGAATCGCGCGGCGTCTCCGAAATCGATGTCGTGCCGATGATCCGCGGCCGCATCGTCAAGTTGAACGACACGCCGGCCAAGGACGCCGTCGTCGCGCGCGAGGCGCGCTGGGCGCTGAACGGCGATCGCGGCATCACCTACGGCAATCCGGCGGGCGCGCGCGATCAGGTCGTCGACGGCAAGTGGTGGCCCACCGACTATCGCGGCCCGGCACTTGTCTCGTTCGCGGCCGACCTCGCGCAAGGCATGTCGCTCAAAGTCGGCGACTCGATCACCGTCAATATCTTGGGCCGCGAGATCGCGATGAAGATCGCCAATCTCCGCCGCGTCGACTTCTCGAGCGCGCGCATGAACTTCATCATGGTCGTCTCGCCGGGCGTGCTCGAAAGCGCCCCGCACGCGCATCTGGCGACCGCGCGCGTCGCGCCGGAGAACGAGGACGCGGTCGAGCGCGCCGTGTCGAACGCCTTTTCGAACGTCTCGATCGTGCGCGTGCGCGAGGCGTTGGAAACCGCGAACGGCCTGTTGCAGCAGCTCGCCGGCGGCATCCGCGCGGCGAGCTTCGTGACCCTTCTCACCGGCCTTCTCGTGCTCGCCGGCGCGCTCGCCGCCGGCCACCGCCACCGCCTGTTCGACGCCGTCGTTTTGAAGGTCGTCGGCGCCACGAAGGGGCAGGTGATGACGACCTACCTGATCGAGTTCGCGGCCTTGGGCGCGGGCGCGGGCTTCGTGGCGGCAATCACCGGCACGATCGCCGCCTGGGCGGTCGCGACGGTGGTCATGGAATCGACGTTCGAGCCCTCGCTGGCGACGCTGGCGGCCGTGGTGATCGGAGGGGCGATCGCCGCCATGGCGCTAGGCATTGCCGCCACCTGGACCGCGCTGTCGACCCCCGCGGC
>JAEUML010000128.1 GCA_016792785.1 Alphaproteobacteria bacterium
GGGCGTGGACCAAGTCATCTTCATGCAACAAGCGGGCCGCAATCGCCACGACCACATCTGCGAATCCCTCGAACTCTTCGCCGCCGAAGTCATGCCCGGCTTCAAACGCGAAGCCGCCGACCGCGAAGCCGCGAAAGCAAAGCGCCTGGCCCCGCATATCGAAGCCGCGCTCGCGCGCAAACCGCGCATGAAGCCACTCGCCGACGACGAAATCCCCGTCGTTCGAGCGTCGGTCGCGCAAGCGCAAGTGAATCAAAGTACGGTGCGGTGATTGCGACCTTCCGCCACCTTCTATGGATTGTCGCCGTGCTCGGAGGCCTGGCGATCCCATGCAGTGCCCAAAACAACAATCCGGACGAAGAGGCGAAGCGGCTCGCGGCCACCAGCCCGTTCGCAAAGCGCGAGGACGACCGCCTCATCTTGCGCATGGTCACGGGCGCAACGCGTACGTTTGTGAACGCACCCGCCTGCCGTGACGAGAATCCCGTCGTCGAAGCACGATGCGTCGGATACGAGTTCACCGCCTACAATCGGGCACACCGTCTCTTCATCCTCAACGTGTACTACTACGAAGGGACAGATAGTCTTCTCGTTGACGACCGTACGGGGCGAGTGACGACCTTCGACGGCCGGATCGCATTGTCTCCAAGCGGTGATTTCGTTGCCGAGACCCTAGCCGGACTTGAAGGATACGATCAGGCCGGCCCGGCGATACAGATTTGGCGCCGCGGTCGGATAAAGTTCGTCCGGGAATGGAGGGCGGCTCCAGGTATCGCCAACGAAAGCGAGGCGCTCTACCAGGTGCTCAAGTGGCCGACCGAGGACCGTATCGAGATGCAAGTCGCGGTCGATGGCGAGGTGAGCGGCTTCAAGCTGCTGCGTGGTCCGAAGGGCTGGCACATCGCCGAAACTGAGAGATGAGCGCCCAAAGTTTGCGACGCTGAGGCCGCACCCGTAGCGTCACCACCCCCTTTGCCGCCCTGGGCGAAAAGCGGCACACTCGCCATATCAAGCCATTCGCCATTCACACTCGAGACATCCCATGACCGCGACGCTCGACCTCGCCTTTGACCCCGGCGCATTGCGCGAAAAATACCGCGCCGAGCGCGACCGCCGCCTGCGCGCCGACGGCAACGCGCAGTACCAGGAGATCAAAGGTCAATTCGCCCACTACCTCGACGACCCCTACGTCGCCCCGATCACGCGCTCAGCCCTGACAGACGAGGTCGACGTCGTCGTGGTCGGCGGCGGCTTCGGCGGGCTGCTCACCGCCGCGCGGCTGCGCCAGGCCGGCGTCGAGCGCGTGCGCATCATCGAAAAGGGCGGCGACTTCGGCGGCACGTGGTACTGGAACCGCTATCCGGGCGCGGCGTGCGAAATCGAATCCTACATCTACCTGCCGCTGCTTGAGGAGGTGGGCTACGTGCCCGTCGAGAAGTACGCGCGCGCGCCCGAAATCCTCGCCCACTCGCGCGCGATCGGCGAGAAATTCGGCCTCTACAAGGACGCGCTCTTCCAAACCGAAATCAACGCCATGCACTGGGACGAAGCGTCCGCGCGCTGGATCGTGAAGACGAACAGGGGCGACGCGATCAAGGCGCGCTTCGTCTGCCTCGCCTCAGGTCCGCTGCATCGCCCAAAGCTGCCCGGCATTCCCGGCGTCGAAACATTCAAAGGTCACTCGTTCCACACCAGCCGCTGGGACTACGCCTACACCGGCGGCGACTCGAACGGAAACCTCGACCGCCTGAAGGACAAGATCGTCGGCATCATCGGCACCGGCGCGACCGCCGTGCAATGTGTCCCCCATTTGGGTGCGGCGGCGAAGCACCTCTACGTGTTCCAGCGCACGCCGTCGTCGATCGACGTGCGCGCCAACCGCCCGACCGATCCGGAGTGGGTGAAGAGCCTGACGCCCGGCTGGCAGAAGCGGCGCATGGACAACTTCAACATCCTCTTGACCGGCGGTTATCAGAAGGAAGACCTGGTTAGCGACGGCTGGACCGAGATCATCCGCAATCTGATTTTGGGCCAGGGCGCGAAGAAATACGCAGGCGCAGGCCCGCTCACCGTCGACGAACTCGTCGAACTCGCCGACTTCGAAAAGATGGAGCAGGTGCGCGCCCGCGTCGACGCCGTGATCAAGGACCCGGCGACGGCAGAGGCGCTGAAACCCTACTACCGCCAGTTCTGCAAACGCCCGTGCTTCCACGACGAGTATCTGGACACGTTCAACCGGCCGAACGTCACGCTCGTCGACACGAAGGGCAGGGGCGTCGACCGCATCACCGAAACCGGCGTCGTGGCGAACGGCACGGAGGTCAAGGTCGACTGCCTGATCTACGCCACCGGCTTTGAAGTCGGCACGGGCTACACGCGCCGCGCGGGCTTCGAACTCTACGGCCGCGGCGGCCGCACGCTCTCCGACACATGGGCCAAGGGCATCCGCACGTTCCACGGCTTCCACGTCCGCGGCTTTCCGAACGCCTTCGTCATCTCGAACGCGCAATCCGGCTTCACCGCGAACTTTCCCCACATGCTGGCCGAGCAGGCGGCTCACATCGCCTACATCGTCAAGCACTGCGAGGACGCCCAAATCCGTGTCGTCGAGGCAAGCGCCGAGGCCGAAGAACAGTGGGTCGAAGAAATCCGCAAACTCGCGATCCTGCGCCGCAAGTTCCTCGAAGAATGCACCCCCGGCTACTACAACAACGAAGGCAAGCCCGCCGAACGCAGCGAACAAGACGGCTTCTACGGCGCGGGCCCCATCGCCTTCGTTAAGGTCCTTGAAGACTGGCGCGCCGCGGGCGGCCTGAAAGGTCTCGAACAGAAG
This sequence comes from Alphaproteobacteria bacterium, assembly GCA_016792785.1. Classification (GTDB taxonomy): domain Bacteria; phylum Pseudomonadota; class Alphaproteobacteria; order Micropepsales; family Micropepsaceae; genus SZUA-430. Next base: position 2,834 of record JAEUML010000128.1, read on the forward strand.
AGCGGATAGCACGCGACAAGGGTGCTGTGAGCCGGACGCCTTTGGCTCTACCATAGGCGTCTCGCAAATCGCTCAAGGCCCACGAATGCTCTTCGTCGAAATTGCCGTCCTTCTGTCGCTGGTCGTCTTGAACGGCCTTCTCGCGATGTCGGAGCTCGCTGTCGTCTCCTCCCGCCGCAGCAAATTGAAGGCGATGGCCGACGACGGCCGCCCCGGCGCCAACCGCGCACTCGCGCTGGCGTCAGAGCCCGGCCGCGTCCTTTCGACGGTGCAGATCGGCATCACGACGGTCGGCGTCGTCGCGGGCGCGTTTTCAGGGGCGACCATGGGCGCGCGTTTGGGCGCCTGGCTGATGAGCCTCGGCGTCCCCGAAGCCTTCGCCGAGCCGGTCGGCTTCGGCGTCGTCATCGCCTTTATCACCTATCTCTCGCTGGTCGTCGGCGAACTCGTTCCGAAGCAGCTCGCGCTCAGAAACCCGGAGCGCGTCGCTGCCCTCGTGGCGCCCGCAATGATGCTGCTCTCGCGCTTGGCTGCGCCGTTCGTCTGGGGCCTCGACCGGTCCGGCCGCGCGATGCTCTGGCTCATGGGTAGCAAGGCGAGCGATGAAGCGAGCGTCACCGACGAAGAGATCAAGGCGCTGATCGCCGAAGCTGAAACCAGCGGCGTGATCGAACCCGAGGAGCGCCGCATGATTTCCGGCATCTTGCGCCTCGGCGACCGCCGCGTGCGCTCGATCATGACGCCGCGCAACGACGTGGAAGCGATCGACGCCGGCGTCGGCATGGACGAGATCAAGGCGGCGATCACCGCCTCGGCCCACGGCCGCTTCCCGGTCACCGACGGCAAGCCGGACGAAGTCGTGGGCGTGCTTCAAGCAAAGGACGCGCTGAACGCGATGCTGGCAGGAAAGCCGCTCGACATACGAGCGCTGATGCGTCAGGCGCCTGTGGTGCCCGACACGGCGAGCGTGCTGAACTTGATGCGCCTGCTGCGCCGCGCACCCGTGCACATCGCGCTCGTGCACGACGAATACGGCCAGTTCGAGGGCGTGGTCACGAACGGCGACGTGCTCGAGGCGATCACCGGCGCGTTCCAAACCGACGATGACGAGGCCGAGCCGACGGCCGTCGAACGCGCCGATGGCTCGTGGCTGATCGCGGGCTCGATGCCGATTGACGAACTGATTGATCTTCTCGCGATCAAGACGAAGCCGGAAGGTTCGATTTCGACCGCCGCGGGATTGGTCATTGCCGCGTTGAAACACCTGCCCGCGGTGGGCGAGGCAGTCACGATCGCCGGTTGGCGCTTCGAAGTCGTCGACCTCGACGGCCGGCGCATCGACAAACTTCTCGTCCAACGCGCCCGCGACGTCAGGCGGGTGAACGCCCGCTAGATCCGCGCCGCGCCGTTGCCGCGCGGCAGGCGGCGCACCGCCTTCGCGCCCGCAGCCTTGCGCTTCACCGTGTGGGGCAGATTGTCGACCAGCGAGTCGATCAATTCCTTCTGGCGCTTGGCGGACATGTCGCTGCCCGTCAGCAGCACGCGCACGCCGATGCCGTCGATCAGTGACACGATGCTTTGCGCGGCGCGCACGGGATCGACCGCGGGCGACAGCTCATCGAGCGCCTGTGCCGCCCGCACCAGGTCCGCGATGCGGCCCGTCCACTCTTTGTAGCGCAGCTCCGTGATCGCGCGAACTTCCTCATTGTGCGTCGCCCGGTCCCAGAAACCGAGCCAAACGTTCCACGTACCGCGCATTTCCGGCGTCATCGGCAGCGCCTCGTAGAGCACATGCTTGAGCGCGTCGACGCCCTTGCGCGTCGTCTCGTGTTGCTCCATCCGCGCCCGCACGACAATGCCGCTGTACTCGGACGCCTGGATCAACACCTGATCCTTCGACTTGAAGTAGTGCACCAACGCGCCGGTCGTGAATCCGGCCTCGCGCGCGATCTCGCGCACCGTCACGCGCTGCAGACCGCGCTTGGAAATGACGCGGAATGCCGCTTCTGCGAACGCCAAGCGACGTTCCTTGTGATCGACGACTCTGGGCATAAAGCCATTCTGCCCCAACCGCGGCCGCAGAAGCCAGCGCCCTCCCGCCGCGGTTGCAATCGGATCAGCCCGCCATAACGCCGCCGTCGATAACGAACTCGGCGCCGGTCACGAAGCGCGACTCTTCGCAAGCAAGGTAAACGACCGCCGCCGCGATATCCGACGGCGCGCCGGGAAAGCCCAACGGTGTTGCGGCGACCGACGCCGCACGCGCCTGAGCCATGAGATCGACGTTGCGCCGATCGTCTGCAGGCGGAAGATCGCCGGAATTACCCATCTTGATCCAAATCGGCGTCTCGATCGCGCCGGGATGGATCGAGTTCACACGCACGCCATTCTTGGCCTGGGCGCATTCGAGTGCCACCGCCTTGGTGAACAATCTCACGCCGCCCTTTGTCGCGCAGTAGCCGCTCAAGCCCGCGATGCCCTTGAGGCCCGCAACCGACGACACGTTGACGATCGATCCGCCGCCGGCAGCCGC
>JAEUML010000140.1 GCA_016792785.1 Alphaproteobacteria bacterium
GTTCCCCCTATTGCGCCGGCCGCGCCCGCGCCACGACGATCCGTCCCTCGATCGCCGGGGACACCGTCTGCTTCGCGCGGATGTAATCGATCACGATGCTGTCGACCAGTTCGCCGTCGTCGCCGACCAGAACCTTGGCGCTCTTCAACACCGCGTAGCCGTCCCCGCCGCCCGCCAGATAGTCGTTCGTTGCAAGCTTGTACGTGCGTTTGGGGTCGACCGGATTGGTCCCGACCTGAAGCGACACGACCCGCCGCCCCTTCGGCCGCGTGAGATCGGCCTTGATCTTCATGCCGGACACCTGCGGAAAGCGCCCAACCTCGTTCTCGGCGCCTGTGAAGCCCGCCTCCAATGCCTCGAGAAGCTGCGCACCGGTCACCTCGAGGACATAGGCCTTGTTGACGAACGGCAACTCCGTCTTGATGTCCTTGCCCGAGAGTGTTGATCCCGCGGGATAGATCTTGCCGCCGCGAAACCCGCCACCGTTCAGGATCGCGACATCCGCCTTCGTCGCCTCACGCACGGCGTCCGCGAACAGATTGCCGATCGCAGCCTCCCCGCCGCGCACCGCCGCGTTGCGGCTATCGAGTTCGGTGGCCGTCTTGCCGATTGGCGCGCCCAACTCCGCGTCGAGCTTCGCTGCATAGCTTGCCACGCGTACCGCAACCGCAGCGTCCGGTGTCACGTCCGCCGTGTCGACGAAACGAAAGCGCGGCCACCACTTCACATCGCGCTTGCCGTCGGCGCCTATCTTCACGTCGAGATCGATGTCCATCGCGACGACCGCCATACCGTCCGACCCCGCCTCGACGATCGCGGTCTTCTCGTTGAAGCGCATGTAGAGGTCATGATCGTGCCCAGACAAAATCACGTCGGCGACGCCGGAGGCGAAGAGTTGCTCGTCGAGATCGCGCCCCGCATGCGGCACCAGCACGATGAGTTCCGCTCCCGCCTTCCGCAGCTGGGCGGCCTCGCGCTCTGCAGTGGCCAAGCTGTCGGCGAAACGCAACCGCCCGGGCTTCGACGTGACGGGAGAATCGTCGGCCGTGAGCCCAATCACACCGACCTTGATCGGCCCCAGCGCCACGATCCTCGTATCGGCGATCCCCGGAAGCGCCGCGCCCGCTTCGCTGCGCAAATTTGCGGCGAGCACCGCCGCCTTGAACTCGCTCATCCGCTTGCGGAACACATGGGGTCCGAAGTCGAATTCGTGATTGCCCGGCACGAAAATATCGAGCGGCGTCATGTTGAAGAGATCGACGATATGCGCGCCCTGGTCGAATCCCGACATCAATGACGGTGACAGCGTGTCTCCGGCATGCGCGATCAGCACATTGCCGTGGCGCGCCTTCTCGGCCTTGAGCGCCGCGGCAATCCGCGCAAGCCCGCCGCGCCCTTTCTCTTCCTCCATCTTGTAGACGTCGCACACGAGCACGAGCGTGATCCGCTCGCGCGGCGCCCCGCTGCCGTTCGGCGTCGACACACAGCCAGCCAATGCAACGGCCAGAATCAGCAAAAGACCGCGGAAAACCAGCATGGGCGCCATCCCTGTGACGTGCGCGCGATCAATCAGCGCGATGCGATGTGGTTAGCGCGCCTGACCCTGCGAGGCAAACTCGCATGGCGGTTGTAGTCGGCGCGCCCTCAAATCTGGGGACACAGATTGACGAAGGCGCGCGCAAAGCCTAGCCTTTCCACCATGGCCCGGCTGGCAAGAGCAGTGGTGCCCGGCGCACCTCATCATGTGCTGCAACGCGGCAACCCTGGTCAGCGCATTTTTGCGACAGACCAGGATTATGCCGAGTACGTCGAACTCGTCTCCGAAGGCTGTGCGCGCGCCCGCGTGACGGTTCTGGGCTATTGCCTGTTGCCGAAGCAGGTTCAGCTGATCCTGGTACCGCAGAACGTCAAGGCGCTGCGCAATGCACTCGGCGAAGCGCATCGCCGCTTCACCCGCGCCGTCAATCTGCGCCGCAATCGTCAGGGGAGTCTGTTCCGCGGCCGTTTTGCATCGTTCGCGATGGATAAGGCCTCGCTGCCGCTCATCATGCGTTTCGTCGAGCAGTCGGCTGTGCGTTCGCGCGTGGCCAAGAGCGCGCGCGACTGGCGCTGGTCGAGTGCCACGGCGCACTTGAAGGGCAAAGCCGACGGCTTCGTCGATGTCGCGCCGCTGCTGAAAGCTGAAAAGAATTGGAAAGACGCGGTCGCCAAACCGTTGGCGCCTGCAGAATTGAAGGCGATCGCCGCCAGCGAAAACACTGGCCGCCCGTTCGGTTCGCCCGCCTTCGTCGCGGCGGTGGAAAAGCGTCTCGGCCGCACGCTCGCACGTCAGCGCCCCGGCCCGAAGCCGAAGGCCAAACGCAAAGCGAAGAAATAGCGCTTACTGCGCCGCCCGGCGCATCATCACTTCGGGCGTGCGCGCCTTGATGAAGGCTGCCGCGCGGGTAATCGAAACCTTCGATTCCGAAAGCTCGGGCAGACCCTGAAACAAGTGTGGCATGCCTTCGTAAACCTCGACGTTCACATTGACGTTGGCCGCCGCCGCACGCTCGCCGATACGGCTGGCATCGTCGCGCAGAACCTCAAGGCTGCCCGCGTGGATCATCATCGGCGGCAAGCCGCGGAAGTCGCCGTAGATCGGAGAGGCGAACGGATCGGCGGGTGAAGCACCCTTGAGGTAGTGGCGCGCGCAAGTGGCCAAAAGCTCCCAGCTCACCGCATCGTCCGTCGGCCGGTTCTTCAACATCGACCAGCCCGACAGCGTCATATCGGCCCACGGCGAGAACGCGATCGTCGCCGCCGGCAGCGGAAGCCCGGCATTGCGCAGCGCGAGCAACGTCGCCATTGCAAGTCCGCCGCCCGAACCGTCGCCCGCGAAAATGATGTTGTTCGGCGTGATGCCTTGCGTCAGCAACCAACGATAGGCATCGGCGGCATCCCGCAACGCGGCCGGGAACGGAAACTCCGGCGACAGACGGTACTGCGGCACCAGGGCGCGCGCACTTGCCGCATGGGCCAAGCGTGAAACGAGAGGCCGGTGCGTCTCCGGCGATCCGGCGATGAAGCCGCCGCCGTGGAAATAGAGGATCACGCGCCGACCGGCCGCCGACTCCGGCACCACCCACTCGCCGCGAATGGCGCTGATCAGAACAGGTTGAACGTCGACGCCTTTGATCTGCGGACCGAACCCAACCCAGAATTGTTGGATCTGCTCACGCAACTCTTCGATGGTAGCATTTGCGTCAAACGACGTTTGACGCCGCACCAAAGTCGGTCGACGGCTAAAGCTACGCGGCCAATTCATCATACTGGAGCTGCCCCGAACAGCGTAACGACGACGGCTCCCCCCGGATGTGGGAAACCGTCGCCCCCAATCGCAACGCCCCACACTCACATCATGTTACAGCAAGGAAATTCGCTTGAGAATCATTTTTTCAACAGTGAGTGGAAAAAATGCAAGGCACCGCGCACATGCACGTGCGCGGCGCTTGTGGGTAAGCTGAACCTGTGAACGGCCCTGTGGATCATCCGCCGCGCACGGGGATCTTCACCGTCTTCTCCTTCACCTCGGTGGGCTTGGCGACCGAAATCTTGAGGACGCCCTTCACGAAGCTGGCCTTGACCGTCTCGCCGTCGGCCTCAAAGGGCAGGCGGATCGAGCGCTGGAAGCTGCCATATGACCGCTCGACCAGGTGGTAGTCCTTCTTCTTCTCTTCCCGCTCGGACTTCTTCTCGCCCTTGATAGTCAAGACATCGTCGCGCAGAACGACATCGACGTCCTTTTCGTCGATGCCGGGCAGTTCGGCCGTGACCTCGATAGCGCTGTCGGTTTCGGCGACGTCGATACGCGGAACGACCTCGGCGCCGGCAAAGCGCGACACCGACCCGCGGCCGAAGTCCTCAAACAGCCGATTGACTTCCTTCTGCATGGCCAGAAACGGATCGTCCTCTGCGGTTCCGCGGCGAAGCACGTCGGTGTTCCAGCCAAATGGTATCAGCGAACGCATGGAAATGCCTCCGTATCGAAGATTGGACAATGGTTTTGGACAAGTACGCCTGCACGACGGAAATCGCACCGGCGTCACAAAATTCAGATAGGAAGGGCAGTTCGGCCCGGCAAGAGTTTTTGACCTGGATCAAGATGGCGCGCGGGCGGACTTGTGATAGAGCCCGCCGTCGCGTTCGAGACACGAAATGACCGTTAGAAATCTCAGCTCTTTTTTCACCCCGGAGAGCGTCGCCCTAATCGGCGCCAGCCGCACGCCCCAGGCTGTCGGCCATGTCGTCGCGCGCAATCTGGTCGATGGCGGCTTTGCGGGCGAGATCATGTTCGTTAACCCGCACGGCGGCGAACTCTTGGGGCGGCCGGTTTATGAGAGCGTCGCGGCCCTTCCGCGCCCGCCTGAACTCGCGATCGTCGCCACGCCGCCGGCGCCCATTCCCGATCTCATCGCCGATCTCGGCGCCCGCGGCGCGAAGGCTGTCATCGTTTTGACCGCGGGCTTTGCCGAGATGGGTGAGGCCGGCCGCGCCGCACAGCTGCGCATGCTGGAGTGCGCCCGCCCGCACATCTTGCGCATTGTAGGCCCGAACTGCATCGGCGTTCTATCGCCCGCGAACAAGCTGAACGCGAGCTTCGCCCATCGCATGCCCGACGCGGGCCGCACGGCGCTGGTCACACAGTCCGGCGCCATGCTGACAGCGATCATCGACTGGGCCGTCGCCCGCCGCATCGGCTTCTCGCACATGATCTCGATGGGTGGGATGAGCGACGTCGACTTCGGCGATCTGCTCGACTTCCTGTCTGCCGACGCCGGAACGGGCGCGGTGCTCCTCTACGTCGAGAGCATCACCGACGCACGCAAGTTCATGTCGGCCGCGCGCCGCTGCGCCCGCGTAAAACCCGTGATCGTGGTCAAGTCGGGACGCCATGAAGAAGGCGCGCGCGCCGCCCGATCGCACACCGGCGCACTGGCCGGCGCCGACGCCGTCTACGACGCGGCGTTCCGCCGCGCCGGGTTGCTCCGCGTGCTGACGATCGACGGCCTCTTCGACGCGCTCGAGGCGGTGGCGAGCGGTCCGCGCATGCTGGGCGATCGCCTGGCCATTCTCACGAACGGCGGCGGCGCGGGCGTGCTGGCGACCGACCATCTGATCGACGAAGGCGGAAAGCTCGCGGCACTCTCGCAAACGACGCTCGATGCCTTGAACGCGGTGCTTCCCTCGAACTGGAGCCACGCCAACCCTGTCGACATCATCGGCGATGCCGGTCCGGAACGTTATCGCGCCTCGCTCGAAGCGCTGCTCGCCGACGACAATGCGGACGCGGTGCTGGTCTTGAACTGCCCGGTCGCGGTTGCGAACCCCACCGCCGCCGCGGATGCGACGGCCTCGGTTGTCAAAACCGCGCGCGAGGCGGGCAACGCGAGGCCCGTGTTCGCGGCGTGGCTCGGCGAAGAGGCTGCATCCGAAGGCCGCAAGCATCTCGATGCCGCGGACATACCAGTCTACGCCACGCCGGAGCGCGCGGTGACCGCGATGATGCAGCTCGTGCGTCGCATGCAGGCGCAGGAGCTGCTGATGCAAATCCCGCCGGCGCTTGCCGGCTCGCCGGAGCGCGACACCAAGCCCGCGCGCGAGACCGTCAACGCCGCCCTGGCTGATGGCCGTGCCTGGCTGACCGCCGTCGAAGCAAACACTGTCCTGCAGGCCTATGGCATCCCGACCGTCGACATCCGTGTGGCGAAGACACCGGAAGAAGCGCACCGCACCGCAGTCGGTCTCGGTTTCCCCGTGGCGCTGAAGGTGCTCTCGACCGACATCGTACACAAGTCCGACGTCGGCGCAGTCATGTTGAACTTGAAGGACGGCCCCTCGGTCGCAAGAGCTGCCGCAACGATGTTGCTGCGCATGGCGGAAGCGGAACCCGACGCCCACATCGACGGCTTCATCGTCCAGCCGATGGCGACCCGCCCCGGCGCCCACGAACTGATTGTCGGACTGTCGGAAGACAAGCTGTTCGGCCCCGTCGTTCTCTTCGGCCAGGGCGGCACGTCTGTTGAAGTCGTGAACGACCGCGCGCTCGGCCTGCCGCCGCTGAACGCCGTGCTCGCCCGCGACCTGATCGACCGCACCCGCGTCGCGCGACTGCTCAAGGGCTACCGCAACCGCCCGCCGTCGAACGTCGATGCGATCGTCAAAGTCCTGCTCGCGCTTCAGGACATCGCCATCGATCTGCCCGAAGTGAAGGAACTCGACATCAATCCACTGTGGGCGGACGAGTCCGGCGTCCTCGCCCTCGACGCTCGTATTCGCGTCGCCAAAGAGTCGCGCCCCGGCACCGAACGCTTCGCGATCAAGCCATACCCCGCCGAACTCGCCCGCGAAGTGACCGATCGCCACGGCAAACCCTATCTGCTGCGGCCCATCAAGCCTGAGGACGCATCGGGCATCCAGGAGGCTGTCGCCTCGAGCGATCCTGAGGACGTGCGCATGCGCTTCTTCTCGGCACTCCGCCAATTGCCCGACATGCTCGCCAAACGGCTCACGCAGATCGACTACGACCGTGAAATGGCGTTCACGCTGGTCGAGAACATCGAGGGCCGCGAACGCGGCGTCGGCGTCGTGCGCCTCGCGCTTGATCCCGATCGGACGCGCGGCGAATACGCGGTGATGATCAGAAGCGACCGCATCGGCACGGGGCTCGGTTACCGCTTGATGCTGGAAATCATCGCCTACGCCCGCTCGATCGGCCTCAAGCAGGTCTTCGGCGACGTGCTCGCCGAAAACAAGCGCATGCTCGACATGTGCGAGAAACTGGGCTTCGAACGCACGGGAGCGCCCGAACCCGGCGTCGTTGAAGTCACGCTGAGTCTATGAAAAGCGAACGGCGCCGGGGTCGCTCCCGGCGCCGCCGCCATTCTGGTTTGGGTCAGGCTTAAGCCGCGTCGGCGACCTTCGCTTCGACGATCTTGGGTTCGCCGACCTTGCCCGCGCTGATCGCGATCTTGCGCGCCTTCTTCTCCTCGGGGATGACGCGCGCAATATCGATGTGCAGCAAGCCGTGCTCAAGCCGCGCGCCGCGGATCTCCATGTGGTCCGCAAGCTGGAAGCGCCGCTCGAAGCCGCGCCCCGCGATACCCTGATAGAGGAACCGCGTCTTGGGCTCCTCGCCCGCGCGCTTGCCGGTGATCGTGAGAACGCCTTCCTTGACCTCGACGCTCAGCTCTTTGTCCGAGAAGCCGGCCACCGCCATCGAAATGCGGTAGTCGTTCTCGGCGAGTTGCTCGATGTTGTAGGGCGGATAGCTCGCCGTCGCGGGGTCGAACTGGGTGACGGTCTCAAGCAGGTTTGCGAGACGGTCGAAGCCGACGGTCGAACGGTAGAGCGGGCTGAAATCAAAACTGCGCATGGGTTTTCATCCTTTCCAGCGATGAGTGGAAATCCGCCGAAACGGCCGGATTTCGGGTCCAAAATTGGCCGGGCTTAAGGCCCCAAACGGGCGCCCCACCGGGCCGGTTTTTCAGATGGGGATAGGGCCAAAGCCCGTCAAGACCTAAGCGACGTGACGGCGTGGTACATGTTAACGCTTCGATTCTGAGCTGCCCAAAAAGAGTATTCCCGATGTCGTCCCAGCCCCCCTCCTCGCGCCTCCCTGGCCTTGGCACGCCCATGCAGCAGCGTGGCGCGGGCGGCGGGTTCAACTACCCGGTCAATCCGTTCGAACTGCAAAAGCAGCTGGAGCAGGGCATCGAGCATCACAGGGCCGGCCGCGGCGAAGAGGCCGAGAAGGTCTACCGCGCCGTGCTCGCCAAGGTGCCGAACCAGCCCGATGCGTTGAACCTGCTCGGCGTGCTTGCCATGGAAGCGGGGGCGCACGAAACGGCGTTCGATTTTCTGGAACGCGCCGTCGCCGCACGCCCGAAGGACCCGACGATCCTCAACAACTACGGCAACGCGCTCTCGCTCGTGCGCCGCTACGAAGACGCGATCAAGCAGCTCGAGCGCGCGCTCGCGATCAAGCCTGACATGCCCGATGCCTGGCTCAATCTCGGCCGCACGTTGAATTTGGCGGGGCAGGGCGAGCGCGCGTTGAAGTGCTTCGATCGCCTGCTGAAGCTGCGCCCCGAAAGCCACGCCGCAAAGGCAGGCGTCAGCCGCGCGCTGCTCAGTCTCGGTCGCACGAAAGAAGCCGAAGAAACCGCGCGCGACTTGATCGCGGCCTCTCCCTCGACCGCGGTCGGCTACGTCAACCTTTCGAACGCAAGGAAGTTCAAAGCCGCCGACCCAGAGATCGCGCAAGTCGAAGCCTTGATCGCGAGCAAGGACACCGGCGCGAAGGAACTGCGCGGACTCTACTTCGCCTCCGCCAAGATGTACGACGACGTCGGGCGTTACGACGATGCGTTTCGCTATTTCGACCTGGCCAACAAATCTTCGCCGGGCAGGTACGACCCAAAGGCGTTGGAGGTGTCGTACGCCGAACTGCGCAAGACCTACACGGCGAAGTTTTTCCAGGATCGCGCCGATCAGGGCTTGGCCAGCGAACGCCCTGTCTTCATCGTCGGCATGCCGCGCTCCGGCACCACGTTGACAGAAACGATTATCGCGGGGCACCCACAAGTCCATGCCGCGGGCGAACTCGAAACGGTCAAGCGCTGCGAACGCGACATGGCCGACCTCGTCTTCCGCGACGACGGCATTCACAAGAACGCCCGTCACCTCTCATGGGTCGGCGTCGAAGTCCTGGCCCAGCGCTATCTCGACGCGATCGACACAAAGGCGCGCAACGCGGCCGCGACCCGCATCACCGACAAGATGCCGCACAACTTCCAAGCCGTCGGTCTCATCGCGCTGATGTTCCCGAAGGCGCGCATCATCCATACGCGGCGCAATCCGTTCGACACCTGTCTGTCGATCTGGCAGCAGAACTTCAACGACGCCCACTCGTATGCCCGCAATCTCGCCGACCTCGGGCACCACTACGCGCAGTACCTGCAACTCATGCAGCATTGGCGCGAAGTCCTGCCGGGCCGGATGCTCGAAATCGACTACGAGGACCTGGTCGAAAACCAGGAGACCGTGACGCGCCGGTTGATCGATTTCGTGGGTCTGCCGTGGGACGACGCCTGCTTGCGGCCTGAGGAGGTCAAGCGCACGGTCCTGACCGCGAGCGTTTGGCAGGTGCGCCAGCCCGTCTACAAACGTTCTGCCGGACGCTGGAAAAACTACGAACCGCACCTAGGTCCGCTGCGCGATGCGCTGACGGCGGCAGGTGCTGCGGTCTGACATCGTCCGGTTGTAAGGCTTGCCGTAGCGTCCGCGAGCGCCACCGCTGGTGCACGGGGCCGATATGCCCTGCTATAACCCGGCTTCTTGGGCCAGGGTGCGCCTTTACGGGCGCGGCGCGCGCCAGTATGAGTCGCCCCGGTCTTGATCAGTTTTCTCTCTAAGGAAGGAACCGCACTATGGATGCAGACGTCGCCACCTTTACGGACGGCCTGAAGAAGGCCATCGGCACGAGTTCAGGACTGAACTCGACGCTGAAGTTCGACTTCGAAGGCAAGGGCCACATTTTCGTCGACGGCAAATCGTCGCCGAACACCGTCTCGAACGACGACAAGCCGGCCGACTGCACGATCACCGTGTCGACCGACACGTTCAAGAAGATGGTTGCGCGCGAGCTCGACGGCACGACCGCCTTCATGCAGGGCAAGCTTAAGGTCGCAGGCGACATGAGTGTCGCAATGAAGCTTGGGCCGATCCTCGCCAAAGCCGCCGGCTAGGCGCTCGTGGCCCGATCAGGGCCCCAATCCGACTTTGTGGTGGTGCCGGGCTTTCCGGCGCCGCCGGGCGGCGTCGTCGAGTGGTTGACACTCGGCGACGACGTCAAATTGCGCACGGCGCGCTGGATCCTGCCGCCGCATGAAGCGCATGGCACGGTCGTCCTCATCAACGGCCGCACCGAGTTCATCGAGAAATACTTCGAGGTCGTCGGCGAACTTCTCGCCCGCCGTCTCTCGGTCGTGACCTTCGACTGGCGCGGGCAGGGACTGTCGACGCGCGCGTTGCCGGAAGCGCTCAAAGGCCACGTCCGGGATTTTTCCGAGTTCGATTCCGATCTCGGCGCGGTGATGACCCGTATCGTGCGCGAGCACGGCACGAAGCCTTATCACGGCCTCGCCCATTCGATGGGCGGCAATGTGCTCTTGCGCTATCTGCACGATTTTCCGCACGAGTTCGAACGCGCCGTGCTGACCGCGCCAATGCTCGCGGTCAAGACGGCCCCCTTTCCGCTTTGGGTGGCGCGCGCGCTGGCCGGTGCGTCGACCGCGACGGGCGCCGGAAATTCCTTCGTTCCGGGCGGCGCCGCCCAAGACCCGTTCAAGACCGTGTTCGAAACGAACGGCGTGACGAGCGACGTGGCGCGCTTCGAACGCTGGCTGTCATGCATCAAGAGCGAGCCGAAGCTCGCACTCGGCGCGCCCACGTTCGGCTGGCTCGAAGCCGCGTTCCGTTCGATGGAATTGGTGGCGAGCGAAGAATTCGCTCAGGCAATCGAAACGCCCGTGCTCTTGATCGGCGCCGCGCACGACCAACTCGTCCATCCTGGCGCCGACCTCACGCTGATTAAGCGCATCAAGCGCGGCATGTACGTGATGCTCAAGGCCGAACACGAAATCATGATGGAAAAGGACGAAATTCGCCGCGCCTTCTGGGCGTGCTTCGATCCGTTCATCGGCTTGACGAACGCGGCCTACCGCACCGCGCCCAAGGCGCCCAGCACCGCCGCGTGAAGCGCCGCGTCGCCGCAGGCGACGACGCGTCCGCCGTCCTGCGCCGGCCCGCCGTCCCATGTCGTAATGACGCCGCCTGCGTTCTCGACGATCGGAACGAGCGCCTGCACGTCCCACGGCTGCAGCGTCGTCTCGACGATCAAATCGATGAACCCCATCGCGAGCAAACCGTAGCCATAGCAATCGCCGCCAAACCGCGTGAGGCGGGCCTGAGCAGACAAGCGCCAGAACTCTGCTTGCTCGGCGTCGCTGAAGTAGCCGACGGGCGATGTCGTCGACAGTACCGCCGTCGAAAGCGACGGGCACGGCCGCGTCTTCAACAGCGAGCGCTGTCCCTTAGCATCGCGAAACGTGGTGCGCCCATTGGACGCGACCCACCGCTCGCCGGTGTAGGGTTGATCGAGCACGCCGACGACGGGCTTCGTTCCGTCGTTGAGCGCGATCAGCGTCCCCCATTGCGCCATGCCGCACATGAAGGCGCGCGTGCCGTCGATCGGATCGATCACC